>CANJPY010000063.1 GCA_947476255.1 Chthoniobacteraceae bacterium | reverse complement strand
CCCGAGCTTTTACCGTGCGCACCGCCTCGAAGCCGCTATGCTCGGCCCTCCTTTATTTTTTCTATGAGTGCTTCCGTCCAATGGATCGATTCCCAGTCCTGGGAACTAGACTTTTATGGCCTGCCCCACCACATCCCCTGGCCCGCCGATGCAGACCCGGCCGCCGCAGAGGCCCATCCCCTTAATCTCGAAACACTTCTGGAAGGCATTGACCGCCTCGGCGACGCCGTAACCGAACCCTGGCTCGGCTTCCGCGCCGCCACCAGCCTCTTCCAAGACCTCTCCGAAGCCCTCGAAGAAGGCGAAATCGTGCGCAGCCAGCGCCTCCTCGAAGAAATCGACCGCCTCCATCCCGGCTCGCCCTTCGTCCAGTTTCAACTTGGCAACCTCGCCCGCTTGGAAGGCCGCGATCAGGAGGCCTTCGAACGCCTCAACACCGCGTTGAAAAAAGCCCAAAACATAGCCCCCGTCTGGGCAAGCCTCGGCAATCTCCTCGCCCAAACCGGCAACAACGGCGAAGCCGCGCAAGCGTTCCGCAAGGCTCTGGAATTAAACGGCGAGGACCGCACCGCCCTGGAGGGCCTCGTGCGCCTGCGCGAACTCGTGCGCCTGATGCGCCAAACCGACGACGGCCAGCCCGACGAAAAGTCCGTGGGCTACGTCGATCTCGCCACTTTCCGCCAGATGATCTCCGGCCAAATCGAAGATCTCGCCAGCGAACCCGACCAATTGCTCGCCCTCGCCGACCAGTTGATGCGCGACGGCCTGCTTCTGGACGTCATCACCACCGCTCTGGAAAAGGCCCTCGAGGTCCGCCCCGACCACGCTCGCACCGTCATGATGCTGGCCACCGCCTACCGTGCGGCGCAGCGCCATGAAGACGTCCTCAAAATGGTCCAGCGCTACACAGAGCTCGAGCCCAATGACGCCAGCGGCTTCATGCATCTCGCACAGGCCTACAATGCCGTCGGCCAGCCTGAACAAGAAAAGGCGGCGCTTGAAAATGTCCTCAAACGCGACCCCAATTTCCACGCCGCCATCGGCATTTATTTTGAACTGACCCAGGGCGAACACGACCCCGCCAAAGAGGAAGCTCTTTCCAACTGGGCCAAACAGGACGGTTCCTGGATGGGCCATCTCATCGCAAGTTCGATCTCCCGGACCCGGGGCGACACCGCCGCCGCCCTGCGCCACGCGGATAACGCGCTCGCCCTCGCCCCCGAGCAGGAAGAAGTCCTCCTCCACCTCTCCGCCGTTCTGGGCGAAGCCCGCGAACTCAACCGCCTCACCACCCAGATCCGCCCGGCCATCGAAAGCCGCAAATACACGGTCCGCCTCGACTGGAACTTCGCCCAAACCCTCTTCCAGCACGGGTTCAAGGACGAAGCCGCCGGGATCCTGCGCCGCGCGCTCGCGCTTGAAAATGCACCCGACGAATTCAAAGCCATGGCCGCCGCCACCCTGGAAAACTGGGCCGGCGTCCTCACGGGCTGCGGGGTTCCCCTGCAACTCCGCGAAGGCGGTCCTTTGACGCGCCCGATCCTGATCACCCTCCCCGATGGCGACGGGGGCATCATCATCGGCGCCGGCCGCAGCCTCCCCGCCGAGGGCACCTTTCCTTGGAAAGTCCCCCAGGATGGCGTCACTCAAGTCCACCTGCAACAGGGGGAATCGGGCGGCCCACAAGCCCCGCTCGCTCTCGGAACTTTCATGGTCGGTAACGCCGATACCAGCGCCCCCGTCGAATGCCACTTGAGTGTGACCGCCGAAGGTGACGTCCAATTCCGCGCCGCACAAAATGGCAACCGGCTCCCCGTGGCCTGGCGCGCTCCGAAGCCAGCGGAACCCGAAACCCACCTCGCCTGAGGTTTCAGCCCGCGCAAGGCGGTCCGTCGCTTAAAAACCCCGGAGCAAGGCCAAGAGATTGCCTTCTCCGGGGTTTCTTTTTTGCCCGTATCACAACCGACACGAGCGATCCCTCCACCCTATTCTTATGACCACACGAAAGTTCACCTCCCTTGTTTTCGTTCTTTGCGGAGCCATCACGCCTCTGTGCGCGCAGACCCCCGCTCCTGCACCGGCTTCCACCTCCGGCGCCTTCCCCTCCATCGCCCCGCGCGTGGACCTCAAGGACGGCGATAGTTTTGTTTTTCTAGGCGACTCCATCACCCACCAGTGCCTCTACACCCAATACGTGGAGGACTACTTCTACACCCGTTACCCGGACCGCCGCATCCATTTCCATAATGCGGGCGTCGGCGGCGACACTGCCCAAAACGCGATCGACCGTTTCGAGGAGGACGTTGCGGCCTACAAACCCAGGGTGGTCACCATCCTCCTGGGCATGAATGACGGCGGCTACAAAGGGTACGACCAAGCCATTTTTGACCGCTACCAGGCGGGCATGACCACGGTGCTCGACAGGATCAAAGAAATCGGCGCAACCGCAGTCCCGATGACCCCCACCATGCACGACGCACGCGCGGCGCGTCTGCGCCAAAAAGCGCTGGAACCCCGCGACACCTATTATAATGGCGTCCTTTCCCTCTTTGGGGCGTGGCTGCGTGAAATGGCGCAGCAGCGTGGTCTGGGGTTCGTGGACATGTATACCCCGCTCAACCAACTGACCTTCGAACAACGCCGCACCCAGCCCGAGTGGACTATGATCCCCGACGCCGTGCACCCCGCCGCCGCCGGACAGTTTGTGATGGCGAGCGCGCTGCTCTCTGACATGGCGGTAAAGTCCCAAGTCTCTGGGATCACCATTTTCAAGAAAGACGGCCAATGGCTCGCCACAGCGTCCAATGCGAAGGTGAACGAATTGCAGGGCGGAGACACCGTGACTTTCACGGCCCGAGCCAACGCCCTCCCCTGGGTGGTCCCTGCGGATGCGGCCGAGGGGTACAAACTCACCCACGCCGGGCATCGGATGAGCAATGAAAAAGTCACGGTGCGCAACTTGGCTCCCGGGACTTATGAGATGCGCATCGACGGGCAGCCCGTGGGAAAATGGACCGACGGACAGCTAGCGTCTGGGGTGGAGTTGGAAGAAAACACGGCGACCCCGCAGTACCAGCAGGCATTCAAGGTTGCGGAGCTCAACCAGCGGCGGAACAAGGAGGCGTACTCCGGCATTCGGGGCGAGTACGCCAAACTCAAAGGGGTGCGCAACAAGATGAACAAAGCGGTGGGAACACCTGAGGAAGGAGCAGCGAAGGAGGAATTTGCGGCGTACCACGCTGCGATGAAGACGCGGGTGCAAGCCTTGCTGGAAACAGCGCGCGCCTTGGAGGATGAAATCTACAAAGTGAATCAACCCGTGCCCCACCGGTATGAGTTGGTGGCCGTGGCGGCGAAGGCTGGCAAATAAGCAATAAACTCAAGGCTCAAAAAGGCCTTTCAATGAATAACAGCGGCGGCGGGCATCAAAGTGCTCTCCGCCGCTTTATTAATGTGAAAGCGTCTACAGACATTTGTGGCGGCCACACACTCGGCAATGTCCTGTAATTCACGGTGACTGATCACCATGAAAATAAATTCTAGATTTTAGCGAAGTCATTACATTCTAGGGTTGCGAAGGCGGGGCTGGTTAGCGTAGGATTTTGAACTCAGCGCCGATTTGGTCCCGGAGATTCTTCTGGGAAGTGAAATTGGCGTCTGGAAACACAAGCCGAAGTGGCGGAATGGCAGACGCGCTAGACTCAAAATCTGGTATCCGTAAGGGTGTGTGGGTTCGAGTCCCACCTTCGGCACTCCCCTCTCAACGAGAAGGGGTTATGCAATTACAACGGGCTCCTAGACACCTAAGAAGGCAAACTCGGGGTCAGCTATGTTCCACTGCGATCATCCCTTTCCCCGAGACTTCAGGATGTCTGAGCCTTGTCTCGGTCATGAAATCACGGGGTGAACTTCACTTCGAGATTGGGCAGCAGGGCTTTGATTTTGGCCTGGATTTCCACGGGGTAGCCGTTCTTGCGGTCAACGAGTTTCAGCACTTTGAGAAAGCCAAAGTCCTTGAGCACGGACAGTCGCTCCTCAGGAAACGGGACGTCGTCGAGTTCGAGGCTTTCGAGCTGCGTAAGACCCGCGATCGTCTTCAAATCGGCATCCGTCACCTTCGCGATGCGGGTCATCGTGACGCGGCGCAGCGTGGTGATGCCCTTGATCACCGGGATCGATTCAGCAGTTCCGAAGTTGTCGCCGAGCTCCAAAAATTCAAGCGGCAGTTTCGCAAGATGAGCCAGTGCCGCGGGGGTGGCTTTCGAGGAACCGAGGTCGAGGCCTTTGAGTTTGGTGAGCTTCGCGAGGTTCGGCGCTCCGGCATCGGTGAACTTGGCGTGCGCGAGACTGATGTATTCCAAGTTCGGCAGATGATCACAAAGCTCCTTCAAACCTTCATCATCGATGCTGCTGCCGCGGTGGGTTACTTTCACCAGCTTCGTTAAAACGTCAAACTGCGCGTAAGACCGCCCGGTGATAGCGGTACCCACGAAGGCGAAACTTTCCACTCCTTTCATCACACCGGCGAGCTGCACCATTCCTGCATCCGTGAGCTTTCCGTTATTGGTGCAACGCAGGGTCTTGAGATTCGTGAGCTTCGCAATGTGCGGCATCCACTCGTCGTTCAACTTCGTGGCGATGACGTTCAACGACTCGAGTGTGTTGATGTGCCCGAGATGCTCAAAGAAGGCCGCATCAAAGGGATCCTCCTTGCGCTGGTCGTGCGGACCCGCGTTCGGCACGGCGAGATCGACGAGCTTGAGGCTCTGGCCGTCCTCAGTTTTTTCCACTTTACCCCTCGCTCCTTCAACGGTGCGAAGGACCGCTTCGACGTGGGGATCAAGAGCAAAGGCGATGTTCGCGACGAGCGCGAGGCTCAGAAATGTAATGGCGGGGAGTTTCATGGTTTTGGTTTTAGGTGGATAAAAAGGTGACCGGCAGCCTGCTCCCAGTCGTCGAACGTCCTCCCGGGGTTTGACGTTGATCTAAACAACGCCGCAGCTTCGGACTACTCGCACTTTGCCGGAGGCAAGACTGTTTCCGCAATTGCGATTTTAGCGGGCGCCGAATGTCACCGGGGGGCCGGCGCCACGGTGATGCAGCCGTTGGAGACCTTCGAACATTCCCCAAGAGTGGAGAACGGCCGGGCAAGCGGCTTTTTGTGGATGCCATTAACAGATACGCTGGTTTAAATCTTCCAGCACACCACCCGAGGTCCGGCAAAATCGTTCAGGGAGCGTCGCTGCGTTTGCGGGCGTTGGAGGCGACCTCGGCGCCCATTTCCGCGGCGAGCTTGGCGAGGTTAGCGGCTGTTTCGGGCTGCGCGGCGGCGAGGTTTGTGGTTTCCGCGGCGTCGGAGTCCAAGTCGTAAAGCCGGCCTGTCCGGAGCCAGAATTTCCATTTGCCGGAGCGGATTCCTTCCAAACTGGCGCCGATGAAATACAGAAAAGGGTCTCGGACCGGCGGGGCGTGCACACTTTCCCGCAGCAAGGGCAGGAGGTCTTTGCCGTCGATGCGCGCGTCGGGCAGGTTGGCGCCCGCGAGCGCTGCGCACGTGGGAAGCACATCCAGTGTCGAGGCGGGCGTCCGGCACGTCTTTCCGGAAGGAAGCGTTCTGGGCCAGCGGAAAATGGCCGGCATCCGGAAGCCGCCCTCGTTCAAGGAATTTTTGCCTCCGCTGAGCGGTCCCACGCTCCCTCCGGGAAACGCGGGTTTTTGGTAGATGTGGGCGGGGCCGTTGTCCGAAGTGAAGATGACGAGGGTGCTCTCTTCAAGGCCCGTTTCTTTCAGCGTGACGAAGAGCCGTCCGATGGAGGCGTCGAGTTCCGCGACGACATCGCCGTAAGGGCCGCGGGCTGTTTTTCCCGCCCATGCAGGCGCGGGCTGGATCTCCAGATGCGGCGCCGTGTGGGCCAGGTACAGAAAAAACGGAGTGTTGCCGGCGTGCCTGCGCACGAAGGCATCCGCCTCTTCGTGAAAGCGCTGCGTCAACCCCGAGAAATCCTTGAGCGTGCGCAGTTCTCCGACTTCGGCCGTGCCGGAAAGAATGGGAACGAAGTCCTTTGGAAATTGGTTCGTAAAACCGTTGCCCCAGGGCGCTCCCCTGTACATGTCGTGGCTGTATGGGAGGATGTACGATTCCTTGAAACCCTGATTGCAGGGCAACAGATCCTCCCGGTGCCCCAAATGCCACTTGCCGATGATTCCCGTCGCATAGCCTTTTTTCTCAAGGAGTTCAGCAATGGTGGTTTCGCGGGGATGCAGACCCCAGTTTTCATGGGGATGGACGTTTCCGGTGATGCCGACGCGCGGAGGGTAGCACCCTGTGAGCAGGGCAGCGCGGGAAGGCATACAGACCGAGGCGGCTGTATAGAAGTCCGTGAAACGCACGCCTTCGGCCGCCATGCGGTCCAGATGCGGGGTGGGAATGTCTTTGGCCCCATAGCAACCCAGGTCGCCGTACCCGAGGTCGTCGCAAAAAATGAGAATGATGTTCGGGGGGGACGCGGGTACGGCGGCTGCACTGCCCGAGAGTACGAGCAGAGCGCAAACAAGGGAGGCGAGAAGCAGCTTCATGGGAGGAGCGGATAAGGTGCCAGCGAATGACGGGTTCTTTTTCAGGAAGCTCCGCACCGGGAGGATGTCACCATCCCATTCACTGGCAGAGCTTTTTATCCATGCCCAGCCATTCAGTTCCCTTCCCGTCGAAGGCTCGGATTTGGCCGAGGGGCCGGCGGATTCCCAGTGGAGCCACTCCGCGCCAGACGGAACCCGACGTTTGTGCTGGCGAGCGTGGGAAAGCCGCACAGACGGTAGGCGCAGCCCGCTCCCTTCCAGGCTTCGCGGTTCCAGTGGCCTCCCCGCAGGATCCGGATCGAACCCGTGGCGGGCCCCTTCGGGTCTGGCTTCGGCGTTTCGCCGTAACCGCCGTACCAGTCCCAGCACCACTGGGATACATTGCCGGCCATGTCGAAGAGCCCGTAACCGTTGGGAGGGAAACTCTTCACGGGGTTGGTCCCCGCGGCCCCGACCACGGCGAACTGCGGGTGATGGCCCGGCGTCTTCCCGCTCGCGTCATACTTCTCTTTGGGGTGGGCGATGTAGTTGGCTTGGTCGTGGGAAATCGTGTCACCCCACGGAAAGCGTTTCCCTACGAGACCGCCCCGGGCCGCAACTTCCCACTCGGCCTCGGTGGGCAGGCGGTAGCCATCGGCCTTCCAATCACATGCCACCGCATCGCTCACGCCGGTTCGGTACACGGTCTTATCCACCGTGTAGCAGGGTTTCAGTCCATCCCGTTCGCTGGCGGCGTTGCACCACTTCACGACGTCGTGCCAACTAACCGTGTGCACGGGATGGTCGCCCGCCCGTCCGGCCCCCGCGGCGAGATCGGTGTAACCATGGACCGCAGCCCAAGTCCGCACGGCGTCCCACTGCGACCTGGTCGTCGCCGTCGTGGCCAGCAAATAGTCGCCGAGCGTCACCGTCTGCACGAGGGCGTGATTTATGTCGCCGTCGCCAGTGACGTTCCCCCTTTGGTAGCTGCCGCCAGCGATGCCGGCGAACGCGGGAGAGACCCACTGGATGTCCCCAGGTGGCCGGTCGGCCCCGACCGAGGGGGCGGGGGCGCCGGATGGGGCGGGAGGCACGGCCGGCCACCGCCTCCAGGCGCCGTCAATCGTGCCTTCCCGGTGGATGCCCGCTGAGTACTGAAACGTCGTGCCGCCCACCGCCTGCTCCCGGAGCTTCCACCGGATCGCCTGTTCGTTGGTGATTTCGGGGTCGAGGAGGACGGTCGCCAGGCCGGTGCGGGTGTCGGCCGTCGCCTGCTCTACACCCGTGATCCGCATAAGGATCGAGTAGACGCCGTACGCGCATGCCTTGCAGTCCAGTCCCTCGAAAGGGATCTCGATCCAGAGGAGCTTTTCCAGGGGCTTGTTCCGGCGGGGATGAGCGGAAAAGGTGGATCGCGACGCGCGCAGGAGTTTCCCGTTGAACGAGAACAGCAGCGCGTCCGGTTTGGCATTCTTGAGCCGCGGGTCAAACGCGACCGCCGGATCAAACTCGAACGTCGCCTCCGCGTTGGCCATGTCGACGTCCACGACCTTGATCTCCGGGAGTTCCTCGGCGAACAGAGCCTGCAGGTCGGCTTGACGCTCGGGGCCGAAGATGCCCCGGATCTGCCAAGTGACGCGGACCGTGCCGGCCGGCGTTTCGGCAGCCCTGCCCGCCAGGCTCAGTGTGGTAATGGCGACGCACAAGAGTGCGAAGACGGCCAGGCGGGCGACAACAAGGCTTGCGCCTCGCCGCAGAATCAAGACGGAGATCCCGGGGCGCACAGCGTCGTGAGTCTTTGTGGGTGTCATGTGCGTGGTATCGGTGGGACTGAGTGTCACGGCGTCTGAAACAGTTTGCTGCACACAATCTCGTGGATGAGCGTGCGCATGCCGCCCCCATTTGCCGCGGTCCGGGCGACGATCCCCTCCACGGCGTCGCGGTCTCCGAACGAAACCTCACGTCCGGTCGAGTAGACGAGGAACTGCTTTGCCATGTTTGTGAGCAGCATATTCGCATCCTGTGCCATGAGGCTTTGAAACTCTCGCACCTCCCGAAAACTGCGCCCATCCGCGAGCTCTCCCGACGGATCAACTTCGCGTCCGATCTTAAAGCCTCCGCCAATGCCAAGTTTCGTGAAGGCGGCAGAACGGGGGGCGAATTCACCCGCTCCCTCGCGCGTCGCCCGGTACCGGGTCCTCTCGCCGCCAATCACGTCGAACGACTCCAGTGCGAACCCCGCCGGGTCGAACTTCGCATGGCAACCCGCGCAGCTCTGGTTGTCGCGGTGGAGTGCGAGCTGCTCACGGATCGTCGTCGCTCCACGCACGTCGGGCTCCACCGCCGGAACATTGGCCGGAGGCGGCTCCGGCGGCCGGCCAAGCAGCCTCTCCATCACAAACGACCCGCGGAGCACCGGCGACGTCACCGTGCCGTTGGCCGTGATTTTGAGGAGCGCACCCTGCGTCAGGAACGGCCCCCGAGGGCTTTCCGCAGGCAGTGCCACGCGGCGGATCTTTGTCCCCTCCACGCCTTCGATACCGTAGTGCGTGGCCAGCCGCTCGTTGAGCATCGCAAAGTCCGACTTCACCAGATGCGCCGCATCGAGGTTGCGGTCGATCATCTCGCGGAAATACGCTCGGGTCTCCTCGACCATCGAGTCTTGCAGGTATTTCTGAAACTCGGGATAAAGCACCTTGTCCACGTCATTCATCCCGATCGTCCGCAGCTTCAGCCACTGGCCGAGGAAATTTTCCACAAACCGTTGCGACTTCTCCGAGCCCAACATCCGCTCGACTTCCGCCGTCAGGACTTCCGGGGCGTGCAGCCTTTTCCCCGCGGCAAGCTCCCGCAGGCGGCCGTCGGGCGGCCCGTTCCACAAAAAGTAGGCGAGACGGTTGGCCAGGGCATCATCGTTGAGCGCCCTCCCGAGGGCAACGGATGGCACCATGTGATGGAGGAAATCCGGCGAACACAGCGACAGTTGATAGGCCCAGCGCATCGCGGATTCGAAGCAGTCGCCGGCCTCGAGCCGGGCGGCCACCTGGGCGACATACTCCTGGCGCACCGCGTCTGCCACCGGCCGCCGGAACGCACGGGGGAGGAAGTCGGCGAGCAGTCGATCCGCGTCCTCCAGCGGACGCTCGCTCTTCACAGTCCATACGCCCTTGACGGTCTCGGGCTTGTTCAGGGCATGGTGGCCGCCGATGGGGCGGATCGGCTGCCGTGGCGGAGGACGCACGCCCGGATGCTCATCGGCCTTGAACTCCACCAGCGGCAGGTCTCCGAACAGCCGCACATGGCTGGGCGGCGGCCACGATTCATAGAGCGGCCCTTCGACCTCGACGTAGTCGCAGGCGATGCCCGGAACCGGAACCGGGTAATTCTTGATCCCGCCCGGAGTCCCTCTGTTGGCGATCGGACGCAGTAACGACTCGGCAGTGAAGCAGATCGTGTCGCTGCAGTTGAACCAGGTCGTGACCTCGTGCACCTGCTCGGCGATTGAAGGCGCGTCGAAGTAGGCGATCAGGTCGCTGGGATGGCCTTCGCCCGAGCCGTTGCCGGTGAGATGCACAGTCATCAGACGTGCCACCTCGGTGCCACGCGAAGGCAGGATCTCACCCTTGTCCCAGGTAAAGCTCCACAGCGACGTCCGGACTCGATACTTCGCCGGATAGCTCGCCACAAACTGCGAGAGGTAATTCTGAAAATCGTCCCCCTGACGGAACACACCCACGGTGCCGGCGTCATGAAATATCATGTTTATGTGGGATTGCACATCGACGTGCCCGAAGCTTGTGGCCGGAGGCATTCTCGGGTCAGGCCGCTTGTCCTTGAGCAGCACGCAGTCTCCCGAGACCGACACGTGCCCGGCGGCCGACATGGCAAGCGACATCCGCTGCTTCCTCACCTCCGGCGCCTTTGGTTGCTGCGCAATCGCAACGTCGAAAACGGCCTCCGCAGCCTCCAGGTACGCCGCCATGTTGACGTGCGAAATATCGAGCGCATCCGCGTTGTTATCGAAACCATGGGCGGAGCCATCGGCGGGAAGCAACTCTCTGACCGCGACACCGGGAAGGTCGAACAGGTCGCGCATCGTGTTCTCATACTCGGCACGCGTGAACCGACGTACCGTCGTCCTCGGTTCGCCGAGGCGCCGCGCGCGTTCCGCCGAAACAAACGCCGATGCGAGTTCCCTCGTCACCGCCGTCCGATCGCCCTGCGGCGGCCGCGGCTTTTTGGGCGGCGGCATTTCCCCAGAGTCGATCACATCGTGTATTTTGACCCATTTGGCGAACGTGTCAGGATTGGACGCGTTAAAGGGCAGCAAGGAGGTCAGGTCCACATTGCCTTTTTTTTCTTCTGCATCGTGGCACTTCACACAGTGGGTCTCGAGAAACCCGGGAATCGCGGCAGATGCGAAGGAAACAGCGAAAAGAAAAATAAGGAGTCGCTTCATAAGGTCACACGATTTCGAGTCCGCGCATCGTCTCCCTTCCCGTCGAAAACTCGCTGGTCTCGATTCCCAGCCGCTGCAGCATCGAGACGAACAGATTCGAGAGCGGGTAGTTGTGCACCTTGTCAAACGCCAGATGCTGGCCATGCTTGAAACCGCCGCCCGCCAGCAGCACCGGCAGATTCACGTTGGAATGGGAATTGGCGCTGCCCATGCAGGTGCCGTACAGCACCATTGTACTCTCGAGCAACGTCTTACCCTCTTCCTTCGCCGCGGCTAACGACTCCAGAAAGCCCCCAAGCGCCGCGAATTGATCGCCCTCGAATTTCTGAAGGTCTGCGAGTTCTTTAGGACGGTTGCCATGGTGCGTGATGGCATGAATGGGATACGCGTCGACGAAGAAGGAAACGGTTCGTGTCGAATCGGTCTCGAGCGCCACCTTGAGGACGCCGAAGAAAAGCTTCATCCGCTTGGCAAACGCCTGCTGCTCCATATCGTCCGTCGGCGGCTGGGCGTCCACCGTCGGCTTTGGTTTGCGTTCCCAGCCTTCCTCGCTCTCAAACCGCTGCTCGAGTTCCCGCACGGCCGTAAAATACTCTTCCATCCGTTGCCGGTCGCCCGGCGACAACTCCCGCGAAAGCCGCCGCGACTGACCGCCGACAAAATCAAGCAGACTCTGCCCCCGCTTTATCTTCTGGATCGCCAACTCCACTTCCTCCGGCTTGCCTGCGGTGAAAAGCCTCCGGAACAGCTTGTTGGGGCTGTTTTCCGCCGGAATCTTCGCGCCGTTCCTCGTGTAGCTCAGCGACTGGCCTTCGAAACTGCTGGCAATCACGAGCGACGGATGCCGCGTCTGGTTGCCGATCCTCTCGGCGACGAACTGATCGAGCGAGATGCCGTTGCGGAAGCCCCCCCGTTCCGGATGCGGCGTCCCGGTGAGGAAGCATTTTTCGGCCACATGTCCGCCGGTCACGCCCGGGAGGCTCGTTCCGGAGAACACCGTGAATGCATCGCGGCTGGCGGCAAGTTTCTGCAGGTAAGGTGTCAGTTCGTAGTCACGACCGTCCTTCTCGGGAAAGAAGAACTGCGGCAGGATCCCCATGTTCGTCTGGATCGCAATCATCCGACGGGGCGGGGCGGACGCCGCTGCGGCCCCGAAAGCAGGGCGCATCGCGTCGAGAAACGGCAGGGCGAGCGCCACCCCGGCGCCCCGCAGAAACTGCCGGCGGTCCAGGCAGCGCTGGGTGGAGATAAAGACGTTTTTCATAAGTGCATTATACTTAAAGACGCATCACGCTGGACTACCGGTGAAAACTCCTTTTATCAGCGGCTTTTCGACAGTTTACCTGCTCGCTTTGAGAGACTTCCGCCGACTTCATGGCACCCAAACCTGGGAGGGGAAGAGCTTTGAAGGAGTGCACCCTTTCGCCGTTATAAGCGCCGCCAACACACATGTGAAATATTTCTTTCATATCAAAACGAGCGGAAAAACCGATGGATCATTGCCAGGTTTGGCGTCACTGACCGTTGAGTTCCGACCGGGGTGACGTGGCGCGAACCAGTTGCTTCTATTGGGGCCGACATCAGATTCCACATGTCTTCCGAACAGACTGCGTAATTACGTTATGCCACCAGTAATCTTCTGCTGGGAGAGGGTATGGATTTGCGCGTGAACAATCCGTTCAAATGAGATTCGCGAGGTGATGACAGGCGGCGCGATTCAGAGTGGCCTGAGCACAAGATAAGATTCTCCTCTCAGGAAGGTTTTCCGAAGCGCGCAGTGCCTTAGATTGGGGAGCGAAGCATTGAAGCGTTGACTCCCCACGTTCGCAGGCGAAACCGGGCTGCCGACAAAAGGGACAACGACTTGAGGAGGGATCTGTTGTCGGTGTTCATGGCTGTGGGAGCTGGATGTGTCCGAGGGTTACGGCCTTCCAAAATGCGGCCTGGGTGTAGTAGTGCCCGTAGAACACCACCTTCGTGGAATCAACCTGGGCGATCATGTGTCGCAGCAAGACAGTTTGCTCGGGCGTCAGCGATCGTTGCGGGCACAGAAGCAGAGTCAAGGCCGCCTCGGCAGGCTCCCGGATGGCGCGGACTTCCGCTTTGATGCTCGCGGGATGGGTTGGCACCTTGTAACCTCCGGAGCCATTGCGCAGCGGCCAGGTCCGCCAGTCGAGGCTGACATCGGTGGCGCTGGGCGCCGAGTATTGCAGGCACCCTGTCAGGTAACCCTCGGCCCGGTCCGCCACGACGCGCATCGCTTCAAGCCATTGTTGCTTCAATTCCGGTTTTCTTTCCAGAGCATACAGGGCACTCAGGGAGACCTGCTGCTGCAACAGCGCATAAGGAGTCTTCGTGGATTCCTCCTTCGATTTCGCAGCCGCTTCCGGCGCGTAGCGCTCGGCGAGGTCTTGCCAGTGAGGATCGCCAGTCACCTCCGCGCCGATGGCGTAAATCATGGGCAGCCGTGCCACTTCGTGAGCCTTGTTTTCCCACATCTTGTCCACAATGCTGTCGAACTCGCCGGTGTCCTTGCCGATCCGGTAACCATTTGCAGCCACGACATTCCGCTCCAAGCGGGCACAGATCGCCGAGAGGATCGGGCGAATGGCGTTTTTTTCCTCCGGTTGCGAAAGCGGAGACTGAAAATAGCGCCACAGCCCGTAAACGTACCACGTGTATTGGTCCCGGGAGCTCTCGGGATAGTGCGATCTGCCGTCCGCGGGACAAAGCCCCCGGATGACGAAGCCGTCCGTTGCACCGAGAGTGCCCAGCGAGGTCAAGCCGGCAAAAATCTTTTGGGCGTAGGAGCGGAGGGCGGCATCCTGGGTGGCCGCAAAACGGTCGCAAACCATGGCCATCATCAAGCCACCGCTGATGGCGCAGTCCTCCATGCCTGTGCCCCAGCCGTTGGGGTTGGGATACGCTCGGCGAGCCTCTTCCGGGGTGGGCAAGCCCGCCCAGCGCTTGTCCGGATCGAGGCTGCAGACGAAATCGTAAAACAGGTGTGTGCCGTCGTGATAGAAACGCTCCCAGGAGGCACGCCAGGCCTGCTCAACACTCGAGCGGAGCTCGCCATCCGTGACTACACCCGGTTTCCTCGGAAGCACGGCGGGCTCGCCCGCCGGCGGCTCGGCTGCTGCAGAAGCAAAGCCTCCGGTGAACAAAAAGGCGGCGACGGCAAACGGGGCGGCGGCGCTAAGAATCATTGTTGGTGTCATGAGGATCGTGTGGGTATTTCGGGGAGCTGCGCGTCAGCGGTTTTTGAGCAGATCACTGCGGATCACCGGTTCAAACCGCACATAGTCGAGCCCGACCATCTAGGACTTTACCGCCTTCTCGTTGGCCCCATTGATCGTGATCGCCATCTGGTTCTCGCCGGCAGTGAGGTCGAAGGTGCCAATCTCGATCTCGGGCGTGAGCCCCACCACGTCATTGTAGAAGTCCAATGGCTCGCCCGCTTTCACATCGTTGATCGCCAGCTGCGCAATGCCGAACTCCATCCCCTTGACGAATCGCCCGAACACCCGCTGCTTGCCGCCCTGCGGCACGGTGAATCCAAGGATCAGCGCGTCACCCGGCTTCTGCCCATCCCGCCACCACAGGTGCCCGCCGCCGCTCGTGCTTTGCACCTTCTGCGACACCGAATCCACCGGCTCGACGCGGCCAGTCTTCGTCACAATGCGCATCATCTCGCCTTCCATCGCGCCCGCGGCCGCTTCGACGTGTTCGGTGCTGACGACGAGGCCATTTTCGTCGATGAGATTGAGGTAGCAGACCGTTGCTCCGGCGGGTATCGCTGCGGTCACTTTGTGCTGCGCGGTGTCGAGATCGGCCGGAATTGTTTCCCAGGTTCGTTTACTCCATGTCCTCGTGTTGGCGACACGCACATACCTGATATGCACCCCATCCCCGGTATCCCTGGTGAAGTTGAGTTCCGCCTTCGTGATGGGGGTGGTGGCTTCGAAGGTGGCCCACACTTTGCCCTCGCCGGTTCCTTGTTTGGTGATGCGCGTCAGCGGCGGGCCGTTTCGCAGGACATGGTCGGCGAAGGCGCAAATCTCCTTCGCGTTCTCGCTTTCTCGGATATGACCGTGCGGCATGCGGACCTTGACGCAGAGCGTGCGCTCGCCGGCCGGGCTGCGGTAGGATTTCTGGTGCGAGTCGAGCGGGTAGGCGAAGTCGTTGGAACCGGTCAGCCACAGGAAGGGTATTTTCGCGAGGGGCAGATACTGCGAGGGATCCCAGTAGCGCAGCCATTTGGCGGCCTTTTCCTTGCCCATCCCCATAAAATTGGGAAGCCACGTGGAGTTGTCGCCAATGAATCCGCAACCATAGACCGGTGCGGCAAATCGAAACCGGTCGTCCAGACTGGCCACGATGCATGTGACAAAGCCGCCCCACGAGATGCCGGTGAGACCGACCCGGTCCTTGTCCACGTCCGGCATTGATCGCAGCAACGAGTTGGCGAGAATCGCGTCAGCGACGGCGTGATAGGTCCACTGGTCCTCGAGCGGCTCATCGATCTGGGCAAAGCGGCCCGTGCCGTTCGGCGCCGTGCCGGGGCCGCCGTTTTCGTGACGCTCCCAGTCTCCGGATTTGCCCCGGGGCACGCTGCCGCAGGTGTCCATCGCGATGGCGGCGTAACCGCGACTGTTCCAGAATTGCACCCACTTGGCGAAGGCCGTGCCGCCGCCGCCATGAATCAGTACCATCGCGGGGACTTTTTCACCGGCCTTGTGGTCGGGCATGCCGATAAATGCGAACACACGGGTGGGCTTCCCTTTCCACGGCAGGCCGTCGAAGAAGACGCCGCGGACGCCCTCCGTGTCGAACCCGGCGGCGGGCTGGAATTTCGGCGCCTGGAAGAGCGTGTTCAAATCCCAAGGATTCTGCGGCGTCTTTTCGTTGTCGGCGGCAAAGCTGGCACTGATGGCAATACTGAGCAGGGACAGTCCGAGCAGGGTTCCGCGGGCAAGGCGCGCCGCAACAGTTCTAAGCTTCATCATTATTCAAGGAATTCGCTTTCGCGCCCGCCGCACCGGAAACGGTCAGAAAGCGGACGCGCGGCGGGGAGTGAGGAGTTATGGTTGACTGGGAGATCCGCCGGGCTTGCCGGCGGAGCCGCCGCGGGCCAGACGGAAGCCGACGTTCGTGCTGGCGAGCGTTGGAAACGCGGTGAGCCGATACGCGCAGGCTGCCCGTTCGGCTGTTTGGTTCCAATGGCCTCCACGCAAGATCCGCAGTGATCCCTCGACGGCCCGCCCCTCGACGCCAGCGCCCTTGACGGTCGCCTTCGGAAACACAGGCCCCCAGTCGAACTCGGCGGGCCCCTTCGGGTCTGTTGCCGGTTCTTTGCCGTAGCGGCCGAACCAGTCCCAGCACCACTGCGACACATTGCCTGTCATGTCGAAGAGCCCGTAGCCGTTGGGCGGGAAGTTTTTCACGGGGCTGGTGCCGGCAGCCCCGACCAGGGCGAACTGCGGGTGGTGGCCCGCGGTCTTCCCGCTGGCGTCGTAGGCCAGTTTGGAGTCGGCGATGTAATTCGCCTGATCGTGCGAAATCGTGTCACCCCACGGAAAACTCTTTCCTGGGAGACCTCCCCGGGCCGCGACCTCCCACTCGGCCTCGGTCGGCAGGCGGTAGCCGTCGGCCTTCCAATCACACGCCACGGCGTCGCTCACACCGGTCCGATACACGGCTCCCTTCACCGTGTAGCAGGGTTTCAGGCCATCCCGTTCGCTGGCGGCGTTGCACCACTTCACAACGTCATACCAGCTCACCGTGTGTATCGGATGGTCGCCCGCCCTGCCGGCCCCCTCGGCGAGATCGGCGTAGCCGTGGGCCGCCGCCCAAGCCCGCACGGCGTCCCACTGCGACTTGGTCGTCGCCGTGACGGCCATGGAATAGCCGCCGAGCGTCACGGCCTGCACGCCACGGAAGACGCTGGATGTGAAAACTTCACTGCTGTTGTCCCCTCTCTGGTAGCGTCCACCCGGGATGGCGGCGAACTCGGGCGGAGTCCACGGGAGCCGATTCGTATCGGTCGGCGGGGCGAGTGTTGCGGCGGCAGCTTGGTCCTGCGCCACGGCGGGCCATCGCCTCCAAGCACCCTCCATCGTGCCTTCACGATGGATTTGACCACCATAATGTGAGAACATCGTCCAGCCGATGCCCCTCCCCGCGAGCTTGCGCCGCAAGGCCCGCTCGTCAAAGGCTGCGGGGGCGATGAGAGCGGTCGCCAGGCCGGTTTGGAGGTTCGCCGTCGCCTGCTCGACGCCCCCGGCAGCCATGATAAGCTGGTAAACTCCGAATGCACACGCCTCGCAGTCGACGCCCTCGAAGGGGATTTCGATCCAGCACAGCATTTCGAGCGGCGTGGTCCGGCGGGCATGGAGGGAAAAGATCGATGGCGGCTTCCGCGGGAATTTTGCGGTGAACAAACCCAGCAGTGCCTCGGGCTTGGCGTTGCGGAAGTTCGCACCGAACACCGCCGCCGGATCGAACTCGAAGGTCGCCTCCGCATTGGGTACGTTGACGTCCACGACCTTGATTGCCGGGAGGTTTTCGGCAATCAGGGCCCGAAAGTCCTTTTCCCCCTCGGGGGAGAAGAGACCCCGAATCTGCCAGGTGACGCGCGTCTTGCCGGGCGGCGGCTCGTCGGCTGCAGAGGCAAAGCCGGTGATGAGCAACAAGGCGGCGACGGCAAATCGGGCTGCGGCGCCAAGAATCTTTGGTGGTGTCATGTGCATCGTGTGCGAATCTCGAGAGGCTGCGCGTCAGTGGGTTTGGAACAGATCGCTGCGGATGATCTCGTGGATGAGCGTGCGAACGCCGCCACCCTTGGCGGCGGTGCGGGCGACGATCTGTTGAACGGCCTGGCGATCCGCGAACGAGACTTCCCGTCCGGTTGAGTAAACGAGGAACTGCCGGGCCAGGTTTGTGAGCAGCACGTCCGCATCCTGGGTGATGAGGTTTTGAAACTCCCGCACGTCGCGAAAGCTGCGGCCATCTAGGAGCGTGCCCGACGGATCGACTGCGGGGCCGAGCCCGAAGGTGCCGCCGATGCCGAGCTTTGCGAAGGCCTTGGAGCGGGGGGCGAACTCCCCTGCTCCGCCGCGGATCGCACGATAACGCGTCCGCGCGCCGCCGATCACGTCGAACGACTCGAGCGCGAAGCCGGCCGGGTCAAACTTCGCGTGGCAGCCAGCGCAGGCCTGGTTGTTGCGGTGCAAGTCGAGCTGCTCGCGGATCGTCGTCGCCCCGCGAACGTCCGGCTCCACGGCCGGCACCGCCTCGGGCGGCGGTGCAGGGGGCCGGCCGAGCAGCCTGTCCATCACGAACGCCCCGCGGTTGACTGGCGAGGTGGTTGTTCCATTCGCAGTGATCTTGAGGAGCGAAGCCTGGGTGAGGAACGGGCCCCGCGGGCTCTCCGGCGGCAGCGCTACCCGGCGGATCTGAGATCCCTCCACGCCGTCGATCCCGTAGTGGAGCGCGAGCCGCCCGTTGAGCATCGCGAAGTCCGACTTCACGAGGTGCGTCGCATTGAGGTCGCGGTCAATCAGCTCGCGGAAATACGCCCGGGTCTCGTCCACCATCGAGTCCTGCAGGTACTTCTGAAACTCGGGGTAGAGACCCGGGTCCACATCGTTCATTCCGATCGTCCGCAGCTTCAGCCACTGGCCGAGGAAGTCCGCGACGAAGCGTTGCGACTTCTCCGACCCCAGCATCCGCTCAACTTCCGCCTTCAGGACTTCTGGGTCGCGCAGCTTTTTACCGGCGGCCTGCTCCCGCAGGCGGCCATCGGGCGGCCCGTTCCAGAGGAAGTAGGACATCCGGTTCGCCAGGGCATCGTCCGTGAGAGTGGTCCCGCCAGCGAGGGACGGCGCCACATGGAGCAGGAAGTCCGGCGAACACAAGGCCAGCCGATAGGCCCAGCGCATTGCAGACTCGAAGCAGTCGCCGGCCTTCAGCCGCGCGTCCACCTCGGCGAGATACTCCTTCCGGATCGCATCGGCAACCGGCCGCCGGAACGCCCTGGGGAGAAAGTCGGCGAGCAACCGGTCGGCATCGACCAGCGGCTGTTCGCTATGCACGGTCCACACGCCTTTGACGGGATCCGGTTTATTATCGGCCGCGTTTTCGGCTAAACGCCGGGGCCGCACCCGATTTGGCGGCTGCACGCCGGGACGATCGGCGGTCTTGAACTCGACCAGCGGCAAGTCGCCGAACATCCGCACATGGCTTGGCGGCGGCCACGATTCGTAGAGCGGCCCTTCGACCTCGACATAGTCGCAGGCGATACCGGGAGCGGTGAGGCCCATGATCCCACGAGGAAATTGAGTGACGTTGGGCGACGCGAGCAGTGTCTCCGTGCCGAAGGCGATCAGATCGTTCAAGTTGAACCACGAGGTGAACTCGTGAACCTGCTCGTTGATCGACGGTGCATCGAAATAGCCAATCAGATCGCTTGGATGCGCCTCGCCGATGCCGTCGCCGACGAGATGCACATTGTAGAGCCGCGCCACTTCGGTGCCACGGGCCGGCTTGACTTCGCCTTTATCCCACGTGAAAGCCCACAGCGATGTCCGGACGCGATACTTCGCCGGGTAGATCGCGATGAACTGCCTGATATACGGCGAGAAATCGTCTCCCTGACGCAACACGCCCACCGTGCCTGGTTTAGAGAAGCCCCCCAGTCTTTCGTGGGCACCCAGTTCATTGTGTTTGAAGACGCTGGGAACCGCATACTTGGGATCGAGCCGCTTGTCTTTGAGCAGCACACAGCCTCCGATCGTGGCAGCTTCGAATGCTGCGTTCCCTCTGCCCCCGAGCGACATTCGCTGCTTTTGCACCGTCGGGGTCGTCGGCTGAATGGCGATCGCCGAGTCCAGGACGTGGTCGGCAGCCGCCAGGTAGGATGCCATGTTCACGTGCGAGATATCGAGGGCATCCGCATTGTTATCAAAGCCGTAGGCAGAGCCATCCGGCGGCAGGAACTCACGCACCGAGATGCCCGGCATGTCAAACAGGTCGCGCACCGTTTGCTCGTATTCCGAACGCGTGAGGCGGCGGGTCGCCGTCCGCGGTACGCCGGCGGGTCGGGCGCGTTCCGCCGCCACCAGCGCCGCCGCGAGTTCCCGCGTCACGGCCGTACGCTCCGCCTCCGGTGGTCGCGGCTTTTTCTTCGGCGGCATCTCACCCGACGCGATGAGGTCATGGACTTTGACCCATTTGGCCAACGTGTCGGGATTTGCCGCATTGAGAGGCAGCAAGGAATCAAGATCAACATTGCCCTTCTTGACTTCAGAGTCGTGGCATTCGATGCAGTGGGCTTCGAGAAAACGGGGAATCTGGGCCGATGCCTGGGATGCCGCGAAAAGAAGAATGAACAGGCGGTACAGCTTCATGAGATCACAGCATTTCGAGTCCACGCATCGTCCCTTTTCCGGTCGAAAACTCGTCGGATTCGATCCCCAGCCGCTGCAGCATTGAGACGTAAAGATTCGAGAGCGGGTAGTTGTTGGTTTTGTCGAACGCCAGGTGCTGGCCGTGCTTGAAGCCGCCGCCCGCCAGCAGCACCGGCAAGTTCACATTGGAATGCGAGTTGGCGCTGCCCATGCAGGTGCCGTAGAGCACCATCGTGCTGTCGAGCAACGACTGCCCGTTTTCCTTCGACGCGGCCAGTGACTTCAGAAAGCTCCCGAGCGCCGCGAACTGAGCTTCCTCGTAGCCCTTCAGCTCCGCGAGCAGACTCGGACGATTGCCATGGTGCGTGATGCCATGGATCGGATACGTGTCGATGAAGAAGGAGACGGTTCGCGTCGAATCGGTCTCGAGCGCCAGCTTGATGACGTCGAAGAAAAGCCTCATCCACTGGTCAAACGCCTTCTGGTCCGAAATGTCCGTCGGGGCCTTGGCGTTCACCACCGGTTTCGGCTTCTGTTCCCAGCTCTCGGCAGTCTCAAGCCGCTGCTCGAGTTCCCGCACGGCCGTAAAATATTCGTCCACCCGTTGCCGGTCGCCTGGCGACAGCTCCCCCGAAAGCCGCCGCGACTGAGCGCCGACGAAATCGAGCAGACTCCGCCCCTGCTTCATGCCTCGGACCGCCGATTCCACTTCCTCCGGCTTGCCCGCAGTGAAGAGCTTCTGGAACAGCTTGTTGGGGCTTATTTCCGCCGGAAGCTTCGCTCCCGTCCTCGTGTAGCTGAGCGACTGCCCTCCAACGCTGCTGGCGAGCACGAGCGACGGATGGCGCGTCTGATTGCCGATCCGCTCGGCTACGAACTGATCAAGCGAGATGCCGTTGCGAAAGCCGCCCCGAAGCGGATGCGGCGTCCCGGTGAGGAAGCATCTCTCGGCCGCATGTCCGCCGTCCACGCCCGGAAGGCTCGTCCCCGAGAACACCGTGAATGCATCGCGGTTGGCGGCCAGTTTCTGCAGGTAAGGCGTCAGTTCGTAGTCACGGCCGGGCTTCTCGGGAAAGAAGAACTGCGGCACGATCCCCATGTTCGTCTGGATGGCAATCATCCGTCGGGGCGGGGTGGACGACGATGCGGCCCCAAAAGCAGGCCGCATCGCGTCGAGAAACGGCAGGGCGAGCGCCACCCCTGCGCCACGCAGAAATTGGCGACGGTCAAGGGAGGTTTGGGTGGAGATGAAGACGTTTTTCATAAGTCAACTCAGCTGAATTTCTGATCACATTTGCTTTCCAACCGTGTTTCGCATTGTCGCGGGTAGCACTGAAATAGTCCGCAGTCGTCTGCATCCAGCGAATGCTGGCCGGAAAAAATTCCCTGCCAGTTTCGGAAACCCTTCCGAGGGGAGATTCTTGCGGATCGAGAGCCTCCGCCAGCAACTCGATACCGAAACTGCGACGCGCTGTCTAAAATCCTCCAAGGATATTACGGCGCGCAAGCGCAGAGGAGTAGGTAGCCTGCTTGCCCTCGTCATGTTGGCATTTAAAACCGCGTGCCACCAAAAGTAAAATACATGTTTACGATCGTTACCACTGGAAAAACCGATCGATCTTCATCAGATGGATCCATTTCTCGAACCCGCCTGGCAGCATAAATTGCCCCTTGCCGCAGACCGTATCAGCATTGTTCAACCATCTTTAGGTCAATACATTACGTCTCTAAAATCAGAGCTTAGAACAACTCTTTTACAGCGCGTGCGCTTTGAAAACACTTCGCCGGCGGCCAGTAAACCACGCCTGATCCACGCTGAAACATTCCTCTAAAAAGCAGACGCTGCGAAAGCAACGGCTCATGAAATTGCCTGCGGCAAGGAGGGCGCCTCAGCATGGTAGCAAGGGCCCGCGTTGAACCGCGCATCGCGTTCGAGAGCAGTGCCCTCGAAACGATTCGTTCTCTTGTTGCCGCAGGACTCGGAATCGCCCTGCTCCCGCACCTTGCAACGAATCACGCGCCCTCAAACTGCCGGATCAGCGAACTGCACGGGCCACCCGTTGAACGGCAAGTAGCGATACTAACCAAACGGGGAGGAATCCCCTCCCCCAACGCTCAGGCGTTTCGAAAACACCCGGGTGATTTAGACCACACGCAGAACCCGAGACTGGAGGGAGTTGTAAATCCCTAAAACCCGCAACACCAGCGCTCAGCTAGAGTCAGGATGCGGCGCAACGGGTGCTCAAGCAGGCCGGCGTGACGCATGCAGACTGTCAGCTGCAGCGACTTGTTTAGCCGCGGGTACCTGCGGGGAGGGTATATCCGAAGTTTGTCTATTCGTAGTACATCCACATACGAATCGCTTTGATCGTGTTTTATTCTGAATAAACCTGCGGTTCCGCAAGCCCCTCACGGACGGACTCTCTTATGCCCAGAACGGAGAGCAGGAAGAGTGTTTCTTGAATGCTTCTCCAGTCGTCCTCCGAAACAAGAACAGCGTTGGCGCGATTTCCTGCGATTTGTATGGGTTCATGGGACGCAGCTGCAAGATCGAGTAACTCGTAGAGTCCCGATCTTGCTTGAGTCACAGGCACCGACTTCATGCCAAAGCGCACGCTAAAACGTTCGCGTCGTCAATGCGCAGCCTACGCGAACAGTTTTGTCACCGGCTTGGCCTTTACCAGTTCTCGTGGCTGGTTGAGATGGTTGTGCACAATGGTTTCAGGATCAATGCCGCAGGAGTGGTACATCGTGGCAAGCAGTTCCATCGGATGAACGGGATCCTCCGAAGGGCTGCTTCCCGTCTTGTCGCTTTGCCCGTGGACGTAGCCACGTTTGATTCCAGCGCCAGCGATCAATGACGAATAGCAGTACGGCCAGTGGTCGCGTCCATCCGCGCTATTGCCATTACCAGAGGTACTCACGCCCTTGATGGGCGAGCGCCCGAACTCACCAATTGCCACGACAAGCGTCTCTTCCAAGAGACCACGTGCATCCATATCCGCGATGAACGCTGAAAGCCCTTGGTCCAACATGGGAGCCGACTTCCCTTTCATCCGGTCGGTGAGTCCAACGTGATGGTCCCAGGAATGGTTGTCCGAATTTGCAACCTTCGGCCAGATGACCTCCACCACGCGCGTACCCGCCTCCACCAAGCGCCGCGCGAGCAAACAACTCTGTCCAAAGGTATTCCGCCCGTAGGTGTCGCGCATTGCATCGGACTCGAGCGACAGGTCAAACGCCTTTCGCGCACGGCCCGAAACAATCAAATTCAGAGCGCGCTGATAGTAGTCATCGAGGTTGTAACGCTCCACGGCTTTCTCCACATCGGGCATCGCGGATTCAATCACCGAGCGCAACTCAGCCCGTCGCTGGAGACGCAGCGCGAAAACCTCGGGCGGCAGCTTGAGGTCATCCACGGTCAGACGCTCGAGCTTGTTCATGTCGAGATCGTCCCCGGGCGGATAGAGTGTGTAGGGATCAAACGCCTTCCCTAGGAAACCAGCCGTGCCGCCCTTCCCGACCACGTTACTCTCCTGCAGCGGCCTTGGAAGCATCACAAAAGGAAGCATAGGCTCACTCGATGGTTTAAGCCGGACGATATTCGAGCCGAAGTTCGGATAATCCTTCGCATCCGGCGGTTCAAGCTGGCCGGAGGGACTCACCTTGTCCGTCGTGTAGCCAGTCATGATTTGGTAGATCGCAGCCGTGTGATTAAACAGGCCGTTCGGGGTGTAGCTCATCGAACGGATCTGCGTGAACTTGTCGTTGATTTTCGCCAACTTGGGAAGCATCTCGGTGTAATTGATGCCCGGGATCTTGGTGGGAATCGAACCGAATGCGGACCGGATGTTGTCCGGCACGTTTTCTTTCGGATCCCACAAATCAATGTGACTGGGGCCGCCCTGGAGATAAATGAGCACGACGCTTTTTGCTTTGCCCCAGCCGGGACCGCCCTTCCCGCCGGCTTCCGCAGCCTTGGCCTGAAGGTTGAGCATTGTCCCAAGGGACATGCCGAGAATACCGCTGCCACCGAGTCGCAAGAGATCGCGACGGTTCATTTTCAACTCAGCATTGCAAAGATCACTGCAGTTTCCGCCTGGTAGATGGATCATAACGGGTGCGTTTGTTTAGGGGGTTAATTCTTAGACTAAAACAGGTTAACGATTGAAAAGGAAGGCTGGATTGTTGATGAGCGCCCAGGTCAAATCCTGCACCACCGTGAGACGCTTGTCGCCGAGTTGCTTTTTGCTGGCCGCAGCATCGATGCGCAACTGCACCAGAATCGGATCCAACTTGATGGGTTCCTTTGCGGTCGCCAGCGCCGCCTGAAGTTCTGCGTGTTTTGGATCCGGAGTCAGCGCCACTTTTGCATCAGCAAGTTCTTTGCTCTGCCTCGAGTACTCCACGTCGGTTGTCTTCACATAACTTGCGAGAAGCGCTTTATCCTCGGGAGATCTTTCCGCTGCCGGCTTGGAACCCGCACTTAAAACAGCCTCAGGCAGCCCTTCCTTCAAGGGATTTTCAGCCCGTGTGAGGTAGATTCTAAAGCGCCCAATTTGATCCGTATCACGAAGTCTGTGGGCAAGCTTCAGCGTTACTTTCCGCTCCCCCTCCTGCTTGATCACATTCTTAAACTGGAACACAGCGAACTGCCGGCGCGCAGTTCCCCCGGAGACGGACCAGCCGTTTTGAGCATCGTCTTCCTTGCCATCGATTGCTGCCGCAACCGGAAACTTATCCTGCGAAAAGGAGGCAAATGCCGCCGAAAAACCTTCCGCCTTGAGCTCACCGGGCTTCGCGGGCTGCGCATGGTTAAACGTGATTTCATTCAGCACAAAATTTCCGTCCTTGGCACGCCCTGGACCAAACTGCGGCAACGTCGCATCTGGAAGGACTTCCAAAACAACGCCCGTCACCCCCTGCAGATCCGCAGAAAAGTTAAGCGTATAGTCGGAGCGCGTATTGGCGCCTGAGGAGACAATCGTTCCATCCTTCTCCACAGTCAGTTTCAACGCGCCACCGGCCGTCGCAGTTGTGGCGACCAGAGGACTCCATACGACCTCCTTTAACGACGGGAACGTCGCGCTGATCCGAGCCTCCGAGCGCTGCTCCAACCCGTCATCGAAGGCTTTGAGTGAGCGCACCGCCCTCGCCTCACGTTCCTTGCGCACGGCCTCGCGCTCAGTGCGGTAAAAAGCCGTCGCGGCCTCGTAGGATTGCAAAGCCCCTTCAGCCTTGGCGATCGAAGCCAAGCGCTCTTTTTCCTTCTGCTCGATCACCGGCGCCTGCTCCTTCTCCTTGGAGTCCCAGGCCGCGGCAATCTGGTGGTTGTCGGAGTCCATGGTGGACATGAGTTTCAACGTGGCATTGATTTCTTTCTCCGTTGCTTCCCTCGAGAGCACCCTCAGAAAAAGTTCGTTGGCCAGCTTGCGGTCGTCCTTTTCCTGCAAGACCAACTTCGCGAGCGCATTCTTGGGATCCTGAATGGCATTCGAGACCGTGCTGCCGCTCAAGAGCGCCATCACAGACCCCAGCTTCAACTCGCTGCTGCGCTCACACTCACAGGCGCTCTCGCGTGCGGGTTTGCCCAAAGTGGCCAGAAAGCCTCCGGCCCCCTCGCTGCTCGAATCGACCATTTGTGCGGCCCGTTGTCCCACTGCAATGCCGGGCAGCGCCGAAGTTGCTCCGGTCACCGCAAAAACAGAGTCAAACAAGGTCTCCGCAGACAAACGACGGGCAAGCGCGTGCGAATAATTCACCGTATCATCCTCGTTCCAGCGGTTCGTCGAGATCGACAACTGATAAGCACGCGACTTGCAAATGGTGCGGAACACGGAACGCGTGTCGAACCCGGACTTCACAAACTCCTTGGTCAGATATTCCAACAGTTCGGGATTCGAGGGAGGATTGCCGGCGCGAATATCGTCCAGCGGTTCGATAATACCGCGTCCGAGCAGATAGCCCCAGATCCGGTTCACGTAACTGGAGGCAAAATACCGGTTGTCGGAGGAGGTCATCCAGAGCGCAAGCTGGCTGCGCCGCGTGGACTTGTCTGGCAGTTCCGCCTTGGCCGGATACGGAAACGATGGCGGCGTAACCTTGCCCGTCCGATCATGTTTCACCTCGCCCCCGGGATTCTCTTTTACAATTTCGTAAAGCGGCTTGGCGCCTTCCACTGCCGTCCCCCCCAACTTGCGTCCAGCACTCGCAGGGTCCTCCGTCAGGCTCACTTGAGCGAAGTACGCCGCCGTCTGATAATACTGGTCCTGAGTCCAGCGCTCAAACGGATGATCGTGACATTTGTTGCAGTTGAAACGCGTCGCCAAAAACAGATGCGTCGTATTCTCCATGGCCTCCACGGGCTGGCGCAAAATCTTCCAGTAACTCGCCGCAGGGTTTTCCTTGTTGGACCCCGAGGCCGTCAACACCTCTCGCACAAACTGATCATACGGCGTGTTTTTTTCGACACTCGTGCGAATCCACGCGCGGAACCCCTCGGCTCCCTCCTTTCCCAAAAACTTCGCGTTCACCTGCAGTAAATCGGCCCATTTGTTGGTCCAATGTTCAATGAAATCCACACTCCCAATCAGCGCCTCGATCACCTCGTCCCGCTTGAGGCGCTGTTCCCGTTTATCCGCCAAAAAGGCCCGGAGTTTTTCAGGCGCAGGAGGCAGTCCCGTCAGGTCGAGATAAACGCGGCGCAGAAATTCGCCGTCCGAACACAGGCCGGAGGGCTCGATTTGCATGCGCTTCCATTTCGCTGACACCAAGGAGTCTACGTCCGTCCATTTCACCGGTTCCTTCCACTCAAAACCGCTGCGATCCCCCATCACCGTCACCGTTGTCGCCGAATAATTCCCTTCGTACCGGGCCAGCATCGGCGCCTCGCCGCGGCGCAACGTCGTCACCAGTCCCGTGGCATCCACGCTGGCCACGTCCGTGTTTCCGCTCTCCACAAACGCCTCGTTAGTCACGTCCCTAGCACTGCCGTCCGCAAAATGCGCAACAACCCGCACCTGCTGGCGGCTCCCGATTTTCTGGACCACGGGATTCTGGGGCGACATTTCAATGCGGACCACTTTGGCGGCTGCGAAATTAAGTTTTGCACCACCGGCGATCCATTCGCGCAGGATATGATAGTACTTCTCATCGGGGTGTGTGCGGCGCCCCCCCTCATGCGGAACCTCAGCCGCCGCCTTGAGAAGCATCAGGCTGTCTTCGGGAGACGCGACCGTCACACGCCTTGACGCCATGTCGTCGGTGAGCGAACGCAGGTCGTACTCCGGGTCATAACCACGCAGCGAGAGTTTAAATCCAGCCTTGCCATCCTTTGCGCCGTGGCAGGTTCCCTGATTACACCCCAGCTTGGTCATCACAGGGTTCACATCGCGGATAAAGTCGGACTCAAAATGCCCTGCCGCTCCCGAGACAACCACGGGAACCACCGTTGTTTTTCCACCAAAAGAAACACGCAGCTCCGAGGTTCCATCCGCACGCGGATGCAGCTGTCCTCGCGCCGTCCATTCGGCAATCGGCGCTGCAACCTCCAGCTTTGCCGAGCGCGTAATGTCGGCAGTTTCCCCACCCTCGTATTTGGCAGAGACCAGAAGCTGCACGTAGTCATTGCGCCGGCGAATCTCCACCTTTGCGGGCTGCACCTCAATGCCGGCCAGTGCGCGTCCCTCGGGTAAAACCTCCGCCCCAAGGTCCTCAGAGGCCTTCAGCCGAAGACCGCTGCTCTTGGCCGTTTTGGAGCCATCTCCTGCGGGCGAGCTCACAGGTGCTGCCACGAACTCACTGATTTTTGCACCGCCTTTAATATCATAGACTCTGATTTTTCCATCACCTCCAGCAGCCGCAACAGCCCCTCCATCGGGACGGAACGCCACCGCATAAACGGAGGATTCGTCGATCTTCGCCTGAAAGACGCGGGCGCCCATTTTAGATTCAAACTCGGCGAGTTGCTTCTTTTCCGGATCCGACTGCTGGCCCACGGGTTTGGCGCGGATTGTTTCTATCTCCTTGGGCACGACTAGACTGGATTCCGCCAAAAAGACGGACAACTCCCCTTTTCCATCCAGCGCGCTCCCAGCCACAAACATGTCACCCGCTTTTGAAAAGCGCGTTGCAAACACACGTCCCACCATTTCGGGATATTTCCGAAGCAGGTTTGCGTTGTCGCCAATCTTACGCGCGCTGGTGCGGAAAATCCGGAACATTTGGGGCATTCCGTCCGAACCGCCCACCACGATGGACTCTGAACTGGGATGCCTGTCCACAGCGTTCATCCCGCCCCGGAGCGCTCCGGGGGTGATGGAGGTGATGTTGTCCACAAACCGCTCCCCGGCCAACTCGCTCAGCTTCGCCGTCATATCACGCCCCACGGAAATAACGTGATCCCCTTTTTCCGAGAACGCCGTGTCCAAAACCCAGTCGTTATGCGACCCCATTTGGAACACCTGCTTGCCATTGCTGGCATCAATCGCGCGGACCGTATTATCGGCGCAACCAAACGCCACCAATTTGCTGTCCGGCGACCAACTCAAACCGTAAAGCGTATCCCAACCCACGGGTGCGGACACTTTCAGCTTCCCTGCCGCCACGTCCCAGATCTGGACTTCGCCCAACCGCGCAGGATCTCCGCCCGCTGCGGCAAGCCACTTGCCATCCGGAGAAAACCGGACCGATTGAATGCGCTCGGACAACCCGATCAGACGCGCCTTAAGCCCCAGACCATCCGCTTTCTGCAGCAGCACTTCATGAAAACCGGCAACGGCAATCAGGTCGCCGGTCGGGGAAAAATCAATCGAACTCACCACTGGAGGCCTCTGGTATTGTGGCGGATGTTCTGCATCAAAATGCTTTTTCGCGTCTGCAGGCGTATCATCCTTCGCCCCCTCTGCAATCCACCGCCGAATCAGCGCCAACTCATGCTCCGCAAGCGGAGGTTTGTTCTTGGGCATCTCCGCCGAACCATTGTGCGGGGTGATTTGCTCCAATAGCGCCCCTTTTTCCGTATTGCCGGGGATAATCGCCACGCCGTCTTTTTCCCCACCCGCCAGCATTTTCTCGAAGCTGGTCATGACATACCCGCCCTTGTTTTTCGCGGGTTGATGACAGCCCTGGCAATTCGCCTGAAAAATCGGCCTTACATCCTGATAGTAGCTGACCGGCCCGCCAGGCGCTTTCACTGCGGCAAAGGTCTGCACCCCAATAGCGGGCACAGACAAAAACAAGGCTCCAGCGGTAAAAAAGGAGGAACGGGAGGTCATAATTCGGGGAATATCTAAAACAAGGGCAAAAGGGAGACCAAAAAGCGGGATAAATCTTAGGAAAATCGGGGCGGTTTCAACGCCGTTCAAAATGTGGCTTTTTAGCAAAACCAACAAAATCGAAACACATTCGCCCGGGCGGCGCAATTTTTATTCTGTAAAAGTTGAGCGTTAGCTGTGGGGCAGGTCAGTTGGATTCATGTTGAGGTAGATTTTTCCGGTGAGCCACTCTTCGCTGATTTCACAGAGCAGGGCGGAGATGAGGCGGAGCAGGGAGGCTTCGTT
>CANJPY010000062.1 GCA_947476255.1 Chthoniobacteraceae bacterium | reverse complement strand
CTCATTCGCCGTGGCTTCGTTGTAGGTATGGCTGGTTTGATTTCGGCTTTTGATCATGTCCATCCAGGCAATACCGTCCGATATGAGTCCGTTCTTGAAAGCTTCCCTGGTGGCTCCTCTCGAGCCGATTTTGTGGCTTTTTGTGGTCAAAAGTGGTTCGTCGCAAATCCCCAGAACCGCGGGATTTTTACATACTTAACTCCTTGGTAGTTAGGAATTACACTGGGGAGTGCCGAGGAAGGGACTCGAACCCTTATGCCTTGCGGCGCCAGATCCTAAGCCTGATCCCAACTTTTGAAAAACCGGGCCTTGCAAAATCGGGTCCGTTTTCGGGTCCGTTTTTAACCAATGTTTATCACGCATTTTGTCAAAAAAATGCTCCTTTTTACAGGGATTTCCACAGCGATTTGACTCGCATTTTGCAAAGCAGGACAACGCCTGCATATACTGCAATACCGCCCCTTCTATCGGGCAAAAAAATTTGCACAACCCCTCGAAATGTAAGGGACCCGGAGCGGACATTCCCGACCCCGACGAAGCCGATAAGCCATCGCACAGCCCGACAGCCCGACAGCCCGACAGCCCGACAGCCCGACAGCCCGACAGCCCGACAGCCTGGAGCATCGCAGCGCGCGATCCCTTTGCCGGCTCCCGAAGGGCCTACGGCGCCACCTGGCTTCGCAGGCGTGCCACCCGTTCGCGAACCAAGTGCAGGTAGGCTTCCCGTTTCGGCTCACTTAAAAAGCTGCGCCGAATCAAGAAAGGCCACTCCGCCTCCGCCTGCAGCAACAGTTTTTCCAAATCAGTTCGCATCAATTCGGTCTGCAGCCCGCAACGTTCCACAGCAAGATAGTCGAGCAAGTCGCGCCGGTTGAGGTTGCGCTTCCGGCCCCGGATGGGCAGAGCAGTCTCTTCCTGAGGGTTTTTAAGAACGATACTCGTGTTCAGGAAATCATAAGCTGGACTCAGTGCGACCCTCCCTGAGCGACTATGGAGTGACCAGTTCTTCAGGTGCATGTCCTCGTTGCCCGTAAGAAAACAAAACCAAACCCTCTGAATGAGTTTTCGCTTCTCGATCACCGGAAAGGTGCAGAATCGGTCAACCATCCCAATGACCTGCTCCATCGAGCTCTCGTACTTCGTGTCTCGGGTGTGTCCCAACAGCTGGGCACCGTCCTCCATAGGAATACGCTCGCGCTGCCCAACGCGATCAAACCGCCGGATGAAGTACACCATCGACCCGTCCGTCGATTCCACCAATCCGTGCACTGGAACCTCGATACCTGAGTGCTCGGCAAGAGTCATCGTCAGCGCCTCGTTCGCTGGAACTTCCGGCCACTGGGGAGGGCAAGGTTTCAGAATAAAACGCCCGCCTCGGTCCACGATTTCGAAGCGACCTTCCTTGATTCGCAACACGGCGCTGAGCTTGGGCTGGACGCCCTGCACGGACATCTTGCCAGCGCGGGCGGCAGCCTCTTCCAGCTGCTGCGTCAGGGTGTATGGCAAGGGCTGGATCTCCATCAGGCGCGGATCCAGTCGTTTAAGGCCCGCGCGGCTGTAGCAGCTTCCCCGGGGAAGCTCCTCCAAAGTGATTCGGCAGCGGTTCATTTTCCGTTCACCTCGACGACCGTGAGCGCCCCGACTACGTCCTGCCCGACCGCGATCAACTGTCGGAAGCAATCCCCCCGGTCGATTTTGAGCTGTCTCAGCAAGGCCTCCAGCTGTGCGCCCTCTGGAAGCAAGCCTTCCAGAAATGGAGGAAAGGCTGCAAAGAGATAGGGCTCAACGCGGACAGACAGGCTCAATGACACAGGCGGCCCTGTGTAGCCGGGCTCATAGACGAAACGCCATTCTCCGCTTTCAAGCTGTGCGACGCGTCCCGCGAGAACATCGCGCTGGAAAATGTTCGCGCTCCGCGAGGGCGCCTGCTGCTCAGGAGAAGCGGTTTTCATAGTTCTTGCTCGTGTGGCTCGGCACCTTCCTGCCACTGCGGAACGAGCGGCCCGGTGGGCATCAGCGTCACATTCAGAACGGCCAGCACCGCCTGCACATTTTTCAAGGAGATATGTTCCCCGCCAGATTCAATACACTGCACGACCTTGCGACTGACGTTGGCCAGTTCAGCAAGTTCGATCTGCGAGAGTTCTGCAGCTTTTCGGTGATAACGCACCAAGGAAGACAGATTCATGTTTTTGACCCCTTTGAGATGCAAAATAACGAACTTAGATCAGTAATCAAGACATCACGGGCCTGTCATTCATTTTCGCGCCCAATAGGGGGCAATAAAGCACAAAAATTGATTTCAAGCGCTAAAACTGCAGCTAATCGGTGTTTTTGCATCTTTTTGAATGCAATTCATCGGCTCTCGCTGCGTTCAAGACCCTGTGCGCCGGGGGGGCTATCAGTCTCAATTGCCGCTCTGTGAGGCGCTCGAAATTCACGGAAGAAAAAAAAAGAGGCCACCAACTGAGTTCAAACCACCTGAAGAAATACCTGAGGCGGCGAGCGAAGCATCCTGCGGATTCTACTGCGGGAGACAACACTCCCGCCCACATCTCCACGAAATTCCAGGCACGTCTCTGACAATGTTCAACTGGGAGATTCCAAAGACTTCAAACCCCAAATTTTTCAGGCATCGAGGCGCGGGCCTCCTCGATTGCAGGCAGGCGCTTTTGGTAGAGAACTTCGATTCCCAAATTCCTCGCCACCGTCTCCAGTGCCTGCAAAAGACTTGGCTGACAAAACAAGACGCGCTTAGGGCGTGCCTTTAATTTGGAAACAACCTCAATCAACAGGCGTCCTGCAATATTCTCCAACAAATCCGTCCCACCCGTTCCCAGTTCGACCCCAAGAATCATTCCGCTTTTTGAATCAACAGCGAGGCCCAGTTTCATAAAAAATGGGCGGAGGCCTTCGCCCACGGAAGCGAATCCTGCAAAAGCATCCAACTCAATTTGCTCGTTCACCTGAGGCAGTTGCCGCAACTGCGCGACGCTTAATTCGTCCAACTGAAACTTTTCACAAGCCGGTTCTGGAACGGCTTCAAACGGTCTCCATTCGATATCATCCCACTTCACGCAATGCCCAGCAGTGCGCCCCTCGGGCCAGACTGCTATTCCCTCAGGAAGAAGATCGGGATCCCCATTCGCATGCTGGGCCATGGCTTGAACCATCGCAGTGAAGCAGTGCACGACACCCAGAATCACCTCCGCGTCACCGGCATCCGGCGGGCACGGCACGGAGCCTTCTTTCATCACCTCGATGCTGGGCCAACACGCCCCCTTAGCCCCAGGCTGCGGCTTGTACGCCAAACCTTTCAGCCTCTCTTTGTCCATTGCGGACAGCTCGCTCTTTTTCAAAAACTCAATTTTGAACGATGTACTCCGATGCACATTTTCGAGGAGTGCCCCTTCCTCATCTTCGGCAAAAGCCCTCATCAGAGAATATTCCGCCCACGTTCCACATTGAATGGATATTCCGTAAACCTCACCCATCGATCCCAATATCGAGCCGTAAACAGGCTCGTTCGTCACCGGGTGGCTGATTTTCAAAAGAATGTCCGGAGGAATGCTCTCCCACGGTTTCAGCGCGAACACCGCATCCGCTGCGGCATACAATTGAGCCCAGATTTCTAACGACAATTTTGGAAACGCGTTTTTTTTGAGGACGGGTTTGGGCATAAAAACTCAGGCTTTGGGAGGCTACGCTGATCGGGTGTCATCAACATTTCTGTGGGATAACCTGGAACATTTGGCTGTCATCTTCAATCCATTCAGCTCAGGCCTTTGCAATAATCCCAAACTCACCGCTGCCAGCGATCGACCATCAATGGCTGAAGATGCCGCCACGGCGCGTCAATCCGCGAGGGCTAACAGACGGTCGGCTAACACCGCGCGGTAGCGTGCTTTACTGTCGGGTGAAAGCAGTGACCGGTCCAAAAGCGCTTCAACCTTGGCGCGTTCGCTGGCGAATCGGTCGAGGATGGCCGTGACGCGCACTGCGCGTAGTCCGAAGCGGTTGGCGAGTTCCATGAAATCCGACCGTTTGGCAAAGGCGTTTGTTTCGAAACTTGGCGTTATAAAATCATCGAAAATCTCCAATGCGGTGCGGCTCTCTGCAGGAAGGTGCAGCGTCGTGCAGAGGAGGTCATAAGCAGGGCTGAGCGAGTAGTCGCCGAAGGGCGTTTCGAGCAGAGAGAAGTTTTTCAGGTGTGCGTCTCCGTTGCCGCAGACATAGTTGAAGGCGATGAGTGTGAAAAGCCTCTCGGCTTCGACTCTCCACGCCGGGCTGTACTGCCGGAGGAGGCGTCCAAGTTCTTCGCAGCTGCCGTCATATTTGTAGTTTTCCCCGTGGGTCGCGCGGCTCTTGCCGGCAAGCTGGCAGAAGTCTTCTTGGGCCAGCTTATGTCCTGTGGCAGCGTCGCGATCAAAACGGCGGACGATGTAGGCAGGCTCGCCATCGGGGAAAAAGACGAGACCACACACTGCGCTGCGCAGCCCGAAGACTTGCGCAGCGATTTGCATGGTCACGTGCTCGTTCGCCGGCACGTCATCGATGAGATCGAGGTTGCCCGTAAGCGCACGCGGGACTGGCTTGAGGATGAATTCACCGTCACGGTAAGTGGGGGCAAGTACGCCATTTACGAGGCGCAGAGAAATCTTGTCCTGCACGCCGGAGATGGAGATGCGCGGAGCGGCGTCGCGACGAAAGTCGGCGAAGACTTTCTGTTCGAAGGACAGCACGGGAGCTATGCGCTTTCCACCCCAAAGCGAGCGCACCGCCCCCGCACTGTAAGGCTGGCCGCGTGTGGGGCGTAACGTGCTCAGGCAGATATTATCGGGGAATCTCACTGCACGACCTCCTCAACGGTGACCGCACCAATCACATCGTGGCGTGTCGTCTTGAGCAGCCGGGTGAAATCGTCATCGGGATCGATGCGGTGCAGACGGCATTGGAGATCCTTAAGATTTCCCTCCGCGAGCAGTCCTGAAAAAAATGGGAAAAGCACGGGCGAGTTGTATTCCTGCCGCCGCAGAGGCAGCGTGATACTCACGGGACGGGCATCGGGGCGGGCGAGATAGTCAGGCTGGTAGACAAAGCAATAGCCTCCATCGTCCCGCCGCTCAATGTGGCCCGCAAGTGTGCCCCCATAGAAGACTTTTCCGACCCGGCTCATGGACGTTCGGTAGTTGCCCGAGTCGTTGAGCCGGCGGGGGCGCCGTCCCCTGGGACATTGGGTTCGATAGTCAGTTTGAGTCCGAGGCAGTCGAGCAACCGCCCCAGCACCTCAAGGGATGGGTTACCCTTGCCGGATTCGATGTTGCTGAGCGTGTGAACCGCGATCTCTGCCAAGTCTGCGAGATCCTTCTGTCGGATACCGAGGCTCTGGCGCCGTTTCCGCAGTCTGGAGGAAACAACGACCGCTAAGTTTCGCGAGTCCATGTTCATTTTAGTGAATAATAAGCACTCTAACCGCGCAATCAATAAAGAATGGCGGTCGTTTTTTCACTTTAATGAATCTGGCCACAGATCCTCGGCAAGCCCCGAAGTGGCCGCCAAACCATCTTGCGGCTCGATAGTCTGGAGTAGCGCAGCGCGCAGATCCCTTCGCCTGCACCCAAAAGACCTACGGCGCCACCTGGCTTCGCAGGCGTGCCACCCGTTCGCGAACCAAGTGCAGGTAGGCTTCCCGTTTCGGCTCACTTAAAAAGCTGCACCGAATCCAGAAAGGCCACTCCGACTCCGCCCGCAGCAACAGTTTTTCCAAATCAGTTCGCATCAATTCGGTCTGCAGCCCGCAACGTTCCACAGCGAGATAGTCGAGCAAGTCGCCCCAGTTGAGGTTGCGCTTCCGGCCCCGGATGGGCAGAGCCGTCTCTTCCTGAGGATTTTTCAGAACGATGCTCGAGTTGAGCAAATCGTAAGAGGGGCTCAATGCGATCCGCCCTGAGCGCTGGTCAGTTCAGCAAGTTCGATCTGCGAGAGATCCGCAGCTTTTCGGTGATAACACACCAAGGAGTACAGATTCATGTTTTTGATCCCTTTGGGATGCAAAATGACGAACTTAGATCAGGAATCAAAACATCAAGGGGCTGTCAGCTATTTTCGCCCCTCATGGGGAGCAAAAACACGACACGCATTCATTTCAACAGCTGAAACGGCCCCTGATCGGCGTGCGGCTTGCCCTGCAGGACCACGGGAAGTGATACGACCCACTTGCTCCGAAAACAACAAGTAGCCTGGAGCCTTAGGGCACCTCAGCCGAAACGGAGGCTTTTCGGATTACGCGCTCCGTGCCAGACACGCAGAACCTCAACCGTCTGCTGAGCTTCATTCACGTCGTAAAAGATTATATATCTGTACAGCAGAACCTTGCGAACGCCAACACGCTTCTTTACGGGTTGCCCGATGAACGGGCTTTCGCCAATTTCCAAAGCTCGATCAATCAATTCATTGCCTATTCGGAAGGCCGTTTCCGGACCGGCACTCTTCATCAAGTAAGCGATGATCCCGTCCAAATCAGAGGAGAAGACCTCGCTCAGGATTACTGAGTAGTCCATTGCCCAACGCGCCGACGCATCTCCTCAATATTCACTATTTTCCCCTCAACTATAGCCCGCCGACCTTCATCAATCGCCGCAAGCATTTCAGGTGTCTCGTCCATTTCACCCAATTCAATCTCCTCTAGCCGCTTCCAGATCTTCTCACGCTCATCACGGGCGAGACGGGGCAGTTCCTCAAGGATTTCGGTCGTGCTCATTTGGGTAACTTTAGTCTTTCAATGCCACCGAAGCAAGCACCCCTCTTTGAGTCAACGGGCGGGGGCGGATGGGATCTACGCTCCTTCCCACAAACGCGCAAATGGGTCTGAAGTTTAGGATATAGAAAACGGAGAAACGGTCGCTGTTTGCTTTTGAGACGCCCTCAGGCATTCCACCATAAAACACCCACTGTGTAATAATGTCACCATGCCGCCCGACAAGTCCGCCGTAAGGCGAGCGTCTGCCCCCTTTTAACACCTCCACCCCTCCGCTTGCGAACCTCCGAACGCTAACCAGCCCGATTCAAAACACCCTACGCTCTTCGGTCCCAAATCCTCATCAAGAGAATCCTCAATTTCCTGACACCGCCAAACAACGGCAACAGCACGCACCCCATCAAATATGAGCACCACTTTTCTTCACACCGCCGACTGGCAGCTTGGAAAACCCTACGCACGCGTGGAGGACGCTGCGAAACGTACCCTTCTTCAAAACGAACGCTTTGTCGCAGTCGAACGCCTTGGCGCGCTTGCCCGGCAGGAAAAAGCCTCGTTCATCGTGGTGGCCGGCGATTTGTTTGACTCTCCAACGGCGGCAAAGCCGGTTGTGTCACGAGCCTGCGCAGTCATCGGAGCCGTCGGCCTTCCTGTGTATGTGATCCCGGGCAACCATGATCACGGAGGAGCCGACTCCATCTGGGACACGGAGTTTTTACAGAGGGAACGGCAAAGTTTGGCCCCAAACCTACACCTCTTGCTTAAACCTGAGCCTATCGAACTGGAAAACGCAGTCTTGTTTCCATGTCCTCTTCTCCGCCGTCACGAGTCTTCCGACACCACCCAGTGGCTGCGCCATTTTGAACTGAATGATTCCACTTACGGCACCAAGCCGAGGATCGTTCTGGCACATGGAAGCGTGACACAATTCGGCTCCGCCCCTGAAGAAGACGAGGACACCACCTCCGTAAACCTGATCGACCTCCAAAGGCTGCCCGGAGCGTTTGATTATTTTGCGCTCGGCGACTGGCACGGAACCAAGGAGATAAACCAGAAAACATGGTATTCCGGAACGCCCGAACTGGATCGTTTTGTCAAAGGCACGGAACACCTTCCCGGACACGTGTTAGTGGTCACAGCAGCACGCGGCTCCAAGCCCGAAGTGCGGATGCTCAAAACGGCCAAGGTTGGATGGCACGCACTCGAGTTCCGGTTCACCACAGACTCCGATCTGACCGAGTTTGAAACCCAACTGCGCGACCGCCTGGGCACGCGGGCTGGCGAGGACGTGCTTCAGCTTCAACTCGATGGATCCCTTGGAATCGAGGCCTGCTCACGCCTGGAAACTATTTTGGAATCCGTCGATTCACGCCTGCTGCGTCTGAAAATCAATAACAACACCCGCATTGCCCCATCGCATGCGGAGCTCGAAAATTTAACTCAAAGATCGGGGGATCCCCTCATCTCTCGCGTCGCAACACGGCTCGCCGAACTCTCCCTCAGTTCCGGGCCCGAATCCGCCACCGCACAAGTAGCCCTTCGCGAGCTCTACACCAGCACTCACAACCTTTAAGCGACCAAAACCATGCGTATCATTTCTGCTAAGCTGAACAATTATAGAGTCCACGGGGAATTGACGGTGTCTTTTGACCGGAACATCACGCTCATTGGCGGCCCGAATGAATCGGGGAAAAGCACCCTGACCGAGGCGATCCACCGCGCCTTGTTTCTGAAATCCTCGGGACGGTCGGAACTCCATACAGCCATGAAGTCATTTAGTTCCGCTGGGGCCCCCGAGGTGGAATTGAACTTTGAAGCGAACGGAAAACTGCACCAGCTCCGCAAGCGGTTTTTAAGCAGTCCCAGCACCATTCTCACAAGCTCCGGAGCGGCGTCACTGCATGGCGAAGAGGCCGAAGAAAGGCTTTCAGAATTACTGCACGCTGAAACTGGGCTCAGGAAGAAAGGGGTCACCTCCCAGTGGTCGCATCTCTGGGTGTGGCAGGGCGAAGCGGCCAACAATCCTTCGGCTCATGCCACCAGCGTGAAAGACGATCTGCTTCTGCGACTTCAGAACCAGGGGGCCGGCTCCGTCATGCAATCGGCCTTCGATCAAAAGGTTGGCACGCATTTCAGAAAGCTGGTCGAAGACACGTACACCAAACAAGGCAAACCCAAGGCCAATTCGGACCTGTCGAATGCGATTGAGCGGTCTAACCGGGCCTTGGAAGTTCGCCGCCAAGCCCAAGATCGCATGCAAAAACTCGAGAAAGCCGTGGATACGCTGGAACGCACGACTCGTGATTTGGCCGCCGCAGAGAATGCCCTCGAACGCCTCAAACAAGAGCAGGAAAGCCTCCGCCAACGAGAAACGGAAATCTCCTCGCTCCGCGTTCGCGAAGCCGAAGACCGGAGTTCCAAGGAGTCCGAGGCAGGAATACTGGAGACACTTCGGGCTGCCGACCTGAGAATCCGGCTGTTAGAAAAGGAAGTCTCTCAGCTGGAATCCGATTTAGCCCCCGGCCGTGCGGCTCTTGAGCAACTCCGGGCCGATCTGGAGGATGCAAGGCTTCGGGCCTCAAATGCCGCAGGAGAGTACGATTTGGCAACCGACTCGCTAAGGATTTTACGGCTCAAGAAAGACCTCTCCGATGCCTTTGATCGGCACTTTGTCGCCGCGGAAAAACAAACGATGCTAGTCGGAAAACAACACCAGGTTGCGGGCTGGGAGAAGGAAATCGCCGCGCTAAATGCGAAACTCCACGCTCTGCCGGAGGTCACAAAAGCGGTTTTCCGGAAAATCGATAAGATTAAAGGCGAGCTCGCGGAAGCCACCGCCACCCTTAAGGCCATGGGGGTCGAAGTTTTTGTGATCGAGAGCACGGAGGGGATTACCGCTGGAGAAGCATCCCTGAAAACAGGCGAATCCCGCCACCTCACGGAGGTCGCAGAAATACGTGTCGGCACCGGCGTTCGGATCCGGATCAGTCCTGGAGGGGCGTCCAAACTCAGTGAAGCCCGCGCGCACGAAAGCGATCTACGCTTAAAACTCCAGAAAATGCTGGATGAACTCGGAGTGTTTTCCGTTGAAAAAGTCGCCGAGGTCCAACTCCAGCGGGAAACCATCGAGGCAGAACTCTCCAAGTTGGCAAACCAGCTAAAGCTAATGAGCCCTGAAACCATCGCAGCTGAACTTGCAGACGCGACCAATCAGCTCGCAGAAACGGAAACCAGTATCGTTCGATTTAGCGAACAGCTCGGGCATTTCGAAGCTCCGACGACAAAAGAAGCCGCACGTGTCCTCAAACAACGCTTCGAAAACGAACTAGAGCTTGAAGAGCGTCGGACAACACTCGCAAAGCGATCCCGAGACGATGCGGCTCAACTCTTTGGCCAAAAGGAGGAATTTTATGCGGCTCAGCAAACCGCCTTGGAGGAAAACCAACGCCTTTTGGAACATAAACAAAACGAACACCGACTGCTGGTGAATACTTCCGGCAACGCCAAGACGCGCGCCACCGCACTGGCGGCCCAAGACTCCAAAGCCCAGGCCGCTCGACATCGCTTTGAGAAAACCCAAACCGCGATCGCGGAATTGCAGCCGGATCTCCTCAAAAACGACCACGCGCGCGTGGACCGTTCAATCTCGGACACCCGGGACCGCCGCAAACAGCTCGACGAGGAGCAAGTCAGCGCGAAAACCATCCTCCGTCTGGACGGGTCTGAAGATCCTAAAGCAGCCTTGGCACAAGCCGTGGCGGAGGCAGACCAGGCCGTGCGCGCGCTCGAGAGTGTGCAGCGTCGTTTTGAAGCGTATCGACTCGTGGAAACCCTGTTTTCAGAAGAACAACAACGGCTCACGGATCTCTTCACGCGTCCGTTGGAGGAAAAAATCTCCGGCTACCTTCAGTGCATTTTCGGCCCCTCAGCCAAGGTGGGCCTTCGGTTTTCCGAAAACGAATTTGCTCCCGTTGCGTTAGCGCGAGCAAGTTCGGGAGGCGGCGCCTTGGAATTCCAACACCTGAGCGCAGGCACGCGTGAACAAACCGCGGCCGCCGTGCGTCTGGCTATGGCGGAGGTATTAGCGGAGGAACACGGTGGCTGTTTGCCGGTGGTATTTGATGACGCGTTTACGAACTCCGATCCGGACCGCGTGCAGAAGCTCCAGCGGATGCTCGACCTCGCCGCCGGCCGCGGTCTGCAGGTGATAGTCCTTTCGTGTAATCCGAGCGAATACACCGGTCTGGGAGCCAAAACGGTCACGCTCGCACCTCAATCTGCCGCTACGTTTATCGAAATCTCGCAAGGCAAAGAACAGCATGCGCCTTCGGGTTCATCGACTGTATCTTCAGGCACCCGTCCCGATGGTGCAGACGACGAGCTGCGCGAACACTTCGTCGGGACATTGGAGGAAATGGGAGGCAACGCCGGGAATGGGTCGCTCCGGGGAAAGTTGGGATGGGACGAGGAAACGTACGCTAAAATTCGCAGCGCCTTGCTCTCCCAAGGTGTCATTCAGACGGGCCGTGGCCGCGGCGGAGCCGTGATTCTCACGGGAACGGAAATCGTCGAGTAAACGAAACGGGCAGACAGCACTTCTCTAAACTGCTGTCTGCCCGTCGGCTACCCCAGAGTCTTGGGATCAGCTCTGCCCGGCAATGCGCTTTGAGACCGTGAACTTTGGTGGATCAGAAAACCCCGAGAACGCATTCCCAGGTTCCCAGCCCGGCCTGTTATAAACCCGTTTGTCTCGAAGCGCGTTTACTCCTCCACTCCACGCATTAAGGAGATGTTTTCCCAAATCCCTGAATTGCGGATGTTGTTCCATAACGGTTCTGACTAGCGGAGCAGTGTCCGAAATGGCGTCGCTAATCCGCTCGACCATGACCGCCTGTTCTTTGGGATTCACTCCAAAATGGGAGGTAATAAAACGCTCCAAATTCTTTCCGGGATGCCATGTCTTCTTGCCCATAAAGGATATTCCCGGCGGACTGTCCTTGTAGTCTGCGTAAATACAGGTCGTTAGCATGCCATAGACAGGAGCCAAGCGCACATCGTCCCGTGATGTGTAAAGCAAAGCGATATTCTTGGAATGACAGTCAGCATTCCTGAGGGCGTAGGTGAGCAGGAGTGTGGCTGCCAGTTGCTGAAATACTTCTCTCTGACGAGGTCCGGGTACGTGGTCGCGAACAGCCTTTGCAATCCGCTCCCAGGTAGTCTCGTATTTTGCCGCCGGTCTCATCCCCAAAAGTGCACAAAAATCCTCGAACCCCTGGGAGGGCCGCCCGTTTTCATCCACATCAAACCGGTGCACAACCAAAGCCTGACCATCCTCTGAAATTTCCGTCACGGCGGTAGAAACCACATTGGAGGCCACCTGCATCGCCAAATATTCATTCAGCGCGACGTACGGGAGGTTTTTCGAAGAACCCTTGACGATGTGCGTGCGGGTGAACAGCGTCGCCTTGTTGTACTGGGAAAACCTGGGGGCTCTTTGCGCGTCTAAAAACTTGGGAATCACCCCGGAAACTCCACTGGTTGCGTATTTGCGAACCAGATTAGAGAAGGCTTCGGCGGAATTGTCTCCCTTCAGTAAATCCTGAACAGATAACGGTGAGATCGTCTCCTCCAGGTCCGCACCGACTGCTGCAACCTGCACCCGGCCAATCATATTTCGTCCAACCACCGACAGGAGGGCCAGCGGACTTGCGCCAATATGCGGCCCAAACTGTTCCTCCAGCACATGGAGCAGATACCCCTCTGGAAGATTCATTCTGAAAACCGGGTGAACCGCATCGTCCCACACCCATGACTCCGTCCGAACCGGCATGGTTAAAGAAACGAAATCCCGAGCCACCACATCAGAGTCGTAGGTCAGGACGCTCTTAAAATCGCCAATACTCTCCAGCGTCGCCACGCGCCTTCCGAGGACATGGACTGAAAGTTTCACTCTCCACGCTCCTTCCGCAATTCATCCAGCGAGCCCCTTGCTCCCCTCTCTCTAAATTGCATCTCCATGCCGAGAACACTCAGGAGCGCCATGAGCTTGCGCGCACCGAATTCACTGACGCGTCCTTGTTCAAAACGGCAGAGTGTTTCGGCGGCGATGCCAGATTGCGCGGCCACAGTGGACTGAGTGAAACCCAGAGCCTTTCGCCGGATTGCCACTGCCTCGCCGAGTTCCTGAAGCGTCTCCATTCTTGATGTATATATCAGAAAAACGCACAAGCAACGCAATCTTTGACTTATTTGTCAATCGCCTGCCTTCCCCTAAACCTTCTCAGGAAGAAAGGGAATCCAGAGGAAGAGGACTGAATTCGCTTAAAATACTGATCCAGCTCTATCGGCTCTATGAGTTCTGTAGTACTTCAAATCAAATATAAAAAATAGATAAGAGACTACTATGGAAACAATAGCGCCGATAGCGCCTGATAGCGCCCCGATAGAGCCGATACGCTTTTTATCCCACTTTATAGCGCCGCCTCACCGGGGGCGTTCCATCCCTCACGAGGGCTCCGTTCGAGGATCCTCGTGAAGCGGTATGTTTTCGAATTGCCCCCGCCGCCGCCGTCGCCCCGGGGCTTTATGATGCGGTCGATGCTCCACGCATCCACAGAAATTCCCTCCCCCTCCTTAAATGCCCGTGAAAGAAGACGTCCGAGGGCCTGCGGTGGGCCTCCGACATCCATACGCTTCGCTACGGACTCAGGAAGAGAAAGCCCGTACTCTTCCGCCCCTTCCAGAAAATCACTCGCGTAATACTCCCCTTCCCCTGCGGCCTCCCCAAACTCACGCAGGAAGCCGAGAATCGGGCTGGACTGGCGCTGCTGAATCTCGTCGTGCCCATCCGTGAGACTTGGGCAGCCAAACACCATCGTCACCATCCAATCCAAGGCCCCGACAGAGTCACGAAATGCGTGTTCGGTTCTATTGATGGGCATTCCCGCCTCAATCCATCGCCGCAGCACGGCGTAAATTGCGCCCAAATATTGCGCCCGGTTTGCAGCCAGATGAAGGAGCAAATCGCCTGTCACTCCGCCATCCGGCCACCGATGCCACCGGTATCCCTGAGGCTGCTTCCGAATTCGAACCACCAGCGCACGGTTCGCCAAATCCTCAGTCATTTGAATCCCATTACTGGTGGCAAACAAGACGTGCGAACGGCTGTCGGTCGAACCTTCCCGAAAAAAGGCCCTCAGCGAAAATGCGCCGCGGGCCGTGATGAAAGACTCGATCATCTTGCAGTCCACAGTCCCCCTCAGGTTGTCCAGGCACACCATGGGACGCCCCTTGAGCAACTCACTCTGAATCTTTTCATCAAAACTACCAACGCCACCCTTCCCCTGCTGGGAAATATTCGACATGTGTTCGCCGTAGAGGCTCGCGATCATCTCACTGGCGAACCCTTTTCCAGACTGTGATTTGTCCGCTTCGGTGAGGTTCAACGGAAACGGCGCCGTCGCTTGCGCCCATGGTCCAAACCGCAAGCCGGGCGAAAGCATTGCCGCAAGAAGCCTCGACGCATCCGCCTTCGACTGAAACTGAAAATCCCGCAGCAATCCCTCACAACCAAGCAGCGCCTTCGCCTCTGCAACAGACACATCTGCAACCTCGAATGGACCGGTGCAAAAAAGCCCGGTTTCGGAGTCATACCTTGCCCGTTGCACGCTCCCGTCCGCGCGAAGCGGGGGGAAGTTTACCAGAGCCCGAATTTTCGGAAGCCGCTGGTGAATCGCAACAAGCAGAGCCTGTGCATCGTCGCTCCGCATCCTGCTTGGCAGAAGCTTTGCATACTCCATGTCTCCATCCTTTACCTTGCTCCAACGGACGAGCTCCCCAAACCGCTCCGACTCGGAACGGAGTAGCTGCGCACAAATTGGATCAAGCGTCGAAATACGCTCCTCCATGACAACATGCACCACGTTTTTGCCATGGCTAAAATAATCATGCATCTTCATTCTTTCAGCCAGTTGCTCGGCAGTGGCCGAGATGGACTGTTGCGAACAAGGCAGGATAATTTGAGCCGAAGCCGTGGCTTTTGATTGCGGAGGCGCGAGTCTTTCATCGTTTATCTCCATAAAAACAGAGCCTCCATTTTCCGGGCCGTCTCAGGCCCACAATCGGTCGTGTCATTGAGATCCTTTCCACGCGATCCGTCAGCCTTCTGGATGTTTGTCATCCAAAACGCGTAGACCGTGCACCCGACACTCTGGAGCTGTGTCCGCCACGCCTCCACCGCACCACGTCCCGCCGGATCATCATGGGGCACAATACGCACCGACTTGCCCCGCAATTGCTCCAAGGCATCGGGATGAATCCGCTTCAATCCCGCTCCGAGCATCGCCACAGGCTGGCAGTCATTCGAAAACCGATGTGCCCAGTGGAACGCCGCGACCAAATCTCCGGACCCCTCCACCAGAAGCACCCGCGTGAATGCGCGCGTCAACCCGGCGAAAAGTTGCACCCCCACCGCCCAGGATTTATCAGAACCCAGCAGGGTATGGACTTTGGCGCCGTTGGAAAATTCGAGTCCATCCAGACGCCTCGCCTCCGCGCACCTCCGCGAAGCATCCATCACAATCCAGCATAGGCACCCACGGACCGTTCCAAATTTCAAGACTCCCAGCTGCTGCATCGCGGCGACCGCCCAAAAATCAACCCTCCTGAGACGGGCCAGACATTCCAACTCGAGGCGAGTCCCCTCTCTCAGGTCCGATGGAAAGAGCACCGACCGGCGGTCCGGCGCAGGCTTTGGCTGCAGCTCAAGCGACTCGGACAAACGCACCTTTGGGGTCTCGGACAACAACTCGTGGAACCGAAGAATCGCGGCCCGCCGGGTCAGTCCCTGACTCTTCTCAATTAAGGATATTTCGTCCCCGCCCGCGCGGCACGCGCCAAAACAATTCCACAACCAAGCGTCCCCCTTAAGTGACAACGAAAAAGACTCGCCGCACTGCTCCTTGTGGAGAGGACACTTGTACAAACCTTCCTGCGGAAAGAAGTCGAAAAGTCCCAGTTGGAGAAGCAATTGAGGCAAGGGGAGACGCCGCTTGAGTTCTTGAATATCCATTGAAAACAGGTCTCTTACAGGTAAATCTCCCTGCGGCTCCTCTCTCCCATGAGCCTCAGAATCAACTTCCTCACCTGCTCCTCGGGGAAGCCCACCTTGAGACCAATTTTGACCGGCGTCATAATATCCCGGTGACGACGAAGATACCTTTTCAGACTTCGCACCGACGCCTGTTTTCCGTCTACGGCCAGCATCTCTGCGATGGCCTCGTATCCGAGAAGCCTGAATTCAATTTTCGTCGTAGATCGTTCCATAAATTGTTCACATTCTTGTTTCTGCGCTCTGCTCTGCCGCAAATCCTGTACAGAACATGCGCCAATTGGTCGACGTCCCCGGGGGGTTAGCCATCGCCGTATCAGCCACGAACAACATCGCGCAAACTGGCAAACAATTGCCGCGATCCACGGCGCAACCTTTTGAGGCCTCAGGCGCGATACCGGCCCCTCAAAAGCGATTCCTCACGCTGTAAACCCAGTCAATCGCCGCAGAACAGTCGTGGATAACCCCAGTGTAGTTGAGCAAACCACTCATTCTGCTGGCTCAGGCTCTCAACGGATTCAAAAAGTCCGTTTTTAGTAATCGTTCGTGATGACTTCGAAGGTCGCGCTGCAGCTCGCGGCAAATGCCTTCGAATCCCTGCCTATTCTGCGCGGCTCAAAAAAGCCCGCACCATGAAGAAGCTCAATTCCGTAGACAGAAAAATTGCGTATTGGAGAAATAAAAAAGAATGGTCCCAAGAGAAGCTTGCAACGCAACTACAACTCGCCGATTGGCCTTTGAGCAGTGATATCGTCGAAAAGATCGAAAGCGGCAAACGCCGTGTCAGCGAAATAGACCTGCTTTACCTGACCATGATTTTAGAGGTCCAGTTTCAGGATTTCTTTACAGAGAGCCGCCCCACAGAAGCTAAAACTGGGTGCGAAAGACTCCGCAATTTCACAGGCCGCTGAGCTCTGGTTCGCTTCCTTTGGATCCAGCGACGGCCTGTCTTAACCAGTCAAATCCTCGCGTTCATTGCTGTTGACGGACTGGACGGCGATCGAACGAATCAACGGAGCATCTTTATCGAGCATCAACGCGAATTTCTCAGGCGGGACGCTGATCCACTCCAGAGCCATGCGCTGAACCAACTCGAGCAATCCGTTGAGGCATTGCCCCATAATTATCACCTCAATCTCTCCAAAGGTCAGCGTCATCTCCTCCCCGCCCTTTTGAGGCATGTAGACTGCACTCACAAACAGCGTGTACGGCAGCAGCACGGTGCGACCGTCGCTTGCTTCAACGCGGAGCATTTGAGGCTTTGAAGCCTCTTTCCAGCAGAGAACCTCGCTTTGAATCCGATCCAGCGGTCCAGCGGAAGGCGGGATTTGTGCCTTGGAAACGTGGTAATGGATCATATCGAACGGACTCTCTTTGAAATACGAGCACCCAAATCTTGCGTCTGTTGCGCAATTTTTTGGACAGCCCCCTTGATAAGCACGCGCAAACGTCCCTTCTTTCGGATGCCATCACCTTTTGACGGACTCGCGAGATCCAGGGCTAACTCGTTCTCACCGGACCGGCAGTTGTTTTCATGCAACGCCTCCTTGTCCGACGTGAAAATACGGATCCCTTTACGTCCGCGTGAAATACTCACATACCACTGCTGTTGGTTTGTCGCGGCGCGTACCGCCGAGTCGGAAAATAAAACATAGTCCACCGTCTTTCCTTGCGAGGCGTAAGACGTCACAGCGTACCCCCGGACAAAGCGGCGGAAATCCCTCCCCAGAATCCGGCCATCGGAAAGAGTGACAACTCCGCTCTTGGTGACTTTCGCCACCGTGACTATTTCGCCATTGCACAATCGCTTGCCGCAACTCAGGCGTTGATTTGCTTTAATCTGCAGACGATCCCCCTGCGAGATAACCATTTCGCGTTCCTCACAGAGAGTTGTGCGTGCCAGATTGGAAACGGGGATCTTCACGACTCTCGAAGCCGATCCAACCGTAATCGACTTTGGATTGACGGCTAAAACGGTAGCGCGCTCATCCCTGCGAAAACCGCGCAAATCTCTATTAAAAAGCAGGATCTGTCCGGCTTGATACGAACGGGTGTCGCATCTTTGCGCCTTGGTAAGATCTATCGCATTCAAAGCACGGATTGCTATCTCATCACGACCAAGAATACCTGCTTCACGCAGAGTGCGCCGTATCTCCTCATTGAGCCCTCCCGTTTCGGACCATGTTTGCGCAACCACAAGGACGCTCTGCTCCCGTCGCGCAAAATCCACATACGCCCCCGCAAGTGCCACCTGCTGGGAGCCGCCGCTGCAATCCTGAATGGCGCCGAGTCGGTCGAGACGTTGAAACGATTCGGCACTCATTCCTCGCGATGCCTCCGCAACGGCCTCGCGGTATTGACGGATAAAATCACGCTCTGTCGCTGTTTGCGCGAGTTCCGGGTTCTGTCTTCGGATGGACGTGAGTTCCGCAGGTTTGATCCCGGCAAACCGCTCAATCGCCCGGAGCGCATCGGAAGCCTCCACCGCCCCATGCTGGCGTGTGTCCCCTGAACAAATCACACGGCCACGGTTCTCCAAAACATAGCGTAGCAGTTCACGCATCTGGCCCGCCCCAATCTGACCCGCCTCGTCCACAAGCACAATTTCCCCACCCATCATCGGGCGTCTTGCCATAAAATCTGCAATCGTCGTCGCGGACCCCATGCCGGATGCCGCGAGATCCATCGCCTGCTGGCGCTGCGGAGCCAGGCATTGGACGGAGTGCCTTGCTTCAAGCAGGCCGCGCCATACCTCTTTAAGCGCAAAACTCTTCCCCGTTCCTGCGACTCCCCGGAATAACGTCAGAAAATCCTTCGAACGAAGTATATGCTGCACCGCTTTCTGCTGTTCGCAGTCCAGCGCAGGTTCAGAGACATGGGAGGCATTGAACGGGGCATACAACCCCCTTCCCGTCTTCGCGATTTGAAGAATGTCCCATTCTCTCGCAAGCGCAATTCGGGTCGTGAGCTTGCGCGAATTCAGAGGGTCGCGCACATAGTCGCGCCGCGCTGAGCAGGACTTCAACTCGGCAACGGAGAACGGGCCGCCACGCCCGAACTCCAAAGCATGCCTCCAGAGTTCATGCTCTCGCAGGACAGACTTCCTTTCAAAGAGATGCTCCTCGGCCCACAGCAAGGCCTCCCCCGCAGTGGGCCCGGCTCCGGCTTCCGGATTCGGTGCAGCTGACTTCAAACACTCCACCAACTCACGCTCCTGCGGTCGCAGTTGTTCACTCCAAATCCACTGGAGAGTTTCTGAACTAATATTCTTAATCTTGCGGGCCCGCCTCGAATGGGCGATGTGTTCGCGCAGTCCTGCTAAATTACCCGCGGCCATGTCCGGGTTTTTCTCAAGGAGATCGCGAGTTTGCTCTTCAATCTGTTCGTGCCGCTTTGAAAAGCGCTGGGTCATTTCATGCGGCATACCCTTCAACACAAAGTCCCCGCGCCGCGTATTTTCAATCGCGTACCCAAAGCCGACCAATGCCCTTGCGAGTTCGTGGTAATAGACGTTTTCCACGTACTTCTGCGCCCGGAGCATTTCAAAGTTCTGCAATGCCTTCCAACGCTTCTCAACGGGATCAAAGGTGGCGTTGAACACGATACAGTGGGTGTGCAAATGTGGGTCCAACGCGCGCGAGGTGTCGTGCGTAAACAGCGCAGCCACGATCGATCCGGTATCACGGTCACTGCAAACTTTATTCAGCCGGACCCGCGTTGAGGCGAAGGTCTCGAGCTCCAAAGTAGCGGCTGATACGGCTTTTTGATGGGCTTCAAGGATCCGTACGTCGCCACCGATCAATCCCGCGATCGAAACGGATTTGGGCGCAGAGATGGTGAAGTCATAAAAGACGCGCCGATTTGGAACCGTCGTTTCCTTGCCCGTTTCATCCATCTCCAATCTTCGACTTTTAGTGATCTGCGTTAATCGCGCCCCCGTTCTGGGGTCCGAATTTTCGCACAGGGCAAGAAACTCAGCCTGACCAACGTTGCCGTTTAAGCCGAGGTCAGACGCTCCGCATCCGAGCCATTGACCGTGCGTAGTTTGTCCTGTGGCGTAGTAGTCCCCAGCGCTGAGATGCTCGCTGAAATACTCCTGCGCATTCTTCAAACTGTACTGCGTCTTTGGCGACAACATGTTTTATCCAGAATAGCACCTTTCTGAAATCCGAGTCCGCTGCACACGGCGGGAATTACCTCAATCAGCACAAGTAAAAGAAGAGTGATGAAAGGAAGTGACGACCTACCCCGCGCTCGTAGGCATGGGGGAGATGCTGTTCGAGACAGCCTCTGCAGAGGCCGGCGATACGGACATTCCGAAGGCTCATTTCCGATGCAGAACGATTGAAAACTCAGGGAACAGATTCAAACGTGAAGCGTTCCCTTTGTTTTGATGAAAGCTCCAATGCTCAATACCTCCGCACTTTGGGAACTACTAAAATGGTTTTCAATGCCCAGCCATCAATGGATATGCCTGCTGTTGATCGTAGGCGTCGTGCTTTGCATCTCTCTGCCTTTAGGAACCGGAGGGCGTGGAAAAGTTATCGTCGAACTGGGAGGCCTTTCGTGGACGCGGGAGGATTTCTGCCGTGGATGGCTCATTACGGGCGACACTGGTTCGGGAAAGACGCGCTCAGGAATCACGCCGCTCATGTTCCAGATCTTTAAGAATGAACCCACATGGGGAGGTGTGTGCATCGACGACAAAGGCCTCTACTGGGAAATGATTTCGGCGATGGCTGTCTACTTTCAGCGTGCCGAAGATCTCGTTTTACTGCAGGTGAAGCCCGAATATGCAGCGCCGGGTTGGCGTCCCTCGCACTTGTTCAACCTGCTGGGAGACCGAAGCATTCCTTCGAGCACTTACGCGAAGTTTGTCGTCGATACGGCTTCCAGTCTCGGGCAACGGGGAGAGAAGGCGTTTTTCAAAAATCAGGCCCAAACGCACATCGCGAAATCAATCGAAACGCTCGAGGCCATCGGCGGTGAGGTCACCATGCAGAACGTCTACAACATGCTGCTCCTTGCAGAAGACATGAATGAGGTGCTTCAGCGTCTTCGCGAACAAGCCTCGGCACCTCGGCACGGCGACCTTCTCTCCCATTTTGAGAACCGTTTCCTCAACCAGCCCGCTGAACAACTGGGCGGCGTCAAGGAGACCATCGCCAACTACCTGCAACCGTTTGTCGTGCCTGAGATTTCCGCCGTCTTTGGATCGGGTGTGAGCACGTTTGATTTCGCCACGATCGACAAGGGCAAGATTGTCTGCGTGGCGATGCCGCAGAAGTTCCAGACAGAGCGCCGTTACATCAACACCTTTCTAAAGATGTTGTTCTACACGCACGTTCTGCGGCGCTTCGACAAACCCAGCGAGGCGCGCCTGCAGGACAACCTGCTGATCCTGTGGGCGGACGAGGCCCAGCGTTTTATGACGGCGAGCGAGGACGGCATGAGTGACTACAATTCGGTGGATGTGATTCGCGAGGCGCGGGGCACCGTCGTTGCCGCGGCCCAGTCTTCCACTTCGTTCCTCCCCCCTTTGGGCCGGGACAAGGCAAAGGTGCTCACCTTGAATCTGCGCAACCGCATGATCTTTCGCGCCGCCGATGAAGACGGCGCCCTCGAGAGTGCTGATTTCCTGGGCCGCAAACGGGTGGTTAAGCGGACATGGGGGTTTTCCAATGGAAAACGGACGGCTCATTTCAGCGAGGCCGAGGAGCACAAAATCAAACCGCATATCCTGCGCCAACTGGCGAGGCACGAGTGCGTGCTGGTGCATCCCGAGCGCGGTTTTAGGAAAAAAATCGTTCCCCCGATCGAACCGGACGGAAGCGTGTGCTCTTGGTTCAGGCGCCGGTGGTGGTGAAGCAGATGCTCCGGAGTCAGAGGTTATTTATTTGCCGAGGCTACGCCAGTTTAGAAACGGCGGATCAAGTTGTTCTCTCTAAACCTTTCTGCGAATAGATTCAAATTAGAGGGTTTGGGTTCCCTCAATCCAAATTTTCAGCGTCCGCCAGAATGGCAAAATCAGACTCCCTACTGAATGCTGCCGCTCCGCAAAAATCGCAAGTCATAATCCCCATATGGTTTATCACAAAAAAAGGCGGTCTACACGGAATCCGAGTGAGATGTTATCTGTGGTCATAAGCATTAAAGGCGCGTGGCCCCATATGAATCCACCTCGTAGGCAGACAGGACGAAAGCTTGCAAAGACTCCAGCGTATGGATGATTTACAAGGATGATTGCCCGCAACGTTCTTGCCGCATTGCAGCGCGCCCTCGCCCGTCAGCCAGCTGACAATACAATCATACCGAGGGTTGCTCCGGCCTGAAAGATTTGCACTCGACCCGACCTCCCGGCCGCTCCGACATGGAATGCTCTCGAGAATCCCCTGAAGGATGAAGCCGCCCGGCTCCTGATTTATCATCGGACTTGCACGTTTCGTTGCGGTCCCGTCCGGTTTGAGGCGCGCCTTGAGGCGGGCAAGCGGAGACCATTGCGTGGTTAAGGGGCCAGAGACTCGCTCAACAATCAGCCTCTCCAGCAACCACGCAACGGAGCAGCGTGCAATACTGTAAGCGGTACCATGCTCCGACTACTCCAATCAAACCCGTCCAGCAGAAACGCAGACTTGGTCGCATTGAAGGTCGAAGCCCCGTTTTTGAGACGCAGGGCGAGTGGGCGAGTCAGTCCCTCCACTTCTGAAAAATCGCCTTTTACCAAAAGGCTGGCAGAAACGTTGCCTCCCGCACCTCGGCGCCTTTCGCAGGAGTTTTCCGGAGACGCAGTATTACACCAGTCCAACTCCAGCACGAGCGCTCGCAACAACCGGCGTGGAGTCTTCTCGCTCACAGGCGCTCCATCCCGGTCGTGGGTTTCGCCATCCGCGAGCATTCTGTCTCTGGTTATCAACTTTTATGTGCTTCAAAAAGCAATCAGCAAGGAAGCCGCTGGGGGCATGCTTTTCATTCTCGCCTTCCACGAATTTGGACACTGGATCGCCGCCCGCTGGTTTCGACTGCCAGCCCTGTGGCCCATTTTCGTGCCGTGGATCGGAGCCTGCGTGGTCCTCCTCAAACAGGCAAAAAGTGAGTATGAAACGGCTATCATTGGAGCCGCGGGCCCTCTGGCCGGGATTGCTGCAACCGCAATGGTTCATGCGGCGGCAGTGCCCTGCGAGGCCCCCATCCTGTATGAAGTCGCCGCTTGGGGCTACACCGTTCATTTGCTCAATCTGATACCCGCGGGGAGTCTAGATGGAGGGCATATTGCCGGATATATCGGCCGCTGGCTTTGGATCCCCGGCGCGATCGCCTTGGCCGCGGCTGCTTTTTTCCTGCAGGACGTCACTTGGTACGGCCGCATTCTGTTGGCAGCATTCATGGTTCATGCTGCTTTTCGCGCTCTGTCAGTCCTCCTGGGATGGATGGGACTCAGAGCAAAACCCAAACCGCCCGCAAACTCCCGCGGGTCACGCCTTTTTGTCTGGCTTGTTTACGCAGGACTCACCCTGGCCTGCATAACCGGTCTGATTCTCGTTAAAGCCAATACTCTGAGCTTTTAATCCACCGCCACTCTTCTGAAGGACTTGTTATGAAAATCTTCTACTCCCCTGAATATGCGGTGGACTCAGATCTCGAAACCGTCAGCAAGTCCCGCGTGATCGCACGAATGATCAGCGAAGGACAGGTCCCCGGAGTGGAGCTCGCTCCTTCCAAACCCGCCTCCCGTAACGAACTTCTCCAGGTTCATGACGCAGCTTATGTGGACAGTGTGCTCTCTGGAAGCATTGGACGGCTGGCCGCAGGCGACTGGTCGCCCGAGCTGCTGAGAAGCATTTTGTTTTCAACGGGCGGGATGCGGGACGCCGTGCTCGAGGCGCTCCAGTCGGGTTGCGCGGGCTGTCTCGCCAGCGGACAGCATCACGCAAAACGGAACCGCGGCTTCGCCCTTTGCACCATTAATGGAATCGCCCTCGCAGCCATCGAAGCGCTGAAACATGTCCGAAGCGTGGGTGTTCTGGATTTAGACGCCCATTTCGGAGGCGGCACCTTTGCCATTCTAGGTTCGGACGAACGGGTGCATCTCTCCGATGTGAGCGTTGAAGATTTGGACCACTGGACACCGACAGATCTCAGCCGACATCACAGGGTGGAAATTAAGGAGCCCGCAAAGTACCTGCCCGCCGTGCGTCGCGCGCTCAAGCGTCTGGAGTCGGTCGATTTTCTCATTTACTACGCCGGCATGGATCCGCACGAAAACGCGGGTGGCATCCCGGGCATAACCACGCCGATGCTGCAAAAGCGCGACCGCATCGTAGCAGCTTGGTGCCGCAACAAACGGATGCCCGTCATTTTTGCACCGGCCGGGGGATACACGGAACAGATGAGTCTCGAGGAACTGGCAACGCTCCATCTCGATACCGTCCGCGCATTTGCGGAGGCGCGCTGATCGCTTTCTCGGATATTTTATAAACCCAAACCCGACATTCGAAATGAAACGGAATGAGACAGAAAACACTTCCAAAGCGCCCCATGATGGTGCGGCTGATGGCGCTCTGCACGAGGAGATCCTGCGGATCATCGGAAACGTCCGCCAGGAGCATAACTCCTGTGTGATGGCACGCGGGCGCTATGGACTCGCAGAGTTTGGACGCCTCGCCGGGCTGTTAAAAGATGTGAGCGACGAGAGACTAAACGAATATCTGGACCTCATAGACGCCGTGGAACAATCCCACGGGTGTTTTCGTTGCTCCCAGAAGTTTCTAGCGTTCAATGCTTTCTTTTGCGGCGACCGACTCCCACGCCGCGGGCGCTTCTACCGGCAATATTACCACCACCGGATGGAGGGCTCTTCGCTCGACCGGGATTTCATGAGGGAGGTCGAACAGGTGATCTGGGCGGCGGCAAATCCTCCTCCAACGACCAAGGTTGAGCTCGCCCCGCTAGACGGTGATTAAGAGCGTTTAGATCCGCTCCCCCGACAGCCTCATACTACATCTTCGAGCACCGGCAATGGAAGGTCCGGGCGTCCATTTTGCCCTCCCACGGACTCGGCCAGCAACCGGCGTCACAATCCCAAACCGCTGCCCGTCGCTGCCTTCATACCGAGCCCATGTCGGTTGAATCCTTCACAAAAACGGCTAAACGCCCCGCGTTTCCACGGGGCGTTCAAGAGCGTTTTGTCATTCTGGCAGACCTACTCGCACCCCGCGCGTGACAGTTCAAACAACCTCCCCAGGCGCGTGGGATGACGCAGCTTGCGGAAGGCTTTCGACTCTATCTGCCGGATGCGTTCCCGTGTGACGCCAAACTTCCGTCCGACTTCCTCAAGCGTTTGAGGACTGTGATCGTGCAGGCCATGCCGAAGTTCCAAAATCGTTCTCTCACGTTTCGAGAGTGTCGCAATCACCGCCAACAACTTCTCACGCACTACGGAACGCTCCGTACCCATGGATGGGTCCACTGCGTTTTCGTCAGGAATCAGGTCCCCGAGACGCGTCTCCTGCTTCTCGCCGACAATTGCATCCAAAGAAACGGTGGAATGCACCATGTCGAGGATCTCGCGTATCCTCTCTACAGGGCTGGCAGTCGCCTCCGCGACTTCCTCTGGTGTGGCTTCCCTACCGAGTTCCAGGAAGAGCTGCCGCTGCACCCTCGCAATTCTAGAGATGTTTTCGTTCATGTGCACCGGAATGCGGATCGTCCGCGATTGATCCGCGATCGCGCGCGTGATGGCCTGCCGGATCCACCAACTAGCGTACGTGGAGAACCTGAAATTTAAGCGGTGCTCGAACTTCTCCGCGGCCTTCGTCAAACCTATGTTGCCCTCCTGGATGAGGTCCGTGAGAGGCATTCCCCGCTGCGAGTATTTCTTGGCAATGGATACAACGAGCCGCAGGTTGGCCTCAACCAGATCATTACGTGCTTGGTTGGCACGTCTCATCCACTGTTTCAGCAGCCTCGCGTTTTCAAGGTACTCCTCCGGAGAGAGCCAGTGCTGTTCCTGAAAATCGATCCTCCGCTCACGGGTTCCCTTGCGCCGCAGTTGGGTGTCCCTAGACAATGCCTCGGCCTGTTCTGCCACACAATCCACTGAGGAAGCCCAGCCCAATACAAGCCCTACGTGAAAGCCGAGCTTCCGAAAGATGCGCTCCAATTTTACGCGCTGCTTGTCCAGAGATTCACGGTAGTCTTGTTTTGCCTTCGCGCTTTTTTGCTGCGCAAGGCTCCGTGCGGTTTTCGATATCGACCTCACAAGACGTTCCATTTCGGAGATCCTCCCGGTCATGGAATCTTTAATTGCCGCCCGCTCCTGCAGACTTCCCTCACAGGTCTGGTCGATACGTTCGGTACCCGCGCCCACTTTTCCTGCGAGTGCGAGATACTGTTGCGCCGTGTTTCCACAGGCTTCCAGAAACTGCCTTGCCTTGTTTTCAGCCTCTTCAAGCCGTTTGGCTATGGTTTGTTCCCCGTCCTTCCCCAGCAAGGGCACGCGCCCGATCTGGCGCAGATAAAGAGTCAATGAATCCGTCGTTGCTTCTTCATTCTTGCCGTCCCGTCGCGACTCGATTTCGTCACCAGCCTCGGCATCCGCATCTGCGCTGTCATCCGTGAGAGCGATTCCCAAGCTTCGGCTGCGCTCCGTCACTGCATTGAGAAGAACGGGATCCGCGCCCAATGCAGGGTTTGCTTCGAGGAGATCCTCGAGGGCGAGCTCTTTCTTGAGCCCGGCCATACGGACAATCTCCTCCACAAGGTCATCCTCAGTTGTTCGGGCTGGAGGTGTCGGAACGGATGCAGATGTGGCAGCCGTTGATACACGCTGCGCACACTTGTTTTTTGCAGGCGCTGCCTTTGTTTTAATCGAGCGGGTTTTCATAAGTCGTGTTGGCTTCGTGTTCGTTAAACAAATCAAAATCTCTTTTAAGAGGGGGTTGGAGGGCCGCCATGGCCTCTCCCATTATCGCACAACGCCTTCCACGGTTCCGGCCGCCCTCCCTTCGAGCGGCCCTTCCGCGTGGCAGCGTCATTACCACCACACCCTTAGCCAATTAAGAGGTGGTTTGGAACCGCCTTTTGCGCTGGCCCTTGCGCACTTTCTTCACAATCGTCTCCTCCCAGCGCTGCACCACACGCATTTCACACTCTTTGGGCGCCCGATTGAACCTCCCCTTGACCTGTTTGAGCGCCAGCGTTTTGCCGTCCAGTTCAAGCGTCAGAACACGCACGTTGTTGCACCGCAGGGAGACAATCAATGAAACGCCGTCAGCGCATCGCCTATCATAACCCGCGACGCAGTGTCGCATGGCAACTCCCTCCTCCTTAAGGGCGCTGCCGTGTGTCAGTTCTTCAAACTCCCATACATCCGTGGATCCATTGTCTGTTGGAGCTTCCACAATGACACAGCCCACACCTGCAGGAGACCATTGCATGTCCCATACTCTCCCCAGTTTCCTCAGCGCATTCTCCAAATATACAGTTGCTTCTGCGAGACACCGCCCAGGCTTTCTGCCTTTCCACGAGAATGGCGCCTCATCTTCTCTCGCAGCGTGATCAAATCGAAACCATCCCCACTCCAAAAGTTCATCCGCCTGCTCGTCCGTCAGTTCCTTCTCATACCGCGCAAACCATTTCACCGTTTGCAGCCAAAACCTCCTGAACGAATCCTCTGACTGACTCTCTGGGGGCGATGTTATATTTATATGGTAGCCCTGATGCTTCACCATCCAATCCGCGACCCGCCGCTTACGAGTGATCGCCATGGCCTCCGCCCACATGCACGTAACCTCAGGCGCGAGGTCCGCTGGTGCCTCGTGAAGATACCGCAGCGTGGTGCTCGATACCGCGTATCCCATCGCCTTTGTCATTTTCCTCACACTGCCTCCCCCACCCATGCAAACAAACCAGCATGCCCATTTGAGCCTTTGCCCAATGTCATCTCCCTCCGCAATCGCCTGGCGCCAGGCCGTATCCAGCCACTGTGGCACTGGATAGTGGGAGAAAAAGTGCCTTGCCAGCCTAAGAACACGCTCGTGGGAATCTGCTCCATTTAACTGCAGTCCCGCGACTCCTCTGCTTCGATAGTCAGCGAACAAAGCCAGAAGGCGTACCAAAAACTCCCCAGTCCCATCCGACTCCTCCGCGTTCAAACCCTCCCTCTGAGGAAGCCCCAGCACCTGTCGCAGAAAGACAAGTTCCCTTGGATCGACCGTGCATGAAGTACGGCCGCTTTTTTCCGATGCAAGCGCACTCTGATATTTGGCCGCAAGCTCTCTCTCACAGACTTTCTTGCCCCCCAAAACTCCGCCCGCAGCGAGCGCCTCCCTGGCTTCATCCACAAGTTCCATAGGGAGGGGTATCCGATTTAAAAAAACCATTCTGCCCAGAATGTTCCGCGCCGTGGGCTCCTTGAGGAGGGTGATCCTGTTGACGAAGGTCTCCGACAAGTCCTCTACCGATTCGTAGATGTCGTATTCCTCAGACGCATCCTTACGCTCGCAAAAGTTGCAGCGCGAGTTGGATAGGTCATCCCACTCACGCAGGACATCGTCACACCGAATGCAGCGATCCTGATGGAGTTCTTCTTCCTCAAATTCGCGAATGGGTTCCAGACGTGCTTGCACGAGGCCGCGCACATAGCCCGAATGGAATTCCCCACGCCGAAGGGGCCGATGCCAATTGACGATTTTTTGGTTGTTCTTTTTTTGTTTCATAGCGGTGAGGTGACTGCGAGTGGGATGACTCCTTCGCTAGTCTTGCACAGCTCCAGGCCGGACCCGTTTCACACAGATCCGCCCGTTGCTGCCGCAGCTCACCTCCGCCAAATTTCCGCACCCGAAACGTCAGATCGTACAAGGGAGCTCGGACTGAACCACGAACCTCGAAGGGTCCAGCACCTTTTCTCCATCCCAGCGATACGCGACAAGGGATCCCCCTTTTCCCAACCCATAATCAAGACAGCAAATCCCCTCTTCCACGGGGACAATCGGGCCGTTGTGATCCATGCCGTAATGTCCGAAAAAGACCGGCGTTCCGCCCAAAGCAAGATTTGGAATGCCACTCAGCTCTGAGGCCTCAATGCGGACCTCGGGCACCATTACCCCGGGTTGGATTGAAATATCCGCCAGCAAGTAGGAGGGGGCAGTGTATCCCCACCACTTGACCCGCAACTCATCCCGCAGCCTGTCAGCCTGTATCTGAAAGCCGAACCGCGAAATATTAACCTCAGGACCTTTCAGGAGCATCTCAAGGGCCTCGCATTCGTCGGTTTCACGCTCAGTCGCAAGCAGCAGAAACTCCATGTCGTGAAGCGAACGGTGGCGCAAGAGTTCAATCGACCTTTCGCACCAGCACGCGTGGACCGCACGGAGTTCAGCCTCCTCAATAAAAAAAGGAAGACTTTTGAACCACTCGATCCAGCCAGCCCATTCGTCCTCGCGCCCAGCAAAAGCCTTCAATGTGGCGCTGTGCTGCCTCGTGTTGCCTTCGGAATGCTCCCGCAACGGCTCGCCCTGCGCGTTTCGCGTGTGGTACGCGACGGCGTTCAACTCGTGGTTTCCCATCAGCGCTTTTGCATGACCAGCCTCCACCATGGCGCGCACCAGTCCGAGGGTTTCGCGCGGATGAGGTCCGCGGTCAATGTAATCCCCGAGAAACAAGACCCTGCGTCCTTCCTGCTGCCAAACTCCGTCCACGGGCTGATAACCAAGACGCTCCAAAAGACGCTCAAGCGAGCGCGCGTGCCCGTGTATGTCCCCGATGATGTCAAAACTCATGCCGGTATTTTCAAATCGCGATGTGGTGTTCATTTATAATCATTCTTACAGACAGGGTTCCGGCGTGCCCCAACTCAGCCGCCTCGGGAACTCGCCACGCAGCGACGCATTCAGACAGTTCTCCAAGATCTCCGGCTTTCGAGCCGCCGCCGTGGAAAGAAACCTCGGGGAGGGTCGGATTCCAACGCGCCCGAGATCCAGCCGGTCCGCATCCCAGCAAACGCCGATTGTGGAATCCATCGACACAAGTCCCTTGTCGTGTCCCGTGCATGCTTCAACGAGCAACTCCAGACCGGTGGCGTCCACCGGTAGAGCGCCCCGTTGATGGTACCCGACCGCCAGCGCTGCCGCCTTGTGTCCGTGCTCGGGGTCCCTGTGCTCGTTCTCACGGCATGCGTCATGGAACAGAGCAAACAACACGACCACCTCCGGGCGAGCGTCCGGCACCTCGCCACAAAGAGTCAACCCGTTCTCAAGCACCCGCGACCAGTGCTCGACGCCGTGGTAACCCCACCAATCCAGCTGAAATTGCGCGCGGATCTCCAGCAGCGTTTGTGGACACAACAACGCTGCATGCCGCTGAAACAAGGAGTCGGTTGAGCGCGGTCCGATCATGGGTGCGTTTTCGAGGGCAAGATTCGAGTTATGCGGAGATCAAATCAACACAAAAGACCCACCCGTACATTTG
>CANJPY010000061.1 GCA_947476255.1 Chthoniobacteraceae bacterium | reverse complement strand
CGGGTTGGGCGGAGGATGGTGTTGCTTTAGGCTTCATCGATTTTGCCAGTTTTTTGAGGCTTTCGACACGATTGCAGAGCAAATCTCATGCCGAATTAAATCTTAAACAAAACAACGGGAGTAGCTTATGCGCTTATTCAGGATCGACTAATTATAAGCGTGAACTAAATGCCGGTATAGATTTGACGCGCTCGAAGGCTTCCTCGGTGCTTAACCGGAAGCACGCAAATTGTTTGTTGCCTTTAAGCTCCCACAGCCGATGGCGCGGTTGAACCGAGCCGCGTACCAATCCACGACACAGGCTGTATTTGACACCCCGAACCCGACGACAATCCCAAAGGGTTGTAGCTCGGCCGCAATTTTTATTCGCACCGGATTATGTCAGGATATTTTCAGGCCACTGCGCGAGAGGAAACTGATCCAACAACAAAAGTCCGGCGCGTGGGTGCACCGCTTCACATGCATAAAACGTCTCCAAACAAAAACCTCAAGGGACCGTTAAACTTCCTACTTGAAGGCTGTTCCGCACAACTATTTTTAAAACTTGAACCCTCCCCGCACTGAATCCCTTAGCACCTCCGATAAATGGTGTCGGTTTACCTCCAAGCCAGCTTCTACGAACTTCATGCTCTCGATTTCCCCTAAAAGCTGAAATTAAAAATCAAAGACATTCACCCCAACAAGTGCGGCAACGGGCTCCTGCAATTTTTCCGCACTCAGACAAGCTTGGTCCCAAACCCGGTCCTCTGGTGCGTTGTACCCCCGCACCCACAGTATTTTTCTAACCCAGACAACAGGGACTAGCCTCAATTCGGGGGTTGCGATGTCGGTTTTAAGCCGTGCCTGGACTCGCCGCGCTGTGACGACCTTGTCGCCCAAGATCCAGTCCTACAGCTTTTTTAGAATTCGCTGCAGAAAACCTCCGCCGAATAATTTTTACACAAAGGTCTGCCATTGATGCGCCAGTCCCTCCTCCCGCCCTCGCCTGTCCACCAGGGCCTGTGCCTCCTCGGGAGGACCGCAACAACTCCGGAGGCTCGGCAATACGCTCAGCCTGCCTCCAAGCTCATAGAACTCCGTCACCGGCCGCGCCTCCCACTGTTGAAAAGAGCTTTGGTCCAGTGCTTCCCCGAACGTGGGTCCGAGCGCAAAGCAAAGACACATAGCGGCTAACAAGACGCTCCTCAGCCGTCGGACGCCCCTTTTTTTACGAACCGAGACGGCCATGAACTCCACCGCAAAGACACGCGCGGTGTGAGTATTTGGAACAGGGAGCCAACGCCTTGAAACGGGAACTGTTTCCGTTGCCTCCGGCCGGCACAATAAAAAACCTCAACGCCCACGCGCAGATTTGAGCCACGCGGAAAACTAATAAGTAGTGTCAGAAGATAGACTTATTAATTGTCTTTTATCACCTTCCACAGTCCCCAAAGCCTCGGCGTCAATTCCGCTTCACTGGGGACATCCGCGGTGATTCCTGTCGCTTTATTCGACCAGTACACTCGTTGTGTTGTGTCGCCACCCGAGCCTCGCAACACTCCGACATCGGCGCGATAACTTTTACCGGGCTGTGGATGCCATTTTAAAAGAGCGAGAGACACGCTTAGTTCGAAATTGCCCTCTCCATCAGCGGCAAACGTCACCTGTTCACTCACCTCCTCTACGACATCGATCGACACAGTCCTCCAAGGAGAGCGGAACGGCACAGGCTCAGTAGTCCCTGGAACCTTTGCGCGATACAAAAACGCGCGTGTCTGGCCTTTCACCTTTGTGACCAGCAATCGCAGGTCTCCCGGAACTGGCTCGGCTCGAGCGGGATCTGCCTCCGCGTCAGTTCCAAGCATCAGATCCAGACAACCGCCGTGCTTGAAAAACGCAAGTGGCGTCTCACCACTGTTCAGCAGCAGGTTCTTTTCCGTGGTTTTCCACGCCGCGAATAAATGCGTTTGGCTGAGCGTGATCGCGCCGCGAACCTCATAAGGCTTTGAATCACTGTTAAAGTTGGCCTTCGTCCCTCGACGGTCAATCACGGCCCATTCTGTCGAAGACGCCCAGTCCCCGAGATTGCCGTCCACCGTGGGCACTTGCCCAGAGGCGCACACTGCAACGGGAAGAGTGCCTCCCCCAAGCGTTTTCTGGCGCTTCGTCTCTGCGCGCACAAACCAGTCTCGAGCGCGCGCCAAATCGTCGGTTCCTAACGATATATGACTCTCAGGAAGCGCCTGTAGTGAATCCAACCCGTCGACACGCACAAGACTGGTGCGTCCACCATCCACGAGGAAAACCTTTCCGTCACGCGTTTGGGTGATGCTAGGCCAAAAGTTCTCGTCATGCAGCGACACGTTCGTCACGTCCAAGTTTCTTTTTGCAACCGGAAAAGCCCACGCATTGCTGAGACGAATATCGTGGAAGAGCGTGGCAACGAACATGCCGTCGGCAGAGAGCAAATACACATTGCCCATGTTTCCGTTTACTGCAAACAGCGGTCCGACGGCGCTCTGGATCCATCCCCCCAAAAGGCGCGTGTGGCCCACAATCATTCCTGGACGGTCAGGTACAGCGGCCTCGTGACTGGCATGCAAACCAGGCCAGAGGCTGGGGTAACTCCAACGGACCTCACCTTTAAAAACGCCGCCAATTCCATGGGCGGACAAAGGCGCTGGAGCATTGGTATGAACGGTCCAGCCGTTTCCATCTGTGAGGCTCTGTCCCCCGCCACTAGAAACCGCAGGTCCTGCCTGAGTGCCAAGATTCTCCGGACTCGCGAGATTATACGCCGGCCTGCCAGCCTCCCAAAAAGCTGGAAAACGGAGGCACGCACCATTTAATCGCGACACTACAAACGACAGGTCATTGTCCACAGTAACCCCTCGACATTGCCCTTTTAGGAAGTGCACTTCATTGGGTTGCGGCAGGCCGTCGGCGTTCAAGTCCATCCAAAGAAATGTCGCCATAGCCTCGGGACGCGGGGAGGTGGCGTCGGACTTTGTCCCCTCGGGCCAAAGCTCCCGAAACGGCGCACTCTTGAGGATCGGCCACGCGTTGGCGTTCCCGAGCGCCGAAACCAAGCGCACCGTGCTCTCATTATCCTGCCACACAAAGGCGACATCGTCGCCGTTGGTCGGGTTGTGCGTGTAACAACTTGTAAAAAAACGCCGCGCACCGCCAGAAGGTACCTTTCCATTTCCCGTTATCTTGGGATTCGCATCGAAAGGATAAAGCGGCGTATCAGGCGAGTATGGCCCATAGTGGGCCTCCACAAGTGGAGACGGCAGCCAGAAGACGCGACGCAGTTGATCCGACCCTTTTTCCCAGTCTAACGCAAACTCCATACCCCTGTAAAAAAATTTCCGTGCATCCTGCGGATCCAATACACCGCCGCCACCGTATTCCGATGGACCGTAAAAAGTGCGTGCGAGTTTCCCCTTGGAGTCCCAAACAGACACCCGCCTAGGCGCTCCATGGGCCTCCGCGACCCACACACGGCCTTTTGAATCCAGTCCAAAGCCATTGGGTTCATTCATGTGCAACGGTTCGTAAGGCCCAACGGAGGGCCTGCCAGGCTTGCCCAGCGCATCCACATACAACCCAGCCGACGTAAAGTGTTTCACTTGGTGGGAGGCGCCGCGATCCGACACCCAAAGTCCACCGTCGGCATCCACAGTAACATGCCGAGGATCTTGGAGCCCGCCTGCAATGAGCGTTTCGGGTTTGGCCTCCAACGCCGCAAACCGCAGGAGTTTCTTTCCACTCAAAACAAGCAGCCTGCCCGCATGGTCGTAACAAAGCCCTCTCGGATCGCTCACAGGCACACGCGAGCGCAACTCCCCCGAGGCACAATCTACAACCAATAATTCGTTCTGCCGAATCATCGAACATAGCACCTGCCCGTCTCTTGCCGCCAATCCAGACAACACATAGGTCTTCTCTCCTCCTTCAAACTCCTCCAGTTTTCCGGGCGGCAAAGGTTTTTCTTTTTTTGCAGTGCCTGTCTTTTTGGGTTCCCGATCGTCTTCGTCTCCGAGCTTTATTTTCAGGACAGCTTTGTCTCCAAAATCCCTTGTCTTTGCGGTGATACGCAGTTCCCCTTCCCAAACCGCGCCCACGTAACACAGATGCTCCAGCACTGCGCTCCCGTGATCCACGGCAAGTGTTGGCGCACCCGTCCAGTGACCACCGACCCAATGTTGGCCACCGAGTTTTGTGCCATCCTCACGCAACCACTGCACGCCATGACCTCCCTCAGCCACAGATGCTCCAATAAAGACAAGCGGTTGACCATCGGCCGTCTTCGACCCCGGGACGCACGCCACGCTTGTGACCGGCGTGTGTGTGGTCATCCATCCACCCGTTTTATCCGCTGTCGGCCAGGCAGGCTTTCCAGCGTTATAAACGCTCATCTCGTAATGCAACTCCAGCGGCTTTCGCCAGATCCCGCGGATCTTATAATCTCCCGGCGCAACCAACCTTTTAGGAATATGATACATGCCATGATGGGCTGCATCCGTGTCCCGGCTCAGATCGTCGCTTCCATCCCACCAAGCCGTGTTTTGGCCTTTTGGAAAAGGCGTTTCACTCACAAGATTGCGGACGCGCTGACCTTTCGAATCTTCGATGACCAGCGTCACCACACCCGCCTCAGGCAGAGTAAAGCTTATGGGTATGGGCGGCGGTTCCTCCGCCTCACGGGGCAACAATAGCGAGCTCAATTTCTCTCCTTCATCAAGCGGCGATAGTGTCATAAGCTCCCCCAGCCAAACGCGTTTTCCTCCTTTGACCTTGTCATGAAGATGCCCCAACGCAGAGGTGAAACCCCGCAAGATTTTGAGCCGTACGGCACGTGTTTCAACATTACTTTCGAATCCCACCCACTGCACGTCTAGGTTGAGTGGGTAGGCTGTTTTCAACCCTGTTCGCTCTGAAAGTTTTCTCCACTTGGATGCGGGCGCCCCAGCAACCAGATCCGTTTCACTCCCTGTAAACACTTCCACCTCGGCCTCTTCAAACCCAGCCCACAAAAGTGCCGCAGCACTCAGACGCACACTCCGGGGCCATGTGAGGGTAACCCATACGGGTTTATCTGGCGAAACCGCTTCGACAGCACCCTGCTCACCGTTATCCCACGCATGCCATTGATTGTACTTTTCATCGATGAGTCTCGCTGAGACATCGTCACGATTTGGTGATTGCACCATCGCCTGCGGGGCAATATTGGCGACTCGGTCCGCGATCAGCCATAGCCCGGAAAAGACACCGGCAAAATCTTTGTCCGTGTCGGTTGGTACATGGGTGAAACGGAGTGCCCTGGTGCGTGTTCTGTTCGGCAGTACCCATACGCCATACGCGCCCGCTTCCACCTCTTTCGTAGTGACCTCCGCTCCGCTCATCCGCTCTGCAGCTTCCCAGTGCGACTCGTTGTTCAAATCGCCCGGATATGGAGCATCCGTCTTGAGTACACTTAACGCGCCGCCACCACATGCTAGCACAGAGCCGAGTTCCACGGTTTCTTTAAATCCGACTCGCATGTGCCGTACCCCAGCACTGGGGCCCACGCCAAATTTGGTGTTCATCCAATGGGGAGGCCCCGCCTTGGTCCACACGAGGGCTCTCATCCCCAGCTTAGCCTGCTCAGCGCTGAGCACAAGTGGGGTTTCCGAGCCACTGACCCATTGACCAAAAGTTGCCTCGTCAAGACTGCGAGGATCAACAGTCGCTCCCCGCTGCTGGGCTGAGGCGGAGTACAGTGATAAGAGAAACACTATCGCACTGAAGATTCGGGTCGCGTTTATCAAGGTCATGTCAAGGAGTGGAGGATTAACGAGGGGCGCGAAACAAAAAATTGCACGAATGGAAGAAGCTCATGAAGACTTGTTTCCGAGTCTTAAAAGTGGCCGCCGATTTTTTCTAGACTGAGCGCCTTAACAAACAGACAGAGTCTTCTTCTCTGTGCAAGAGTCGGCTCTCTGGATTCTTTGGTTTGACTCCGGCCCTGAGCGCGAAACAGAACCAAGGTGGTCAATCCCCGCTGGACAAAGACCGCATCTCGATGACGATGATGAAGATTCATGAGACGTTGTCTTTTTCCCACGGTCCTCCTCGCGTGTCTCTGTGCGGCGCATGCCGGAGATATTGAACACTCCGAGACACTTCAGCTACCCGAGAGCCATAGCATTGGATGGGTGAGTACAAATGTACAAGCGAAGAACTCAAAAAGCTGGGACGGGGTTCTCGACGAGGCCAAATGGGGCACGCCCTCGCCCCAACAGGTGGTCGGTCGGAATTGGGACTGGAAGATCAGTGACCAACAATGGGCCGAGGCTGTCAAAGAGAAAGAAGAAGGGAAGAGCGAAGAGGTAAAATTCGACCTTTGGATGCCGGAAGGCGTCGAGGTGGCGAAAGGCATTGTCGTTATGTCCGGACACGGCAGTGGAGGCAGTCTGTTTAACCGAGCCGACATGCGTGCACTCGCCAAAGAATTGCATCTCGCATTGTTCAAGTTTACCGGAAACCCCATGCAACGCGGTTTCTGGCCGAGGAGCCTGCTGTTTGAGCGCCTCAAGGCGTTTAGTGCTGTGACAGGCCACCGCGAATTGGAGAATGCACCGCTGTTTCTCTACGGGCACTCCAACGGCACCGGCTTTTCCGCGGTATTCCCCGCGTATGTGCCGGAGCGTGTCTGGGGCTGGGTTTCAATGCGCCCCGGCATCACGTTTCAAGTTTATCAACCGGGTGCGGCTCAAGTGCCTGGTTTGGTAATTTTTGGTGAGGACGATCCCTTCCTGACGCGCCCAACGAAAGAAGAGAATCTCGCCGTGGTGCCTACGCTCCGGAAGAACCACGCTGCCGCTTGGAATTTTGCTGTCGAACCAAAGACTGGTCACGGCCCTGGTGAAAAAACGTGGCCGCTGGTGTTCTCGTTTCTGCGCCACACCTTCGCGTCGCGTGTGCCAGCGGATGCGGACGCCCGCCAAGGCGCTGTGAAGCTAAACATGACCCCTCTCGAGAGCGGCTACCTCGGCCAAAACTGGAGCCCAGCGGAAGGCGGTTATCAAACGCTGCCGGTCGCACCTTTTGCCGCGTTCGCCGGCGAGAAGGCGACGGCTTCCTGGTTAATTAATGCTGCCTATGCCGCAGATTGGCAGGCTTTTCAGCGCGATGGTGCGGTCAAGTAACAAACGCTTGGTGTGTTTCACAACCACGAGATTAGCTGCGCCCACAACTTCGGATCCGTGATACCTTTCAGCTGATTGGTTTTAAGAATCGCCCCACAGGCTTACGCACTCAACGACACTTTCAAAACGGCTGACCGAAAGGCAGACGCAATCGGCGTTTCAAACCTGCCTTTACGCCTCACGTAAAACAGCGGTTCGTTTTCCAAAAGCGGGCTTAAGTCACGCAATCGTGTACAGCGTCCCGGAAGCGTAGTGGCACTTCCGGACGCGAGAACAGCAGGGGGAAGCGGGCTTCCTGCGATTCCCAAGCCTGCGTCCACGTACTCGTGCAGGCTGGCAGGAAAACTGCACTCCATGGCTATTTGTGAGCTACCCCATACGCCGGCCTCGCGCAGAAGTCTCTCGAGGCGCGGCCGGCAATTCGCCCCGATGCCTGGCAATAACACGGGATATCTCGCTAGATCGGACGACGCTGGCGCTTTCATCTGCTACAGGGGATGGCCCTCGGGCGCGATCAAACAAAATGGGTGCTCTTGAAACAGGAAATAATCCAGGGCCTGTTCCTCCGGCCATTATGCAAACCGCTCAGCCACAGTGAGATCAACCTCACCTTTTTCAAGCAACTCGAGCGCCGCGGGTGAGTTCCGATCGTGGAACGCAAGCTTCGCCTCCGGGAACAATAGGCGCACAGTCTCCACAGCCCCCCTCAACTCATATGCCAGGCAGCTCGGTGTTGTGGCGTTCGATAGAATGGCTACTTTTGTGTTGACGCAAAAAGCCTCTTTGATGGAATCAAAGCTCTCCACCAACGGCGTCGCCAACAACGCAAGTCTCTCGCCGTCGGACGTAATTTTCATGTACTTCCCATTCGGCTCCACTAGGCAGCAGCCAAATTCCGCCTCCTGTGCCAGCACCTGCTGCCAAAACTGATGCCCGTGTGGGATGTAACCTCTCCGCAGCGCTCGAAAAGCTGCCCGTTTCAACCACGGCAATCAATCCTCTGAATTGTTGGAGTCAAAGTTCTTTAAAATAGCGGCGGGACATAGGCGCAGCCTCAAATAGTTAGCAAATGCACAAAAAAGGAGTCGAGAAGGAAGACAACGATGAATCGTTTTGTTCGTGCGCGCGCGTGGGAGAAGGATCGAGGGCGGTTTTTGGGAACAAATCCGTACGTGGTTGCAGGAATAAAACGAATTAGCGCTTGAAAGGGCTTGCGAAGATCTCAGGATTTTGAGGACATGGAACCTTGAGATCTGCGCGCCACCAAGCTTCCGAGCAGGTTACTCTAGTATCGTTAAATGGAGGGATGGTAGAGCGGTTTATTGCACCGGTCTTGAAAACCGGAGAACTGAAAGGTTCCGCGGGTTCGAATCCCGCTCCCTCCGCCACTTGCTGGGAATGAAGGGGTTACGCTCGTTTTCAAGACCCAAAATTGGCAAAGTCATAATCAAAGTCATAAATCGGCACCGACGTTTTGGGTGTCCACCGATATAAAATTGGGGGTCTACGCCAAAGTTTGGGGAGGGGTGATCGGCGGGGGGCAGACCACCAATCCGCCCAGTGGTCAAGATGCTCTGATAGACCGGCCCGGATGGGCTTTTTCTCCCCTTTTCGAGCCGTCAATTCCAACGCATCCTGTCAGGGTATGTCCCTCGGAGCACCCCTTGCCGAAAATCGGCCTGAATCCAGCGCCAAGCCTTTGACGGTCCTTCGTCTAAAGCTAAAACAGTTTAAGGATCGGTTGTTGTCCAGAAAAAGACACGCGCTCTCGCCTCTGCCGGATTTGCCCTGGCGTGAGGGGGATCTGAACGATTTGGGCGCCCTGGTGCATGACGTCTACATGGCTAGGCACGAGCGTGAAGGTACCACCCGAGGGAAAGAGCTGCTGTGGGTGGACAGGGAGTACCAAGGCCTGCGGCTTTTCAAAAACATAGGCGACATGATAGGCGCTGTCCCTTTGCGTCCAGTGGCTGCCATTCAACGGGAACTGATTAAAATCGATCCCTCTTACAGCGCAGATCACCTGAAACTCAGATTCGAAAAAGAGCCAGTTGCCCGGCATTAAGCCCTCGAAGAATCCAATCCGCGCTATCGCTCGCTCTTCAGGTTAAGCGCAGCTTTGGGAGAGCCCAAAAACAGTATCTTCTGCGTGCGCGTGGATGATTTCAAAGAGGTCCTTCGCGAACTATGCCCGGAGATACTCCACCAATTGGAAATGGGCTTTGAGCAGCACAAGGGAGAACGCGTTGAGCGGTTGATCTCACGGATACTTTTTCTGGAATTGCAGCGGCAGGAGTTGGTGTGGCGTCTTGCGTACTGGGACCATGTTGGGGAAATGGCTCGATGGATCCACGGACTTCACGATGACGACATCATGAAACTGCTATCGGATGTCGGGGTTTATCGGCACGAAACGCCAGAGGAGTATCTCGTGCGCCGCAATCGCAGGGCCACCAAGGAACGCGTTGCCCGACATCGTCGTAAGCGTCCCTCTATTTCCAGTTAGCGCATTGGGGGAGATTGAATCTGTCTGCCTTAAAGAAGGCGATTGTGTAAATAATACGAGAACAGAGCCTTAGTGGCTTTTTTGGAAGATCTGCGCTCCGCTCATGTGCGCAAGGGGAAGCTGGCAGTTCTAAGTCACATTCCGGACTTGAGTGGAGAGGGTAGGAAAGTGGGTCGAAAAATGATCCTCAAAAACCGTTACCGCGCACAGGGATCAGGACACACGAATTCGTCATTTTTGGTTACACCAGTAACCCACTGGAGGTTACGCCTCAAAATGACCTGAGATCTTGGGAAGAATGTGGGTGCATGAAAATACATCATCACAAAAACCCAAGCAAAGAGCTAACAACTCTACCACAGGCAGTTCCAAAACCTAAACCCGACTGGCTTCGACTCCCGCGCGCTGGTGAAAAGTGCCCATACTCGAACCTAAGCCGGTCAACGCTGAACAACCTCATACTCCCGTGCAAGGCGAACAAAAATCTCCCGCCAGTGAAAAGCGCTGTGGTCCGCCAAAAAGGTGCCACAAGGGGCGTACGCCTGATTCATCGGGCCAGCCTTATGGCTTACATCGCCGCTGGTCAGGAACCTGCGTTTGAACAGGAAGCTAACGCAAGACCGAGCGCTACTGTGCCGCAATCGATTCAAAAGCAGCCAGCGTTCCCCCGAGTTCAGACGTTCAGCATCACCGGTAAAAGAACACAAAATGGGGCGCGGGCCCTCGTTTACGGCTTATCCCCGAAAAGTTTCGGAAACCCCGATCGGGTTTAACCTAGACGGCAGCCGCGGTGTCCAATGGCGCAATGCCGCAGAAAACCAGCCAGTCACCGCTGAGTTCGATTCACAAGGTTCGAACAAAGAGGGCTGCGTTTTGACGGAGAAGCAAGCAGTGAACCAAACGCGCGAGCCGGCAGCAAATCCAGTCGTGGAATGCGATTCCCCCCAAACTATCTCGCTTCAGAAAGGAGGAAAAGGCCATGTCCGATAACACCGAACTCGAATCGTCCGACAGCGTTCAAAGTGCGCGGAACTATGGATCAGGGTGTATGTCCGGCTGTGGGACGATATGCCCAAGTCTAGGCGCCGAAATGATTCCTACTGTGTCTGATAGCGTGGATTCCGCGGTATTATCGGAAAGCATCGACAATGCTGTAGAAAAGCCTTCGCCGATCTCTGACAGGTGGGACAAATCCGTCAGCCTGGGGATATCCGGCCTGGATCAAAAAAGCCTTTGCTATTGGGCCATAAATCTCGGCGTTGGGTGCATGCATGGGTGCCTATTCTGCTATGTTCCAGAAGTCTCCACGGCTTGCTTGTATTTCAGAAGGGTTGCGTCGGCTTTTGCTCCAACCCTGGTCTCCAACACCGACAGCAACGCCGCAACCTTCGGCCCCGCACTTTCGCTTCCGATCTAGATCCAATTTTTACGCCCCAACGCTACCCCGCGCATCGCGTTCTCCGCCCAGTTGTTGTCGATTTTCACCATGCCGTGTCCCGGCCCCGCATACTGCTCCAGGCGCTCCGGCTCTGCGTTGTTATCGAAGCGGCAGCTCATTCCGACGTACGTAACCGGCTCATACTTTGCGTTCCAGCGCGATACGCCTAATATCCACTTGAATAAATTCGCGCATTTACCAGTGAAGGTCTTTGCGTTCACTTTGATCTGTGTCCATTCGAATGGAGCAGCCTCTTGATTGGTGCACTTTGAGTGTTCACTGACACTACTCAAATTATCGAAACTGGTGAAGCCTCCTTGATCAGCTTCAACTTGTAGTCAATTTCACCGAGCTTGCGATACCCGTCCAAATGCGGAACCACTAAGTGAGGCAGTATTTGTTTGAGATTCTCTGGCACCGCATCAAGCGGGCCATCAGCATAAGTATCTATTTTCGATTCCTGACTGAGTTTCACCAGTTTCAGTAAGTCCTCGACAATATTTTTCCGCTCAGTCTCAAGCTCTTGGAGTGTCGCAGCCTGATTTTTGCTGACACTCCCTTCGTTAAGCAATTTGTTAAAAACAACTTGCATCTGCCCCACCTTGTGCTGCCTTCCACAGAATGAGTCCAGTGTGATTTTGTGATGATGAAACCCGATGGCATTTTTTCGGTATCGTAGACGCATGCCAGATTTGTGCAGGCGGACCCCCAATTCGATGTCCTCGAAGGCTGCATGAATGAATGCAGGATGAAACCCAGGATGTTTACGGAGCATCTCCGTTTTGAGAGAAATATTCGAAGTATAGAAGAAGCCGGGAGAAACATTCTCCGAGTCAGTAATCCGATGAAAGCCGAACTGGTAGTCGGTCACTTCCGTGATGAAGTGCATCAAAAAAGACAGGGGGATATTTGGGTCCCACTCTACCTTCCCAACCATTGCGTTTGTCGTGTCAGGAAACTGGGTGTGGTAGAGGAGATGTTCCCAGAGCAAGTCTTCGTGGGGAATAATATCGTCTCCTGTGATAAGAATAAGCGGGCTGGCAGCCTGGCCAATGGCCCAATTTCGGGCCGCTCCAGGGCCCTGGTTTTCTTGGAACTGGACCCTTAGATGATACGGGAGCAGAGGTCTGAGGGAGCGCAGCAAATCCTGCGTATGATCCGTGGATCCGTCATCGATGACGATAATTTCAAACAAGTTGGACCGGACAGTTTGGCGCATGTATGCCTCAAGAGTGAGCTTGAGAGTGTCGGCGCGGTTATATGTCGGTATGACAACAGAAATGGAAAAGTTTTGCTCTGGGATGGACATTTGAACTGTGGGGTGTCTCAGAAACGCTAGCGGGTGGGCAGGAGTTCTAGAATACGCCTGTAGACACGCTCCCGCGTTTTACCATCAATCGAGAAGAAGTTCTCCTGCAGCACTTGAAGTGTTTTATGAGCGGTTTCCGAACCGGCCTCGGGTTCTAAGAGGCGTGGAATACTGTCCATATCCGCGGGTGACGCGATGAGACTTGCGATGCCTTGGTTAAAATAACCAGAGCGGTCTGCCGCAGAATGGTTATAATTAATTTCCGCAATGGGTTTGCCCAGGGCAAGGCATTCCAGACCGAATGAAGTGCGCTGGCAGAGGCACAGGTCGATGGCTGTGATGAGGTCCGGAGTTTCCGTGTCCTGATCGCACGATATGTTTTTAAGGTGCTGCCAAAGGTGCTTGAGAGACCCCGCCAAGGCGGCTTCAAACGGGTGAAATCTCAGGACTAAGGCGAGATTCGGTCTGGCGGAGAAAAAGACAATGAGGTCGTTGATGATTTTCAGGAGGTCCCCAGATGCCGACATCGTGTGCGGCACCGCGAAAGCGACGATGCTTGAGACAGGACCTAATTCATGTTTTTGAATCAGCGCCTCGCGGGTGCGCACTTTCCTCTCCTCGGGCATGGTAATGTACTCGTCCAAATGCGGTGCGCCGACGACGCATAATTTTTTGGCGGCTGATTCGCTGGTGTTTAAAAATTCAAACTCTTTGGGCCCCCAAAGAAACACCACGGTGGAGAATTCCGTCATCAGCGGGTATATCGAATACTCCGGAGGCGCCTGATTTGGACCATACTGGCCTTCTTGGAAGGAAACCACGGGAATGTTTGCTCGGTTTGCACAGTAGGCCAGACACTTCGTCCAAAAGTTGCATTCATGAAGGATAAAAACCACGTCTGGTTTTAGTTCTGCGATGGCTTTCCGAAAAAGAATTTGTGTTTCCGCTAAATCACGTATGGAAAATCGTACGTAAAAGTCGGGAATATGCTCGGAAAAACCTTCGATTTCAGTCCCTCCGGGCTCCAGTTGTTTTTGCAGGAGATCATTTGCCTCGTTGATTTCAGCAACCGCAGCTGGATCTAAAAAATCGAAGAGATGAACGTAACGCGATTCTTCCCTTAGAAGCGGGCTCTCGTAGTTGTCTTGGTTTAAAACATTGTTTCCAGTAATGTACGTGACCTCAAAATCCCGTTGTTCGAGATATTGAATCATCGATTTGAGCTTTTTAACGTGATGCTCCCTGCCGGCGAAGCATAGCCCTCTAAAATGGTGGGACATACAACTTAGTCGAGTTTCACTGGGGTGTTCTTTTCCGCGTGGATGAGCAATTCTTGCCCGTTGAATAGAAGCTGATCACTGCGGTTGAGAAGAAAGGGATCATACACTGTGGCGGGGATGCCCATCTCGCAGGCCATGTCCAGAGTTTTGCGGGCGCGAAAACAGATAAAGTGATCAGTGATGGGCAGGAGTTCGGCGAAGTCGACGGTGTGATCTAAAAGAGTGAATTTTGTGTGGAGCCTTTCCTTTCGGAATAGTGTTTCAGCTTCTCTTGTTTCAAGCGGACCTTCTGGATAGATGAGCAAATGAAGTGGAGCTGTCTCATTGGGGAGATTGAGCCGGGGAGAAAGATTGTGAATGAGTTGGCGTAACTCCCAAATGTGGCGGATCGCGAAAGTTGTCAGAATTATTCGAGCGGCAGGGGCAATTCCGATTTGGGATAGAAGCGTCTCTTTGGTCTGTTTTTTTTGCTCCCGAGACGGGTGCACCGTTTCATGCCTGTTGCGGCTGGAGACAAGTTGTACTGCAGATGCTTCTGCCCCCTTTTTTTGAACTAAAAAGGACAGATCATCCTGATTTGAAACAAAGTATTTTGTGTAGGAAAGCGGAAGGTCGAGGGTTTCTTTTGTCCGAAGGAAGGAGGCCACTAGAGCGATCACAGGAACCCCGCGACGTTTGGCGGCTCGTACAAGGCGCTGTGCAATCAGGTCGTGCGGGTCGAGGGGCGCGATCAGCAACTGGTAGTCGAAATAGTCCAAGACCGTCTGAACACAATCGCTGGTGTCGACGTCCATAAACTGGAAGAACCTGTCCCAGAGAAGAACCTTCCAGCTCTCCAAACGTGTTCCCGGCACGCAGTGTTGGCGGTACGTTTCGCTCGCCACAATTTCAAAAGCCTTGGCGGCGTCCGCTGGTCTGTTTTTCGTTTTTCTGAGAGAAAGGAGAGAGCAATTCAGTCGCTGCTTTTGCAGCCAATCCGATACATGGGGATTAACTGTAACAATCTTTATAAGATAGTCTGGATGGGTTTGTGCGCACTCGGCGAGGAGGAGAAAGACCTCCTCCTCAACATTGTTGATTAAAAAGAGTGCGCGCTTCATAAAACAGCCAATACGGACGGCGAGTTGGGTGAATTGGGCGAAAAACCCTTTGTTTCCAGCAGTTTATTCATTCTGTACGGCTCTGTGGAACTCCCACTCCACGAGAGCGAGCCGTCGAGGTGGAGAATTTAAGCTCTGTGGGTGGGACTTCTCTGGTCACGAAGTTATGCGTGGAGGACTTTTTCAAGGGCTTCTGCGATGTAGTCCTGCTGGGCGTCACTGAGACCGGGGTAGAGAGGCAGGCTCACCGCTCTCGCGTAGTAGGCTTCGGCTTGCGGACACATGCCTTTTTTGAAGCCAAGCTGTTCATAATAAGGATGCCAGTAGACTGGAATGTAGTGGAGATTCACGGCGATATCCTGTGCCCGAAGGGCTTCAAAAATCTGGCGCTGCGATTTTTGTATCTTTTCGAGGTGAAGTTGAATCACGTAAAGGTGCCTGCTTGAAAGGCTTGAGCTGCATTCAACAGGGCCGGTGAGTGGCAGGTTCGAAAGAAGAGCGTCGTAGCGTCGCGCCAGCTCGTTTCTCCGGTCTACAAAATTGTCCACCCGAGTCATCTGGCTGGTTCCCAAGGCGGCTTGGATATCTGTCATCCGGTAATTAAATCCAAGAGCGATTTGCTGGTAATACCAGAGGCCGTGGGGTTCGCCCTCCATCTCCTGCGGATCTCGAGTGATTCCGTGGCTTCTGAGAAGTTCCATCCGCCGTGCCAGCACAGGTTGGTTGGTGAGAGCCATGCCGCCTTCGCCCGTCGTGATTATTTTGACGGGATGGAAGCTGAATACACAGACGTCGCTATATGCGCAGTTTCCGACCGGTTTTCCCAAATAACGCGCTCCGACGGCATGCGAGGCGTCCTCGATGATATGAAACCCGTATTCGAGAGAAAGCGCGTGGATTTCGGCCATCTCACACGGGCGGCCGCTGAGGTGGACTGGAATGACTACTTTTGGGAGGCGCCCAAGGATTGCGGCGGACTTGAGCTTTTCCGCCAGAGCAGAAACGTCCATGTTAAAGCTGCTAGGCGAAACGTCTACGAAGTCTACTTCCGCCCCACAGTAGAGAGCGCAGTTGGCACTGGCCACAAACGTCAGAGGAGAAGTCCAAACCATATCGCCGGGGCCCACGCCCAACGCGAGACACGCGATGTGGAGTGCGGCCGTGGCACTGCTGACCGCACAAGCGTGTGACGCCCCCGCGTACTTTGCTACCGTGTCTTCGAAATGCGTGACGGCGGGTCCTTGAGTCAAAAAATCGGATTTCAGAACCGCGACAACCGCGTCAATATCTGACTGGGTGATTTCCTGTCTGCCGTATGGAATCATGCGTGGGAGACCGACTCGGAAAAGTTATCAGCAATTAGCTGCTTGAGTTGTTCTACCGAGAGGAAATCTGGGTTTGAGCCGCTATTGTAGGCGAAACCATTTGGAACGGCTTTGCCGCCAAAAGTTTGAATGTAAGACTCCATGGTGTGGCTTCCCGCGGAGGGAAGAATCGCGTAATAACGCCCCAAATCGACCGTGGTAAAGCTGTCGCTCGAGGTGATCATTTCCTCGTGGATTTTTTCCCCTGGGCGGATGCCCGTGACGGGTGTTTCGCATTCAGGCCCGATGGCCTTGGCTAAATCTGTAATCCGATAGCTGGGTATTTTCGGAACAAAAATCTCGCCGCCCTTGGCGTGTTCAATGGTCCAGAGCACCATCTCCACGGCCTCTTGCAGGCTGATGTTAAACCGAGTCATCGCAGGGTCAGTGATCGGCAACACGCCAGACTGGCGTTTTTGGAGAAAGAACGGGATGACAGATCCTCGGCTTCCCATGACATTGCCGTAACGCACCACTGAGAATTTCAACTGCCGGCCGCCCACAACGTTGTTTGCAGCGGTGAAAAGTTTGTCCGAACAAAGTTTTGTGGCGCCGTAAAGGTTGATCGGAGCCGCGGCCTTGTCCGTGGAAAGGGCCACGACCTGTTTTACCCGTGTATCAAAGCAGGCCTCGATGACGTTTTGTGCCCCCAACACATTGGTTTTGATACACTCAAAGGGGTTGTATTCCGCCGCAGGAACTTGCTTGAGCGCAGCCGCGTGGATGACAATGTCGATCCCTTCGAACGCGCGCTGGAGACGTTTCGCGTCCCTGACATCCCCTATGAAATAGCGGAGCGCCTTGAATGTTTTCTCCGGAAATTCCTGAGCCATTTCGAACTGCTTCAGCTCGTCCCTGCTGAAGACAACCAGGCGGCGCACCCCAGGGTAGCGCTTCAGAATGGTGCGTACGAAAGCTTTTCCAAAGGACCCTGTCCCGCCTGTGATGAGAATCGCCTGATTATTTAGCATGGATTGCGCGAACCTCGCGTTTAAATACAAGGTTCCTAGTGAAAATGGGAACCGCAACTCTACCCCAAGGAAAGGGTTTCGGCAATCATCCGCAGTAGATTTCGAGACAGGTGAACGAAGTATCTCTGAGCATTTGTGTTGTCGAAAATGAGCCGAGTTAACGCTTGCATTTGAGTGATCGGATCATTTGGGTTTCGCTGGTCGTTTGCTCTCAGGGTCCGTTCGGATTGGTGGGTGTTAAAAAAGTCAAAAAATTTAATCCCGAGCTTGTGCGTTTATGTTCTGACCTGATTTTCCTCGATGCTTGGATTTACATTGAAAAAGCTAGTGAAGACAATGACTCGAAATCATTCCGGTCTGGCGACTGCGGCTGACTTCGTTCAAAGCGCGCACGAGTCGGCTTCGATCACTCGCTAGGCCAATAAGGGTTGGGATTTCTTGCCGCTAAACGGCTGCATGTCATAGAACAGTTTAAAAAATCCCAAGGCACATTTGTGATTTAAAAACGTGAACTTGCTGTTAACGATAAAGGAGTACGGCTTCCAGTGTTTGTCTAGTCCTTCAGAAGCGCGAGGGGAGCGAGTCGTCGGAGTGCTGTTATGTTCATAGCCGAAGTTTCTAGTAATCATCATAAGGATCTGAACCGTTGCCTCGAGTTCGTAGAGTGTTCTGCGCGAGTGGGGTGCTCGTCGGTAAAGTTTCAACTGTTCAAGATCGATGAACTTTTCACCGCCGAGGTCCTAGCCGCACGCCCCGGACATCGCGAACGGCGGAATTGGGAATTGCCGTCTTCCTTTCTGAAGCCGCTTGCAGATCGTGCTCACGAGCTCGGAATGCAGTTCTCATGCACGCCGTTTTATTTGAAGGCAGTGGCGGAGTTGGAGCCGCATGTGGATTTTTACAAGGTGGCCTCGTACGAGCTGCTGTGGTCGGATCTTCTGGCCGAGTGTGCGAGGACAGGCAAGCCAGTGATCCTTTCCACCGGCATGGCCACGATGACCGAGATCGAGGTGGCGGTTAATGTGCTTCGGTCCAACGGATGCAAAGACCTGACCCTTTTGCATTGCACCTCCAGCTACCCCACGCCTCCGCAGGAGTGCAATCTTGCGGCGATCAAAACCATGCGCGACCACTTTGGCTGCAAAGTCGGCTGGTCGGATCACACGGTGAATCCCGGCGTCATCGCCCGAGCGATCCATCACTGGGGGGCGACAGCGGTGGAATTCCATCTCGATCTTGATGGCAAGGGCAGCGAATACGCGGCGGGGCATTGCTGGCTGCCTGACCAAATTGACGCTGTGATTCGGGAAACAAAGCAGGCTTTCACTGCCGATGGTGACGGAATCAAGCGGCCGGCCAGCATTGAACTTGTCGAGCGTGACTGGCGCGCCGATCCGAGCGACGGCCTGCGCCCCACCTTGAAACTGCGAGGCACACCTGTCATCCACGCTTGATCCGCCGCATGGCTAAGCCGTATACCGTTGCCATTATTCAGGCCCGCATGGGCTCCTCCCGTTTCCCTCGCAAAGTGCTTGCGGACCTGGCGGGCAAGCCAGTGATTTGGCATCTGCTGCGCCGGATATCTCGTTGCGTGGAAGTGGACGAAATCGTGGTGGCCACGTCCAACCTTCCGGCCGACGATGATCTCGCTTCGTATGTTGAGGCTGAGGGTTTTCGCGTGGTTCGTGGTTCGGAATTAAACGTGCTTGAACGCCTTCACAAAGCGGCGCAGGAAGCCGGGGCAGAGGTCATTGTGCGGGTGACTGGGGATGCGCCTCTAGTAGACCCCGTTTCGCTGGATGCACTGGTCGCTTCCATGGTGGCCGCCGGTGCTGACTTTTGTGTCTCCACGCCTGATCAGCCGAATATTAATGAGGGCTTTGAAGCCTTTACGATGGCGGCTTTGACCAAGCTAAAACTTGAGGCGCCCGAGGATCCCGTCGCCCGCGAGCACACCTGTACGTACTTCAAAATCCATCCCAGCTTTGTCAAAGTCTTGTTCCTGCCGGTCCCTGAGGAATTGCAGTTTCACGGGGCGCGTGTGTCCGTCGATACACCGCCGGACCTCGACTTTCTGAACATGCTGCACGCACGACTCGGGGCAGCGTCTGGGGATCTCGATATTCGAGCTGTCGTCCAACTGCTCCGCTCGGAGCCGGAGCTGACCCGCATCAACGCGGATGTAAGGCAGAAGGCGGCGAACGCGAAGTCTCGAACCGCCATGATTCGGTGCGATGCCTCGTCGGAAACGGGGCTGGGGCATCTGGTGCGCTGCCTTGCCCTTGCCGAAGTGCTGCGGGATGAGAGGGGCTTCGGTGTCACGTTCGTCACCCGTCCCTCAGCGGTCTGTACCCGAATGATTGCCGAACACCACCACCGGCATGAAATGGTCGGGGACTCTCCGGAAAGCTGGCGACAGCTTGAATCCCTCATTGTCAGAGCCAAGCCCGACGTGCTGGTACTGGATGTGCGTGATGGCGCGAGCCGTGAGACGCTCAAAGGCATACGCGAGCGCACGGGCGTTCTGTTGGTGGGCATTGACGATCCTGAAGAAAAGCGACTGGAGTGTGACCTGCTATTTTATCCACCCGTGCCTCAGTTGGAGCGGATGGACTGGGGGAGTCTGCGCGGGAGAAAGTTCGCAGGCTGGGACTGGGTCCTGCTCCGCCGTCAGTTTCATGCGGTTCACGAGCAACGGATTGTCCATACTGCCAGCGACGGAAGCCAGCCATTAGTGTTGCTCATCACCATGGGGGGGAGTGATCCGGCAGGCATGACTCTCAAAGCCGTGCGTGCTCTTCAGAATGTGGCGGCGAGTTTCCATGCGGTGTTTGTGCTTGGTGGCTCTTTTTGCCATCAGGAAGCCTTTGAAATGGAGATCTCGAAGGCGCGTTACTCTTTCGAGATCCGGCGCGACGTGGCTGAAATGGGCGAGCTGATGGGGAGGGCAGACCTTGCGTTGGCTTGTTTTTCAGTCACAGCCTATGAGTTGGCTACGGTTGGCGTGCCGGGCGTTTATCTAGCGCTCACCGACGACCACTATGAATCCTCCAAGGCCTTTGTGCTGGCTGGGATCGGTATTAGCTTGGGCCAATATGAGCAAGTGAGTGAGGATCAGATAGCCGATGCCCTGACGGATATTCTAATAGACAAGCCTCGTCGTCTAAGCATGAGTGAGGCGGCGCTTGCGACGACAGATGGACTCGGAGCGCGCCGAATGACTGACATGATCAACCAAACCCTTCAAACGCGCCCATGAGCGATGCCCTAATTAAAGAATGGAACGGTCACCGTGGCGCCGTGCTTGCCTCAGCAAATGGCTTTGACGTCATCGACTGCGCGGAGCACGGTTTTGCCCACGTCATTCCCGTTCCCTCCGAGGAGGAGCTAACTGAGGCTTACAAACACGACTACTACACTGCGGAAAAACCGCTTTACTTGGAACGCAGTCACGAAGATTTGGAGTGGTGGAACATGGTCTATGCCGAGCGTTACGAGACGCTGGAAGGGCACCTGCCCGAGGGGCGGCGGCGGTTGCTGGACGTGGGCTCCGGTCCCGGCTTTTTCCTCCTGCATGGCAGGCATCGCGGGTGGGAAGTTCAAGGCGTTGAACCTTCGGTGCAAGCTTGCGAACACAGCCATGGTCTGGGGCTTGACGTCACGAATGCATTTCTCTCAGGAGAAAACGCCGCTTCGTTTGGCAAGTTCGATGCGGTGAATATGAGCGAGGTCCTGGAGCACATTCCTGACCCGGAGAAGTTTCTCAAGTTGATTCACGGGATGCTGGCCGACGATGGCTTGATCTGCATCGCCGTTCCCAATGATTTCAACGAACTGCAAAAGGCCGCGGTAAGCCAGCAAGGTCAGTCGCAGTGGTGGGTGGCCCCGCCCCACCACCTCAACTACTTTGACCATGCGTCGCTCGCGCGTTTACTGCGGCGTTGCGGCTACCAAGTGGTGTATCAGGAATCGACCTTTCCGATCGAAATGTTCCTTCTCATGGGGGATATTTATGTCGGTAACGACACGCTTGGGCGTGCCTGCCACGCCAAACGCAAGACATTCGAGCTGAATCTTGAACGTGCGGGAAGTGGCGAGTTGAAAAGGAAGATCTATCAGAAACTTGCAGAACTGAATATCGGGCGTGAGGTCGTCATTTTTGCCAAGAAACTCAACCCGTGAAAGACAGCAGGTTAACGTGGCTCAGGGATAAGAAGTGAGGATTATCGTGATTGTTTTAACAGGTAATGATTTCAAGGCCCTAAAATCTAGCGTTTGACTGCGGCCTGCAAAGAATCCAGCAAGTTCGATGTCTCCATTTCCAAGGACAGAAAATGGGTGTCTAAAATAAATGACTCCCTCAATGCTTTTTCCATGTTTCTATGGCTGTGAATATTAAAACAATAAAACGGCCATGTTTCTGCTGTGGCAGGCAGGATGGATTTCGTGTTCCCTTGGGCGTTTGGTCGATAGCTGGAATTGGAGATTTGGATTTAAATATCCGAATTTGTGACAGTTGTGGAGCCGTGCTGCAGGATCCTGTTCTCAATGAGGAGGCGATGGGGCTTTATTACAAGAGCTTCTCAAATTACACAAATGCCAGCCGGAACGGCCTGCCCAGCGAGGCCACTCTTGAGGCGGATTTCAGGCAGGTGGCCACGATCCAAAAATATCTCAAACCTGGCTGGGTATTTGAGGTGGGATCCGCGACTGCGAATCTGTTGTCCAAACTTAAAAAACTCGGTTGGGCTGTGGACGGGTGCGATCCCTCGCAGAATGCTGCGGACGTTGCGGCAGAGCTTTGGGACATCCAAATTAAGACAGGGCTTTTTGAGGATTTAAAAATAAAGCCTCAATCGTTCGATCTCGTTGTTGTTTCGCATGTGCTGGAACATGTCTACGATCCTTTATTGAATCTCTTAAAGGCAAATGAAATCCTTTCCGAAGATGGGTGTCTTTTAGTCGAAGTTCCTTGTTTGACAGATCCCGAAAAGTGGCCAGCAGGATATTTCACTTTCGAGCATATTAATATTTTTTCAAAAAATAGTTTAATAAACTGTCTGTTGAAGTCAGGGTTTGAGCCGTTGGATATTACAATCACTTCCGAGAGGATGCCGTACCCTGTCATCACGATATTATCAAAAAAAACAAATCGGAAGTCTTTTACTCTCTCTGAGACGGACTCACCGGACGGAGTCAAAAGAATGATCCAGACTTACCGTGAATCAGAAGTCTCCGAGTGGAATAGGATCGACCAGCTTCTTTCTAGAGAATTAATCGGTTTTGAAAGAGTAATCATATGGGGAGCTGGAATACATACGAGCCAGCTTTTCGAAAATGTGAAAACTCTCAACCGAGTTACTATACGTTCGATCATCGACAGTGACCCGCAGAAGCGCGGATTAGAAATGTGCGGGGTCAAAATAAGCGACCCCGTTTCGGCAGACTTGGGCGACGCAAGCAGTGTAGTCGTTATTTCATCCCGTGCCTCGGAGAATGAGATTTATAACACAATTTATGAAAGAAAACATATGAAGGCGAAAATCATAAGGCTGTACCAGAGGTAGTTTGAATGGTTTTTCTAGAAACACAGGCGCATTGCTAACATGATTATTATTCAGGCTTCTTCAAAATCGTATCTGGGATCCCCGGATAAGTCAGTCATGGAGATCGACGGTGAAATGGTGGTTCAGAGGCTTGTCTCCAAGCTTCTAAGGGAGGTGGACAACGATATTGTTATCGCCGCGCCGGAGTGGGACAGAGGCGGCCGTTTCGACTCTTTGAAGGAAGCCATAAAAACCGATCGTTTGCGTGTGTATTACGGTTCTGCGGACAGCCCACTTGACAGGTTATTGGGTGCAACCCAAGGAATGCAAGGACACCAATACGTATGCAGAATTGACGGGCTTAATTTATTTTTGAGAGCGGAAGATATATTTAGAATGTTTGAGAAGGCGGAAGGGGAGCATCTGGACGTGGTAAAGTTTCCAGACGATTTTCCGCCTGCATTCGGGTGCGACGTGTACAGGGTGGGGGCGCTCAGGAAAATGAAGGAATTGAAGCCGGAGCAGGTGTTCTGGATACATCCCAAGTTTTACATGTTTAAAAACCCGGCTGTTTTCAAGTGCGCCTTTTACACCCGCTTCAGGGCGTTTGATGATGATTATTTGAGGCTGGCGAGGGAAACCATGAGGCCTGCCTACGATTTCAAACGGCTGGATGTTGAGGAAAACGAAAGTAAGTACAATGTTCCTGCCGCTAACCAGATCAGCTTTCACTACAAACTTGCTCAGGAGCGTTTGGGAGACGGCAAGACGATTTTGGATCTGGCTTGTGGAAATGGATTCGGATCGAGACTGCTCGCGAGCAACAAAACTAACAATTTTTTAGGAGTCGACTTGGACTCGGATGTGATCGACGAAGCTGTGGCTCTATCGCAAGAATATTCTAATATTCGATTTGAAGCAGTGGATGTTTTTGAAAACAAATTTGAGAATGAAAGTTTTGATGTTATTCTTGCCTTCGAGATTATAGAACATGTTCCTCCAGCTCGGTTGTTGGCTGAGATCCGCAGGCTCTTAAAAAGGGGAGGAGAGGTTTACCTTTCGACGCCGCAAAGCAGCCTTGGGCACATCCCGATCTGTTACGATCACGTGAAGGAATACAGCGCTGCAGAGCTGAAAGGCATGGTGGAGAAAGAATTTTTAATCAAAGAGTTTTTCGGGATTAAACAAGGGAATATTATATTTTATAATGATGTGATTGGGAATAACAGTTTTTTAGTTGCGGAAAAGAGCATGTAGACGAGTTTTTTCAATGATGCTATGTTAAGAATGGCGCTCCCCGGTTGTTAAAACGGATACTTTCTGGCCCTGGGGGCCTTTAGTGCTGGGGGCGGGGGCAGATGTGCCATTTTCGCGCCCCTAAATGCCAATGGAAATGCTGGCGGAAATGCGGTAGTCGCACTAATATCTCACTAATGTATTTTGAAAATCCGCCTAAAAAGACCCGCAAGATCGCGGTGGTTACGGGAGGGAGTCGCGGGCTGGGCGAGGCGATGTGTCTAGCGCTTGGGAAGTCCGGTTTTTTGACCGTTGTGGCCTACCGCTCGGATGCCGCCGCCGCTGAGAAAGTGGTTTCGGAACTGCACCAAATTGGGGCTGAAGCGGTGAGTTTTCAGGTCGATGTTTCCAAGCGTGACAGCGTTGAATCCATGCTCTCGTACGTTGATGAAAACTATGGAAGGGTTGATGTTTTTGTAAACAACGCGGGGATCCTTCAGCAGAAGGATTGGGCAACGATCACCGACGATGATTGGGATCGGATCTTGGATGTAAACCTCAAGGGGGTATTTATTTGCAGCCAGCTTGTGTTTGCCATCATGCTCCGCCAGAAAAGCGGGAGCATTATCAACATCGCCTCGTCGGGAGGACAACTGGGCGGGACCCTTGCGGTGCCCTATTCAGCGAGCAAGGCTGGCGTCATTTCACTCACGAAGTCCTTTGCAAGGCTTGGCGCGGGGCACGGCATCCGAGTGAATTGCGTGTCGCCGGGCCTGATTGAAACGGAGATGACGAGGGAGGAGATCCATTCCGAGGTGGGGCACGCCAAAATTCAGCAGCAAATTCTTTTGCGCCGGCCGGGCAGACCCGAGGAGGTTGCTTCCATTGTGTCTTTTTTAGCGTCAGACGGAGCGTCGTATCTGACCGGACAAACCATCAACCCAAATGGGGGGATTTATTTAGGGTAATCGCGAAACAAACGTATGATCACAGGGGCGGAAATTATTGTCGACAGTTTCTTTAGCAATGAAATCAAACGAATCTTTGTGTACCCGGGGGGTACGATTGCCCCCATCCTTGACGTCGCCATCATCAGGGGCTTGGAGATTGTTACCCCCCGGCATGAACAGGGGGCGGGGTATGCCGCTCTGGCTGCCGCCAAATTGTCACAAAAGCCTCAGGTTGTGATGGTGACTTCTGGTCCCGGGGTGACAAATCTTGTCACGGTTGTGGCGGACGCTTTTTTTGACTCGGTGCCCATGGTTGTGATCACCGGTCAGGTGGGTCTTGCGGACATGCGGGGCGATCGCCCCGTGCGCCAACGGGGCTTTCAAGAAGTGGACACTTGCGCCCTGATGAAGCCTGTTTCCAAGGCGCAGTTTTTGGTGAGAGATACTGCGGATCTGCCAAGAATCATGGCCGAAGCCTTTCATCTTGCGGCGACCGGTCGGCCCGGTCCGATTGTTGTCGACGTCCCGATGCCACTTCAGCGGGCCAGCGTGGAAGAGGCCGCACATCAATCCCCGCTTGACGAAGCCGTGATGGCCCCCCCCAGTGCAGAGTCTCTCGACACCATTGTTTCATGGATCCGTGAAGCGCGGAGGCCGGTGATTCTGGCAGGACAGGGGGTTCTGCTTTCAGTGGCTTGTGAGGAACTTCGGGAGTTCGTCACGAAAACGTCGTTTCCCGTTTCCCAAAGCCTTCTGGGTTTGGGCGTGTTTCCTACGGACTCGCCTCTGGCGTTGGGCTTTCACGGGCACACCGGTAACCAGACTGCCGGGATGGCGATTCATCACTCGGATCTCTTATTAGTTCTTGGGTCTCGACTGGATGTGCGACAGACAGGGACGCAAGTTTCCGAGTTTGTTCCAAACGGGCGTGTGGTCAGGATCGATTTGGACGCGGCCGAAATAGAACACTCCAGGGTGCGTAACGATCTGGTTGTCAGGGCGGATGTCAGCACTTTTCTGAGGATGCTCAATGGGCGTTTTTCGCCCGAGGAGCGTCTGCCTGCGGTGGCAGAATGGCTTGAACAGATTCGCAGTTGGAAGGCTGCGTTTCCGCTGTCTTACGCGACCACCGGAAAGCTCAAGCCCCAGCATATTGTTTCCGAAGTCAACCGCCTCACGCGGGAGAAAAGTGTCATTTGTGTGTCCGGCGTGGGTTCGCATCAGCAGTGGGCTGCCAGACATTTTGATTTCAATTTTCCGACTCGTCGTTGGCTGACGTCGGGGGGCCATGGAGCGATGGGCTTTGATGTTCCCGTCGCTTTCGGGTCCCAGCTTTACGCTCCCGATGCCTTGGTGATCTGTTTCGTGGGAGACGGCTCGCTCCAAATGAATATTCAAGAGCTAGCCTCTATAGTAGAACGCGACCTGCCAGTAAAAATCATCGTATTAAACAACAACAGATTGGGCATTGTTTCGCAGTTTCAGAAGTTGAACTGGCAGACGGATCCGACCTGCGGTAATAAATGGAATCCAGATTTCGCAGCCATCGCGAGGGCGTACGGTATGGTCGGGAAGACAATTTCAGATTGTTCTTCTGTGGAGGGGACCCTTCGGGAGGCGTTTGCAGAAAAAGGGCCGGTGCTTGTGAACTGTCTCGTGGACGAAACCGAGGACGTATCACCTATGTTGCTTGGGGGAAGCACGATGGATAAAATGTGGTTCGATCATGGATAAGGCTATTTTATTTATTAGCGGCGGCTTGGAGGCGGTTCCGGGAATCCTCCTCGCCAAGAAAATGGGTTTGCACACGGTCGTGAGCGACATCAATGCGGATGCCCCGGGGTTTGCCGTGGCGGATGGTCGGATTTATGCGAGCACCTACGATTCCGAAGCCACGGTTGCCGCGGCGTCCCGCTATCACTCGGAAGTCCGGAAGTTGGACGGGGTGATGAGTGTGGGCGCCGATGTTCCTTTCACCGTGGCCACTGTGGCTGCAGTGCTGGGATTGCCGGGGATCCCGATTGAGAGCGCCAGAATCGCTTCGGACAAGCTCGCCATGAAGGAACGATTCCAGTCCGACGGTGTCCCTATTCCGTGGTTTTCGCCGGTGGAGTCCCCCCAACATCTCAAGGAAATCATTCTCGAGCACGGCTATCCAATGGTTCTCAAACCTGTGGACAGCAGGGGCGCACGGGGTGTGCTTCGTCTTCAGTCTGGCCTTGACCTTGGATGGGCATTCCTTCACTCCCAAGCTAACTCACCGACGGGGAGGGTGATGATCGAGCGGTTTTTGAGCGGGCCACAGATCAGTACAGAGAGCCTAGTGGTGGACGGACGAACCTTTACCCCCGGCTTTTCGGACCGCAATTACGAGCACTTGGAACGGTTTGCGCCTCACATTATTGAAAATGGCGGGCAAATTCCCGGTTATCTGGATGAGAGATCTCGAGAGTTGATTTACGAGCTTTTGCCTTCAACCGCCTCGAGTTTGGGGGTTCGAGATGGCGTGATCAAAGGCGACATCGTGGTGCACGAAGGGAGGCCTTATGTCATTGAGGTCGCTCCCCGACTGAGCGGGGGCTACTTTTGCACCCATGAAATCCCCTTAAATACGGGGGTTGATTTGGTGGGTAACGCCATTCGACTCGCTCTGGGATTGACCGTTAAGCCGGAAGATCTTCTTCCCTCGCAAAATATCCCAGTCGCCCAGCGCTACTGGTTTCCAGACACGGGACGAATTTCGCGGATTGGAGACCACGAGCGGTTTTTAAACCATCCACACGTCCATCTTCTGGAAATACGCAAGAAGGTGGGCGATCGGATTAGTAAAATGGACTCGCATCCGGATCGTGCCGGAGTGGTGATTACGACTGGCGACACGCTGGACGAGGCGGTGGCATTCGCTGAACACATCGTGGCCTCGGTGCCTATCGAGGTCGACCCGCATTCCTGAGCTGCCTAGCACAAGGATAAGCCGTTAGAGTCATGTACGGATTCCAAGTCTATCACCTCAACCTCGCCTTCTCCTCCATCCCTGCCGAGGCGAGGCCCGAGGTGATTGAGCGCTGCTACTGGCCGTTGCTGCGGTTGGCGCAGCGGCGTGGCATACCAGTCGGCATCGAACTCACCGGTTGGACGTTGCAGCAAATCCAGCAACTCGCCCCCGCATGGGTGACGCACTTTCGCGCGATGCTCGAGCGCGGGCAGTGCGAGCTCATCGGCAGCGGTTGGTCCCAGATGATCGGCCCGCTCGTCCCAGTGGCGGCAAACCGCTGGAATCAAAAGCTCGGGCTAGAGGCCTATGCCTCCACCCTTGGTGTGCGACCACGGCTGGCGCTAGTCAACGAAATGGCTTTCTCCAGTAGCCTCGTGAATGTCTATGTCGAGGCCGGCTATGAAGGGATCATCATGGACCGTGACAATGTGCGGATGGCCCTGGGACTCGACTACAAGCCCCTTTCAGAGGTTCCCACGCATGCGCTCGGGCACGGAAATGTCGAGATCCCCGTGCTGTGGTCGGACTCCAATCTTTTTCAACGGCTTCAAAGGGCCGTGCATGGGGACATTCCCTTGGATGATTATTTTGGGTACGTGGCTCGGCGCAAGGCTGCGGACGGCTGTGTTCTGCCGATTTACTGCAACGACGCGGAGGTCTTCGATTATCGTCCGGGCCGTTTCACCGCCGAGTCTCGGCTGCATCCCGAGGGGGAGTGGAACCGTCTGGAACGCCTGTGTGCGGGGCTTACGGAGGTGGTGGGCCTTCAATGGGCCAGCCCCAGTGAGGCACTGGCAGAGAACCTACAAAAGCTGCCTATGCGTGTCTCGCGTATGTCGTCCTCGCAGCATCCGGTGACCGTCAAAAAGCAGGCGAAATACAATATCAACCGCTGGTCGCTGACAGGACGGGACGATCTCTGGTTGAATGCCTGCTGTCATCGGCTTCTTCAGACGTTCATCCGTGACGACGAGCAGGAGGCAGAGCGCTGGCGCTGGCTTTGCGAATTGTGGGCAAGTGATCTGCGCACCCACATCACTGAATCAAGGTGGAAGGATGTCCTGCTCAAAGTCGAACTCCTGGATCAGGGTTCCGCTCTGCCGCGACAGCTGGGTGCCCCAAGCAAGACTCTGCCCCACGGTGTAGAGTGCCACTTAGACGAGGAAGGTATTTTTCAGACCCTCATCACCCCAGGGTGTCATCTAACTCTGAACCTGCGGCGAGGTCTGGCAATCCAGTCACTCGCATTTCGCAAGCATGGATTTGTACCCGTGATCGGTACCCTTGAGCAAGGGTTCTTCGAGACGATCGAACTCGGCGCCGACTTTTACTCCGGTGGCGTGCTGATCGAAATCCCAGGCGAACGGCGACGCCTGACCGATCTCGAGTGGACGAAACCCGACCTGCAGATTGCCGGAAATACACTCATTGTCACCGGCACATTGCAAATGGGTGGTGGGACTTTGGTGAAAAAGATTGAGATTGATATCGCCGCAGAATCCCTCGCTCTGAGCTACGAGTTCTCTGGGATGGAGCGGCCCCTTGGTATTGTTAGAGTTGGCGTCCTCACGTTGCTCCCATCAGCTTGGCGGGAGCCGTTGGAGGTCGTCACTTGGCTTGGAGGTGCCGAACCAGAGCGCTTTCATTGCGAGGACGGTGTGTGGCATGGGGCGCCAGTTTCGATGTTAATCTCTAGTAGTTCGGCACTTGGAGGGACAGAAGGGCACTTGGAGTTAATAGATGCCAGAGGACAGGGGCTTTGCATGCGATGGAACCCTTCGCAGTGTCCGGCGACGCCCATGTTGAAGCACTTGGCCACCCCGTCAGGTCACCTGACACGTCTGAGTTTTTCGCTTTGTGAGCTGGATGACACATCACGAGCCGGCGGTCATTTGCTCCCGATGCGTTTGGAGCTTGCGCCGTTATAGCAGCAACGCAACGCGCTGACGCGGCTTGTGCTGTCTCCCAAAGGCGTGCGCGCGGCATTCATCGGTTTTCGCGGTGGGACGGTTAAATAAAGTAGGGAGACGAGGATGGTTTGCGGCCACAACCACTCCTTGTTCTCCTCTCCCCTCATCGAACCGGACGGGCGGATTTCCCGCATCCGGCTCTCGTAGGCTGTTCTCCGGTTTGCTTCATTTGCATTGCTGTGTGGCGTTCGTGGGGAATCGAGTCAGGCCGTATTGCTCATGCAGGCGTTCGTTCCGATACTGCAGCCCGTAATGCGCCCGGCTCTTGGCGTGTTTCTTCCACAGCCATCTCCGGACTCGATGACACACCTGCCTCTGCATCTTCCCAAACACCTCATCCCTTTGCGCGTAGTCAAAGGACCCGATCCAGCCGTGTACCCGCTCATTGATCCGGGCCACACTGTTTCAGGTTCTTTCCCTCATTGACCGCCTTGTCCAGGCCGTCCAAATACAGGTTCGCAAGTATCGGCGAGATCACTCCGCCTTGCGGCGTGCCGCACCGGTTCTTCTCTATGCGCTTCACCCCGCTCTCGGGGTCTTCTTCCACCACAGGTGCCCTCAGCCATCCCTTGAGCAGCTTCAGGATACTGCCGTCACTGACACGGCCTTTCACCAGTCGCATCAATTCCATGCGCGGGATCGTGTCGAAGTAGCCGCTTAATAGAGTAGGGAGACAAGGATGGTTTGCGGCCACTACCACTCCGTGTCCTCATCTCCCCCTCATCGAACCGGACGGGCGGATTTCCCGCATCCGGCTCTCGGAGGCTGTTCG
>CANJPY010000060.1 GCA_947476255.1 Chthoniobacteraceae bacterium | reverse complement strand
CACTTCGACACGCTCCCGCACATGGAATTGATGCGACTGGTGAAAGAGCGTGTCAGTGACGGCAGTATCCTGAAGCTGCTCAAGGGATGGCTGAGGGCACCCGTAGTGAAAGATGCAGAGGCAGGTGTGTCATCGAGTCCGGAGATGGCTGTGGAAGAAACACGCCAAGAGCCGGGCGCATTACGGGCCGTAGTATCGGAACGAACGCCTGCATGAGCAATACGGCCTGAGTCGATTCCCCACGAACACCACACGGTAATGCAAATAAAGCAAACCGGAGAACAGCCTCCGAGAGCCGGCTGCGGAAAATCCGCCCGTCCGGTTCGATGAGGGGGAGACGAGGACAAGGAGTGGGTGCTGCCGCAAACCATCCTCGTCTCTCTCCTCTATTACCTGCCAGACGCTAGCGCCGCAGCGTTAGGGGCCGGCCGGCAGCTCCTCCGTACGGGGACCGCCTCCGCAGGGGCACGCCTCCCAAAGGTTTAGACCGACCGAAGCGCCCCCCCCAGATAACGGTTATGACAGTGGCGAATTTCAAAAAAATTGGCGTGCTCCAGACTCGGTTTATACACGCGGAACGCCTTGACCGCTCCAAGGGTGGCCGCGCTCTCCAACGGACCGGCAAAAGACACATCCCCGTCTCCAAAAAAAGAGGATTCACTCCAGCGCTGCATTTGAGCGGCATTTAGAAAGAAACATCCCGAATGCGGATTGGGCCAGCGCTCAAACTGGACGCCCGTCCCCATCACTTCTGCCGCAAGATACTGCTGCTCTGTAATATCCTGCCAGCGCGCCGAAAAATCCTCCCGCACTCTTCCGTCGATGTAGAGCTTTTGCAGAGGAGACCGCAAGGCGCATTCAAACCGGTGGGGAAAGAGGACCGCCTCATCCCCAAACTGGGAGGAAAACCAGCGCAACTTTTCAAACAAGAGCCCGTCTTCAATCGCCAGATCGTCCTCCATGTAGCAATAGTAGTCATACTGCCCAAGGAACGACTTCAGGACTTGGTGCGCTCCAAACCCAAGCCGCATCGGATCCCCCTCCACGGAAACTTGGCGCATACGCGCATTCGAAATCGAAAGCTGGTCCAGCAAATGAGCGGCTCCAGAGGTGCAAACCATGATATCCAGAGAGCGCACTCCTTTTTGATTCACCTTCGAAAGGTGCCCTTTCCCTGCAATCTTGCTGTCCAGTCGCATTAAAAACGCCTGACTGGCCCCGAAGTTACGGACAAGACTTCGCACACATTCTGAAAACGCCTGTACCCTCTGGGTTAAAGCGCCTCCCGTGGACCCGTATGCGCCACTTCCCACGGGGTTAAAATAGTGGGGAATCGTTACAAGTACTTTCATGGGTTGATTTTCAAATTACAAACGCCCTCCCAGCTCCTCCTTGCTGGTTCCCTGCCTTCTTCATTGCCAGACACTGTCACACACCTCGGGTCTAGCTTCCGGCATTCATGAGCTTCCCCACCCAGTCCAACCGTTGGCGCAGGCACGTGCCGAGTTCGTATTTGCCCAGAATCGTCTGCCGGGCATTCCTGCGCAGGTGCTCAAATCGCTTCGGTTCTTCCAAAGCCTTCCCAATAGTCGCAGCAATTTCCTCGGGCTTGAAAAAATCCGTCGTTAAACCGTTCACCCCGTCTGCAATTACCTCGCGCACAGGCGCCGTATCGGAAGCGACTACCAGCGCCCCGCACGACATGGCCTCCAACATCGACCAGGACAGTACAAAGGGCCTCGTCAAGTACACGTGCACCGAAGTCGCCTGCAGCAGTTTGACGTAATCACCATACGGCAGAGAACCCACAAAATGGAGGCGGGCCGCGTCCATGGGGAATTTCTCCAACATCAACTGCTTGTATGTCTTCCCCTTTGGCGCCGCCTTGCCGTACGCGACGCGGTCGTCCCCCGCCACCACCACGTGGGTCTTGGGACGCTGTTGGAGAAGAAGGTGCGCTGCCTCCATAAACTGAGGAAACCCGCGGTACGGTTCCATTCCACGCGTCGCATAAGTCACAATTTCCGTCGCCCCAGACAGGTCGACGTTCAACTTCGGAAGCACGATTCTCGCCGAAGGATCGGGTTGGAAAAACCGCGTGTCTATTCCCTCATGGCTAATGAGAAATTGACTCCTCAAGTGCGCAGGAAACTGTTCAAACTGATATCTCGTCGGACACACCCCTCCGTCACACGCCGCAAGATCGGCCAAAAGGGTTGAATTTTTCATCCGGATACGCGCCTCGTCATCCGCGGTGACGGGCTCGGAGGGGTCAAAATCACAGTCACTTCCGTGCGATCGATAAAACCATTCAAAATTCAGCGCCATCGGTGTACGGGGAAACACATCCTTCAAAAAAAGCGTAGGCCCCCAGCCGGCATGACCCACGATCACATCCGGGACAAAGCCGGCGCGCTTGGCAGCGACACACGTTTCGAACGCCGCCTGCCCCTGCAAAACAGCGGATTCGATTCCGCGCAAATAATGATGTGTTTGCGCAGAGGCCTCCCGCTTCGGAGTGTACAAAAGCTTTTTAACCCCTTTGAGCGATCCCTCCTGCGCTTTAGTTAAAAAAACAACCTCGTTTTTAGGGTCACTCGCCAACGCCGTGGCCATGGATCGGAGTTGAGAAGGGAAATTGGGGTGAACCAGCAGGAACCTCATGACACAAATTTTGCAACTAACACAAATACGCTTTCCTTATAAATAGGGACGGCATGTCTTCCTTAATATATTTACAGTCAAATCATACGAACGCGAGTGACATTTTCCAACGATTAGATATCTTCAATCACTAATCTGTAGACCGAGTTTTCAAGCCCTTCACCCACTTCTACCGCGATTGCCCCTGCTGTCACTCCTTGTTGGCTCGTTGCCTTCCCCGAACCTCCTCAAGCGCCGAGTCGGTTCCCTGAATCTTCCGCCCCTCCACTCATTGATATGTCAGCAGACTCTCCTGCTCTCGTCAAAATAGGCGACCTCAATCCCCCCACCCTCATCGCGTATCAATTGTGGCGGCCTTTTCTGCGTGCGCGCCTCATGGACGAAAGCAGCCGCTCCACCCCACTCTCCCACGAAGCCACCCAAGAGGCTTGGCTCGCCTTTTGTGCCCGCTTCGAACTCAATCCAGAAAATCCAACCCCTGTTCCCAAAGAGTATTCCGGGCTCTCGGAAGACGGCCTGCGAGCGTGCGCCTCTTTGGAAAAACGCGTCCAACTTTGGAAGGAAAGCCAGTTTGCACCACACGTCGGCGATTTGTTCCTTAAAAGGCGAGCCGATCTCGACAGAGTCCTCTACCGCATCATCCGGGTGAACAGCGAATCCTTGATCCGCGAATTGTTTTTCCGCCTCAAAAACAATGAAGCGACTTTCGAAGAACTTGCCTCAAAGTTCTCCACTGGAAGCGAAGCTCAGAGCGGCGGCCAAATCGGTCCAGTCCCCTTCGGCTCCATGAACCGTGAGCTCTATGAGGTTCTGCATCCCGCCCAGCCAGGGGAACTTCTGGGGCCCATTAAAATCGCGCAAGTCCATTTAATCTTAAAATTGGAGCGGAAACTGCCCGCGAAACTAGATGCTCCATTACACGCACGTCTTCTCGAAGACCTCTGCAACACCTGGGTCGAAGAGCGCATCAACGCGCTGGAACAGCAGCGGGAAGCCCTCAAAACAAATAACTCGTAGATGAGTGCGCCGCCCTCGAACCCTCCACTTTCTGTGGCCGATTTTGCGAAACGCGAGTTATCCAAAATACCCGCTTTCGAACGGTTCTCCCCGCCAAACCTTCAGGCCATCCTCGCGCAAGGCCGCTTGGTGCGCGCCAACCTTGGGCAATTTTTACTCCCTCCAAACCAGAAGGTCGAAGGTGTCTGGTTTGTCCTCGAGGGACGCGTCCGTATCCTTGCCTCAACTGCGGCGGGCAAGACACTCCCAGAGACCATAGAACTCCTCGGCCCGAGCAGTTCCCTGGGGGTCTCCTCCATTCTCGCAGGACGCCAACTCGAATGCGCCACCGCCTCCGCCGACGTCATCTGCTTTATCCTCCCGGAAGCAACCTTCCTGGAATGGCTTAAGAAAGACGCTTCCTTCGCCTCCTTTTTCCAAAACCACCTTTCCAAAGCAGAGTTGCATGCCCTCTTGGCAACCGAATTCCAACGCCTCGCCAAAGACGCGTCCGTCCTCGTTTCCGAAACGCACCGCCTCCACCCCGAAGCACGGCTCTTGATGGGCTCACCCACCCAGACACCGGACGCCGGCGACGATTCCACGGCGCTGACGTGGATCGCCGCGGACCCTTCCCTCTGGGGGCTCCCATGGACTCCCGAGATGGGTAACATCCGCCGAGTCGCAGTTCCCCAGATCCACTCCGACCAAATCACCTATTCGCTGACTGCCACAAGCGAAATCCCAACGCTCCAAACCGAAAAGCCTGCCTTCGATATCGAGCAGGTGATGGACCGCCCCAAGATCTACCCGGAGAAACGCGTCGAGGGCGACCAGGCCCAAAAGATCACGGCCTGCTTTGAAATCCTCGCCCTTCACGCGGAAAAACGTTTTCCAAAAGACGCGATTCATCAGGTCCTTACCAATGAACTGCGCCGCGCACAAAAACCCTCCCTGCACATTTGCGGCAGCGTCGCGTCCCTCGCTGGCTTCAACGCACGACTGGTCGAGGTTCCAAGCGAACAAATCGCCTTTCTCGAAACACCATGCCTGTTGCATTGGAAAAAAGAGATCAGTGTTCTCCTAGAAACCTCGCCTTCAGAAATCGTCATTTCGTCCCCAACCGACGGACTCGAAAGAATTGCCCTCGGCGAATTTCTCAAAAGCAGCGAAGAAAAAACCCAGGTACTGCTCCTCCAGTCCCAGCCGGAACTTAAAGGCGATAAGTTTAGCCTCAAGTGGTTTTTACCCGCCGTCAAAAAACACCGCCGCGCTCTTTTTGAAGTCTTCTTCGCAAGCATGTTTGTGCAGCTCTTTGCCATCGCAAACCCGATGCTGACTCAAGCGATCATCGACAAAGTCCTCGTCAGCGGCAGCTACCAAACGCTGCACGTACTCGGCCTCCTCTTCATCCTCGTTTCCGTCACCGGCACCCTCCTCACCGCCCTACGCACCTATCTCTTCGTCGACACCACCAACCGCATCGACCTTTCCCTCGGAACACGCATCATTGATCACCTTTACCGGGTCAATATTGGTTATTTCCACAAAAGGCCCGTCGGAGAAATTTCCTCACGAATTTCGGAGCTCGAGAATATCCGCCAGTTCCTCACAGGCACTGCGCTCACGGTGGGATTGGACGCCATTTTTTCGGTGTTTTACATAGGCATCATGTTTGCCTACAGCGTGCCCTTGAGCCTCGTAGCTCTCGCGGAAGTCCCGCTGCTCGGGCTCCTGACCCTCGTGGGCTCCCCCGTGCGCAGGGCCCAGTTGCGGGAGCGCTCCGAGCACGCCGCACGCACGCAGGCGCATCTGGTTGAAACCATCACGGGCATTCAAACTGTCAAATCCCAGAACCTCGAACACGATTCACGCAACAAATGGCAGGAACGTTACATCGGATTTGTCCGGGCCGGATTCCGCTCCGTCGTCACCGATACTTTCCTCTCCTCCATTGGCACTCTCATCGGCAAAGGCGGCGACCTCGCACTGCTTTGGTACGGCGCCATCCTCGTCATCAATAATCAACTCACCCTCGGCCAGCTCATCGCCTTCCGCATCTTGGCCGGCTACGTCACGGGCCCGCTCTTGCGCATGAGTCAGTCCTGGCAGAACTTCCAACAAGTCAGCCTTTCTGTCGAACGCCTCAGCGACCTCCTCAACGAACCTCCGGAACAAACAGACGCTCAAGCCCGCACCGTCCCCATGCCCGAAATTCAGGGCAAGGTGCGCTTTGACGCCGTCACCTTCTCCTACGATCTCACCCAAAAACCGCAGGTTAAAAACGCCTCCTTTGAAGTCCCGGCAGGCGCCTTCGTCGGCGTCATCGGCAAAAGCGGCTCCGGCAAAAGCACCATGCTTAAACTTCTCTCCCGGTTGCACCTGCCCGAATCGGGTCGCATGTTTGTCGATGAGTACGATATCGCCAAGGTCGAGCTCTATTCTTTCAGGCGCCAGATCTCCAGCGTCATGCAGGACAGCCTTCTTTTTAACGACACCATTCTCGCCAACATTGCCGTCGCAGACCCAGACGCCACCCCGGCCCAAATCATCCGCGCCGCACAAATCGCAGAAGCCCACGATTTCATCATGGCGCTGCCCCAAGGCTACAATACACGCGCCGGCGAACAAGGCCGCGCCCTCTCAGGCGGTCAACGACAGCGTATCGCCATCGCTCGTGCCGTATTGCGCCGTCCCCGCATACTCATCTTCGACGAAGCCACAAGCGCACTCGACATTCCGACGGAAAAAGAAGTGTGCCGCAACCTGATGCAGGAGTTTAAAGGCACCACCATTTTCTTCTCCACACACCGCATCCGTTCCGTCCAGTCCGCAGACTGGATCATTGTGATGGACGACGGCTGCATCCTCGAAGCTGGGACCCACGACACCCTGCTCGCCAATCAGGGCTTCTACGCCACGATCTTCGCCCAACAACAAAATGAAGCTTAAAGAAGCCCCGGGCGTCAGCCTCATTTCCAGTTCCATGGACCGCCTCTCCCAAGCCGTCTATTCCCTTGCGGAGCGCGACGATCGCGCCATCATCATGCGGCAGTCCGTCGTGTGGTCCAGAAACATCCTCTGGACCATCATCGTAGCCGTTCTCGGCACCATCCTCTGGGCCTGCTTCGCCAAAATGGATGAAGTCGTCCATGCCTCCGGAAAACTCGAACCCCGGGCAACCGTGCTGGAAGTTCAAGCGCCCATTGCGGGAGTGATCACCAAAATCCTCATTCAAGAGGGCGAGCGAGTCCGTGCCGGACAGCCCCTCATCGGCCTCAATCTCACCGTGGCGGCCTCCCGCTTGGATTCACTCCAAGAACAACTCGCCTCCATCCGCCAAGAGAACGAACACTATACCACCGTTCTGAGCGACACCGTCCGAAGCAACTCAGAAGCCTTGAGCGCAAAGTTGCCCTTAAAAATCGCAGGCCTCGCCAAGGACCGCGCCGTTCTCCGCAATGAAAGCCTCCGGCTCCAAGCTCAAATCGCGGCAGACGATGCTCAACCCGACCTCACCAAACTTCCCGAGGAGGAGCGCATTCTCCTCAAACAAGCAAAGCAGGACAGAGTCGAAAAAATCCACGCCCTCCAGCTCGCCTCGGATCGCGCACAGGCTGATCTTGATTCCGCCAACGAGCAACTAGTGCAAAAACAAAGGCTGCTCGAAAATACTCGAAAGGTGTTTGAGTCCTACAAAAAACTCGTCGACTCCGGCGGCGTCGCCGAAATCGACTATCTCGCCCGGGAAGCCCAAGTATTCCAAGCCGAAGCCGAGGTCCAACGCCTCAAGAGCGCCGTGCCGGCACTGCAACTCGACAAAGACAAAGCACAGGACGCGGTTGTCAATTTTACCACCAACTTCCGTCGGGAAACCATGCTCGCCCTCGGAGACAATCGCAAGGTCCTCGCGGAACTGGACTCGCGCCTGTTCAAGGCACTCGTCGAAAACTCCCGCCGCATCTCCGAGCTCGAAAGCAACATTTCCGAGTCTTCCAAAGCCTTGGAACATCACGAAATTCAGGCTCCCGCCGACGGCATCATCTTCGAGCTGCCGTTCACCAAACCTGGAAACGTCGTCGCGGCCAAAGATACCGTCGTCAAAATCGTGCCCAATGATGAGCTCATTGCGAAACTTGCCATCACTAACAAAGACATCGGCTTCGTTAACATCGGCCAGTCCTGCGAAATCGAGGTGGAAAGCTTCCCCGCACGCGAATACGGCTACATCAAGGGCAACCTGACGTTTGTCGGCTCCGATGCCCTGCCTCCTTCCAACATCCGCCCCTACTACGCCTTTCCAGTTAAAATCGACCTGCATACACAGAGCTTTTCTGTGGCTGGAAAAACCATCCCTCTGCAGTCCGGAATGGCCATCTCCGGCAAAATCAAAACGCGCGAGCGCCGCGTTATCTACCAAGTCTTGGATCTTCTTCTCGGCCCGCTTGAACGCAAGGGCACCCCTGAAACGGACTTGGCCAAAGGCGGGCCTCGCTGACACCGGACCCGCAACCAGGAACACACCCGCACCGCGCCGCATCTATGAGTAGCGTCCCAAGCTTCTCGGCACGCGTCTTCGCAAGCTGTGCTCTGCCTGCCATGACTTTCACTGAGCTTCCGTTTACAACAGGAGTCACGACTCCATGAGCACGGCATTACGCATTGGCCCCCTTTGTCTTCTTGTATTCTTTTTCGGGTACGTCAGTTGTCAAAAGCACAACCCCGACGGCGAACCTCCCTCATTAACCATCTACTGTGCAGTGGGTTTGCGCAAACCCTTGGAAAACGTCGCCGCGGCTTACACGCGTGAATGTGGCACCAGCGTGGTTTTCCAATTTGGCGGAAGCGGGGCTCTTTTAAGCCAAATAAGAGTGGCCAAACAAGGCGATCTTTACATCGCAGCAGATGACGCTTCCATCGCCAATGCACGGACAAACCAGATAATCCAGGAGTCACTCGCCTTTGCTTCTCTCACGCCTGTCATCGCGGTAAAACATGGCAATCCAAAGGCAGTAAAATCTTTCGCTGATTTATCTCGTTCCGACCTCAAAGTTGCGATTGCGAATCCCGAAACGGCGAGCATCGGAAAAACGACAAGGGTTGCTGCCGGTCAACATTGGAACGACCTTGCCCACAACGTGAAAATGATGAAACCAACCGTCACTGAAATAGCTGCTGACCTTGCCTTGGGCGCGGTGGATGCGGCCGTCATCTGGGCTCCGCTGACCGCCCAATTCAGTGGTCTCGAAGCCATCCATGTTCCCGAATTAGATTCACACAAAGAATGCGCAAGCGCAGCCGTGCTCACTGTTTCTAAACAACCACGGGAAGCGCTCAAATTTGCTCGCTTTCTTGCCGCACCCGAACATGGAGGAGCCCTCTTAACGGCGGTCGGGTTTGACCCAATTCCAGGAGACCCGTGGAGCCAAACACCCACTCTCATGCGGCATCACGCCGGGATAAAAGGAAACTAACCGTTCCACGATGAAGCTTACCCGCCTTTCCTTCTTCTGGCCGTCCCTTGCCGCAGTGACAGGCGTCTATGTGCTTTTTATTATTGGAATTATCTCTGCGACGGCTTTGTACACAACGCCGGACCATATCCTCAAAGCCCTTCAATCGCGCGAGATTCAACATTCCATCAAATTGAGCCTGCTGACCTGTACGTTCACGGCGTTTCTGTCTTTGCTGATCGCCGTTCCCGCTGGTTATCTGCTCGCACGTGCAAGGTTTCCGGGAAAGGCACTGCTTGAGGCGCTTCTGGACATTCCCCTCGTCCTCCCGCCGATGGTGCTGGGACTTTGTCTGTTGATTTTTTTTCAGACCAGGACAGGCCGCTTTTTAGAGCAGGCCATTCCGCTCACGTATACGGTTTATGGCGTGATTTTTGCGCAGTTGATGATTGGTGCCGCGCTTGCCATCCGCACGATGCGAGGAACCTTTGAACAACTTTCACAACGCCCCGAGGACGTTGCCATGACACTGGGCTGCTCCCGGTTCCAAGCGCTCTGGCTCGTCACTCTTCCCGCAGCAAAGCGCGGCATGTTCGCCGCCGCCAGCATATCGTGGGCGCGCAGTCTGGGGGAATTCGGTCCGATCCTTGTGTTTGCCGGCACGACCCGAATGAAGACCGAGGTGTTGCCTACCACGGTCTGGTTGGAATTAAGCGTTGGTAACTTGGAAGCTGCTGTCGCCGTCAGCATCTTGATGGTTTTGTTTGCCGTCGTCGTACTGGTGGCGTTGCACAAAGCGGGTGAACGCGTGTAGCTCTCTCCATTCGAACCGGCGGTCCCGCAACCATGATTCATCTCGAAGACATTTACTGGCACACTAAAGAATTTAGCCTTAAAGGTCTATGCTTGTGCATTCCCGCCGGGTGTTATGGAGTTCTAATGGGGCGCACAGGCTCCGGAAAAACGACCCTCGCAGAAATCCTATGCGGTTTGCGGGAACCGTTCTTCGGGCGCGTTTACCTGGGAGGAAGGAACGTCACCGATTTGCCTGCGGGTGAGCGTGGCATTGGTTACGTGCCTCAGGATGCGGCGTTGTTTCCGACGCTCAACGTGGAGGCGAATCTTGGCTTTGCGCTACGCGTGCGACGAGTCCCCGTTGCAAGCATCGCCACAACGGTCCGTGAGCTCGCAGAGCGTCTGGGGATTGGTCATCTCCTCCACCGCAGCCCGCATGAACTTTCCGGAGGAGAAAAACAGCGCGTTGCGCTGGGAAGGGCACTCGCAGGACGGCCTGCCGCTCTTGTTTTGGATGAACCGCTTTCCGCAGTGGATTACGAAACGAGGGAGGGACTCGTAAAACTCCTCAAAGACATGCAAAAAAGTCTCGCTGTGACCGTCCTCCATATCACACACCATCCACACGAAGCGGCGCAGCTTGCCGACAAGCTGTTCCGACTCGAAAACGGCGTCATCGTTGAGACCTAGACGCACAGCCGGCATACAGCTCCTAACCGCCGCCGATCACTGCACTGCGCAACACGGATGCTCCGGGAGGACGTTCCTCCGTCCAAAAAACACGAAACCCATTTTTGATCGGTACCACCCGTGGGTGTGCAGCGGGCGCGTCGGCCTCAGACAAGCGCACAGGTGCATCCCAAGTGGAACCACCGTCGGCAGAAAGAGACGCCCAGGTTTCCGGCGCCACAGCAGCCATGGTATCCCAAACGGCCGCAAGGCGTCCTGCGGAATCAACTGCCAAGGCGGGATGCCACGCCAGAGCCACATTCATTTTGTGGGGCTCGGACCAAGTCCCTCCTCCATCATCCGAACGCAGATGATAAAGCCCCGAGGCTCCGGAGGCTCCCGTCCAGACCGCAGCGTGCAGTTGTTCCCCCGCTGCTGCAGAACGCCTTACCAGCGCACCGCCGACATGTGGACACGCATTAAACTGCCATTGAAAATTCCCCACAGCCACTGGCATGTTCCAGCGGCTTGGACCGCGCGATGTTACCACTTTCATGTCCCTCGGGGAACGGTCGCGAAATAAAATCGCAACGTCTCCTGATGCCAGGGGCACAATTGAATTCCAACAACACTCGCATGTTTTTGGGGCTACCGTCTTATTAGCCTCCCAATGCCTTCCTCCGTCCGTTGAAAAGGAATAGCGCAGCCCGCGCTCTCCATCGCGTTTATCAAGCCATGCCAAATGAAACTGACCCTTTGCATCCGCGTTAATCGTCAGGAAATTGTGGCCGTCCGTAAGTCCGTCATCGGCCGGATTGGGGCCCGCACTCCAATGCTGCCCTCCATCTTCGGACATCACAATGGTAATGGGCCCGCTTCCCCAGGAATCAGTGCCAGCGGCAGTCCACGCTGCCACAAGATGATCTCCGTGAGCCGCAATTCTTGCATCAGATCCCCGATGAAGTCCATGCGGTGCCGCCGCAGATAAGCCGACGGCGATGGGGACGGACCAGCTTTCACCCCCATCCATGGATGTACTATGGCTTAAAACGGGCACTGCCGCGGGATCTTCCGCCTCGCCCAAGAGCATGTGCAGCCGCCCGTTGTCTTCCACCACCTCCAGCGACCTGACGCCCTTTACCCTTAACTTAGCCCCGTCTTTTTTGGGTGAGTGCGCAAATACACCCGCGGACAACTGGGACACTACAAACAGACAAACAAGGGACCGGCAGGGTAATGTCTTCATGAGAAAGAATTTATTTGCATCCTTCTGGGACAAGGGGAGTCCACCGAGTTAATTTCCCGCATCACGCGCCGCAAGCAAGTCCCGTAATCCTAACGTCTTGCCTTTTGCAAATGCGAGCCTCGCCTCGCCCTTGTTCCACACAAGACGACATTGAGTTTCGCTCGGCCTGTCCGAAAGCAACACCCCCTTCAGAAGCCACTCGCCGGGTGCACGTACAACCGCTTCTTCCGCCATCAAACGAGGCACGGGATCTCCAGGTGCAAAAAACGCGACCCTTTGCATTTGATAACGCGCTGTCTTTGCCAGCGCCTGCACCGCCGCAGGAAGCTCATCAAGAGCCTGCGCCTGCACATGCTCAAAGCGAACGGCTATCCCACGAACCACGGGCACGGGTTCCCTCGAGAGCTTGAGGAGCGTTCCTTTTTTGGGAGGCAATACGACTTGATCCACCGCGACGACTGCGGCAGGTCCTCTCTCGCCCATGTTGCCAATATTAAACCGATAACCGTCTTTATCAGCGGGGTCCGCCGCGTGCGTTCTTGCCAACAAAACCTGAAGGGAGACACAAACACAAGCAGCCGCAAAACCACGACAACGGGCCGCCCAAACGACTTTCAAAAAGCCTTTAGGACAGGTACCCAAACGGAAATCCATTTGCCGCAGACCTCGCATTTTAAGACTGTGGCTTGGTTTTTAACTGGTCCCCCCATCCGAGAACCCGTGCCTTCGCACCCGCCGCTTCGGCCTCGGGAATCTGGCCGTTGCGTACGTAAAAAAGGGAAAGACTCGACCACGCCAGCTGATCCTTGGGATGCAATTCCACAGCGCGTAATCCCGCCTCAATCGCCGCCTGGAAGTGGCCCGTTTTCATACAGGCCATTCCGAGAGCATGCCAGCCCTCGAAAAACTCCGGATCTAATTCCGTACAGCGCCGGTACTTCTCTACCGCCGCCTCGAGTTCCCCCAAAGCAAGATCACCATTGGCGTCATCAAACAACGCTTCACAGCTGGAATCCATGACGGTACGGTTTCAGGCCTTCTTTCACTGTGCCTGTTTAAGCTGCAAGCCAGATGCAGCACGTTGACGGTCAATCCATTCGGAAAGCAACCCGTCCACTCTCTGTGTTTCCAGCATAGGCACCAGAGATGCGCGCTGTTTCTCCAAATCAGCTGGGTCGACATCCTGCCGCTTTGTCACATGCACCAGAACTGTCCCTTGAGGTCCGTCAAGCGGGGCACTCGTTTGCCCCGCCTTCAAATCGGCGGCTCCATTTTGAATCAGCGAGGCGTCCTCCCCCGTCAACTTGGACTCCGCACGCGAAAAAGGCTCAAGCGTCTCCGCTTTGAACCCCGCACCCTCGGCTGCCTGTACAAAGGTCTTTCCCGCTTTGATCCCCTCCTCGACTTTCTTGCGTGTCTCTGCCGATTTCAGGGAAAGGGTTTCCCTCACTTTGTCCGCTTTAAGGCCCTCAGAAAGCTGGTCCTTGGCCTCCTCTAATGACAACGGCTTGGAGGGTTCTATCGCGGCAAGGTTTAGAATCAGGTAACCTTGTTCTGTTTGAAGCGTGTCAGAAAAAGGATGTTCCGCTGTAAGCTGGAATGCCGCCGCCGTGGCACGCAGCTGTTTGCCAAACTCAGCGAGTCTTTCGCCCGCGGCAAATTCTCCTGTGGTCTTGACCTCAACCTCAAAGCGCTTCGCGACCTCTTTGAATTTCGCTCCCTCAGCCAACAAGGCGGACGCAAAATCGTCCGCACGGTCCGCCACTTTCTGCAAATCCGCCGCGGCTGGCGCCGGCGCATCCTTGTCCTTTTTCGGCAACGCAAACGCCACGTACTCCACCTTGCGTTTCTCCGGTGTCTTGAGGCTTTCTTTCCGAGTTTCGTAGGCACCCTTTACCTCTTCATCCGAGATCTTCACGGACTTCGAAATCTCGTCACGCGCAATCCGAATCACAGCCGCTTCGACTTTCTGATGCTGGCTTGCATATGCCTTTTCCAATTCATCCGGAGCCGGGCTGAAACCTGCGGAAAGCACGTCGCGAACCGCTTGCATGCGAATGGAATCTCTCACCAATTCCTCAAGGTGGGACGCGTTCATTCCCCGGGGGGCAAAGGCCATCTGAACCGCCTGCATATAACGGGCATGGTCGTACTGGCCGTTGGTTTGAAACACCGACATTTTCTGAATCGCCTCGGCCACCTGTATCTCCGTGGGTTGGATGCCCATGCGCAGCGCCTCGTGCCGTAAAACAATCGTGTTCCAGATATAGTTGTCCATCGCGTCCGACATGGTGCGCGCGTTCTGCGCAAGCGGAATAATCAAATCAAACATCCCCATCATGCGGCAGATCTCAAACTGCCGTCCGATGCTGCTGTATTCCGCTGGCTGTACGCTCCGGTCGTAGATCGTGGCCACCCTCTCCGAACCCAGCCGGTCCAACCTCGTACCCGGGCCCCCGTATAAGACAACAAACGCGATGATGACGAACACCGTCAGGATGATCAGCAGCGGCTGCTGAAAGCGGCGAAAAATATTAACCATGATAAGAACTGGGTTGGGAAAAAAGGATGAAGGCAACGCCTATGAAGCCGTGATAAGGTAGAAGCTCAGGGGAAGATCCCGCAACTTGTTTCTCTTAAGGTTATGCAGACATCTTCGAAAATATCACGGTTACATTCCTGTTTGTGAAGCTTCGCCCCCGTCCAGATCGTTATACCACAGAGTTTTTCCGCTGCCTCGAGGTGGAAAGAGGAGTTTCACCCCGGACGCTTCTCAATTATCGGCATGCACTTGCAAAGTTTCGAGCCTCCTCTGACAACCTGCCCGGCTGGCTGGACCTTAAACCGGATGATTTCCGCCGCTACCTGATGAAACTGGCGGCCGAAGGCCTCGCAAAACCCACCGTTCGACTGCACTTCGCCGCACTCAGGACGTTTTTCCGGTTCCTCTCAGAACGCTTTTCGCTCAAAGACAATCCGCTCAAGCAGGTTCAATTACCCAAACTCGGGCGCAAACTTCCTTTTGTCCTAACCCCCAACCAGATTGATGAACTTCTCGGAGCTCCAATCCGCATTCCAAAGGAAAAGCAGGCGCCCGTTTGGATGCCACAAAGGGATGCGGCGATTTTGGAGCTGTTTTATTCAAGCGGCCTGCGTCTTGCGGAACTGACGGGCCTCAACGTCGCGGATGTAGACCCTTATTCAGAGTCGGTCCGCGTTTTGGGAAAAGGACGCAAGGAACGCGTGGTCCCTGTGGGTGCACCTGCCCTGACAGCCATTCAGCACTACCGGCATGCGGCAAAAATAGAGGCTGGGCCTTTGTTCGTAAACAAGGCGCGCAAACGCATGGGATCCACCGCCGTCTGGTCGCTTTTAAAACGGTACCTCAGACACACCAGCATCCCTCAGGAAGTGAGCCCCCACAAGTTGCGCCATTCCTTCGCCACCCACCTTCTTGACGCGGGGGCAGACCTGCGCAGCGTCCAGTCTCTGCTGGGCCATGCGAGTTTGTCGACGACACAGATCTACACGCACGTGAGTATCGAGCGCCTCCGCAGCGCCTACGATGAGGCTCATCCACGCGCCTGATTTTTATCAAACGGCGGAGCACCTAAGATAGCGCCGCACGGAAAACAAAAACGCCGGATCCCTGTGCGGGGTCCGGCGCCTTTTTAGAACCTGTTTTGAGACTTAGTAGTCCATGCCGCCGTGCCCGTGATGCGGGTCACCTGCAGGTGCTGCCTTCTTCTCAGGCAACTCAGTCACAACGGCTTCCGTTGTGAGCAGGAGTCCGGAGATCGAGGCCGCGTGCTGCAACGCACTGCGGGTGACCTTGGTCGGGTCAACGACACCGGCCTTCACGAGGTCAATCCATTCGCCAGTGGCGATGTTCAACCCTTCAGCACCCTTGCGACGCTTGGCTTCGCTCACAATCAAGGCACCTTCCAGACCGGCGTTATCAGCCAACTGGCGCAAAGGAGCTTCAATCGCGCGGCGAACGATGCCGGCACCGATGAGTTCATCACCCTCGAGCGTGAGCTTGTCCAACGCCTTCTGAGCGCGGATGAGAGCCACACCACCTCCGGGGACGATGCCCTCTTCGACGGCTGCACGCGTGGCGTGCAAGGCGTCTTCAACGCGGGCCTTCTTTTCCTTCATCTCCGTTTCAGTCGCTGCACCCACGTGGATGACTGCCACACCACCAGCGAGTTTCGCAAGGCGCTCCTGGAGCTTCTCACGGTCGTAATCGGAAGTGGTTTCTTCGATCTGATGACGGATCTGGGAAACGCGGCCCTGAATGTCAGCCTGTTTGCCAGTGCCTTCAACAATCGTGGTGTTTTCCTTGTCGATGGTGATGCGCTTGGCGCGGCCCAGGTCTTCGAGACCCAGGTTTTCAAGTTTCAAGCCGAGGTCTTCGGTGATGAGACGGCCGCCGGTCAGAACAGCGATGTCTTCGAGCATTGCCTTGCGGCGGTCGCCGAAGCCGGGAGCCTTCACTGCAGCGATCTGGAGCGTGCCGCGGAGCTTGTTCACAACGAGGGTTGCGAGTGCTTCGCCTTCAACGTCTTCAGAGATGATGAGAAGGGGCTTGCCAGTCTTGGCAACCTTCTCGAGCAGCGGGAGGATGTCCTTGAGGCTGGAGATCTTCTTCTCGTGAAGAAGGATGTAGGGCGACTCAAGAATCGCTTCCATGCTCTCGGAATTAGTGACGAAGTAGGGGGAGATGTACCCCTTGTCGAACTGCATCCCTTCGACCACGTCGAGCGTGGTTTCGATGGACTTCGCTTCTTCCACAGTGATGGTGCCGTCCTTGCCGACTTTGTCCATCGCGTCAGCAATGATTTCGCCGATCGCTGCGTCCCAGTTGGCGGAAACAGTCGCGACCTGGGCGATTTCAGTGCGGTCCTTGACCTTCTTGGAAATCTTGCCGAGTTCTGCCACGATTGCTTCCACGGCCTTCTGAATGCCGCGCTGAAGCGAGGTGGGGTTGGCGCCTGCGGTCACGTTCTTGAGGCCTTCGCGATAAATCGCTTCTGCCAGAACTGTTGCAGTCGTGGTGCCGTCACCCGCCATGTCGCTGGTCTTGGAAGCGACTTCACGCACGAGCTGTGCACCCATGTTTTCGTAGGGGCACTCGAGCTCGATTTCTTTCGCCACAGTCACACCGTCTTTGGTGATCGTGGGAGAACCGAATTTTTTGTCGAGAATCACGTTGCGTCCGGCTGGCCCGAGGGTCGCCTTGACGGTCTTCGCGAGTTTTTCGACGCCACGCAGCAGGGCATGCCGTGCGGCTTCATCAAATAGGAGTTGTTTAGCTGCCATTGTATTTGGGTCTTAGTAGGTTGGATTGAGGAGGGTTGTCCCGAGTAATTCCAGATTAGCCGAGGATCCCGAGAATGTCGTCTTCGCGGAGGATGAGGTAGGAAACCCCGTCCAGCTTCACTTCCGTGCCGCCGTATTTGGAGATGATGACCTTGTCGCCTTTCTTCACGGTGAACTCAATTTTCTTGCCGTGTTCGTCATGCTTGCCAGTGCCGATAGCGATCACTTCAGCTTCCTGGGGCTTTTCTTTTGCAGTGTCGGGAATGATGATCCCGCCTTTTTTGACTTCTACTTCTTCGATCGGTTTAACGAGAACCCGATCACCGAGGGGCCGAATTTTAACACTCATGGTGGTCTGTTTTGTTGTTGGTTTTGGTTTTCAGGTTTACCAGCCGCGCAGCGTGTTCGAAACAACGAACGCCGCCGCGCAGCAGGGTAAAGTTTTAAGAAAGCGACTGTTGGTTAGTGCTTCTTTTTGTCGTCGTCTATGACTTCAAAATCTGCGTCCACTACATCGCCCTTGTCGGCTTTTTTGCCGGCCGAGGCATGGTCGCTGGAACCGTGCTCCGCGTGGTCGCCACCGGCTCCGCCAGCGGCTGCTGCATGCTTGTAGAGTTCCTCGCTGACGGCCTGGAACTTGTTCTGGAGATCTGTGTAGGCGGTCTTGATGGCTTCCACGTCGCTTCCCTTGAGGGTTTCGCGGACTTTTTCCACGGCCTTCTCAATGTCACTGCGCTTGTCCTCCGGCAGTTTGTCACCCAGCTCCTTGAGCTGTTTCTCGCACTGGTAGGCAAGGTTATCCGCGTTGTTGCGCACTTCCGCGGCCTCGCGCGCCGTCCGGTCTTCCTCGGCATGCGACTCGGCCTCACGCTGCATACGCTCCACTTCTTCCTTGCTCAGGCCACTGGAACCGGTGATGGAAATCTTCTGCTCCTTGCCCGTTCCAAGATCTTTTGCGGACACGTGGAGAATGCCATTCACATCGATGTCGAAAGTCACCTCAATCTGAGGGACTCCACGCGGCGCGGGCGGCAAACCGTCCAGCTTGAAGGTTCCGAGCTGTTTGTTGTCACGGCTCATGGCGCGCTCGCCCTGAAGCACCACAATCTCCACTCCGGGCTGGCTATCGGCGTACGTCGAAAACGTGTTGGTTTTGCGCGTAGGAATCGTGGTGTTGCGCGGAATCATCGGCGTCGCAACGCCTCCGGCTGTCTCAATCGCCAAAGTCAGCGGCGTCACATCCAGCAACAACACGTCCTTCACATCACCGCGGAGCACACCGCCCTGGATGGCGGCTCCCACTGCCACTACTTCATCAGGATTCACTCCCTTGTGTGGCTCTTTCCCTATAATTGCACGCGCGGTTTCGACCACCTTCGGCATACGCGTCATCCCACCCACGAGCACCAGTTCATCCACGTCTTTTTCCGTCAGCTTTGCATCAGACAAACAAGCCCGCACGGGTTTCATCGTCCGCTCGAACAGCGTATCCGTAAGCTGCTCAAGCTTGGAGCGCGTCAGTGCTTTTTGAATGTGTTTGGGGCCCGTTTGGTCCGCCGTGATAAAGGGCAGGTTGATGTCGTACTGCTGCGAAGAGGAGAGGGCGATCTTTGCCTTTTCAGCCTCTTCTTTCACACGTTGAACGGCATCGGGCTGCTTGGTAAGATCAATTCCAGAGTCCGATTTGAACTCTTTAAAGATCCAGTCCATGAGAGTGTTATCCCAGTCGTCGCCGCCCAAGTGCGTGTCTCCGTTCGTGGCCTTCACCTCGAAGACTCCGTCCCCAATCTCAAGCACCGAGATGTCGAACGTACCTCCACCCAAATCATAGACGGCAATTTTTTCGTCCTTCTTTTTATCCAGGCCATACGCCAGCGACGCCGCCGTGGGCTCGTTGATGATACGAAGCACTTCGAGCCCCGCGATCTTGCCCGCGTCCTTAGTCGCATTACGCTGGGAGTCGTTGAAATAGGCAGGCACCGTGATTACGGCCTGGGTGATTTTTTCTCCCAGTTTTGCTTCTGCATCCGCCTTGAGCTTGCTCAAAATCATCGCGCTGATTTCCGGCGGCGAATACGTCTTGGACTCGCCATTGACCGTCACCTGGATGTGCGCGTCGCCATTGGGCGCTTTGACGACCTTGTAAGGAACGCGGTGCAGCTCTCCCTGCACCTCGTCAAATTTACGGCCCATAAACCTCTTCACCGAGAAGATGGTGTTCTGTGGGTTGGTAATCGCCTGTCGCTTGGCCGCCTGGCCCACGACGCGTTCCCCGGTTTTGGTAAATGCAACCACCGAGGGGGTCGTGCGCGCGCCTTCGCTATTTTCGAGCACTGCGGGTTCGCCCCCTTCCATCACAGCCATGCAGGAGTTGGTTGTACCGAGATCGATGCCTAGAATTTTTGCCATAGAAAGTTTGGAAATGAGACGTTGGTCTTTCGGGAGACCTTAAAGCAGGCTGCAGGCCAAGTGGTGGAAATCACACAATTGCTTCATTTACAATAACTTGCGTGCAAAACTCAAAATGCGGCCACTGCGACACGAGCCGCCGCTGGCACACCTGCGACGCCACAACTGCGCCAAATTGGCTCACCGGGAATCGATCTGTCGCCCCAGAACCTTGACCCACACGCGGCGTTTGCCTTGAGTAGGGTGTGACTCCAACCAAGCTTGTACTTCTCGACTGCGACTCCACCCTTAGCGCGATTGAAGGGATTGATGAATTAGGGAGACTGCGTGGCGCTGAAACGTATAGCGCCGTCGAGGCGATGACGAGGGAGGCCATGGAAGGAGGCACCTCGATGGAATCGGTATTCGCCCGCAGACTTGATTTGATCCGACCGACATCCGAGGAACTCGCGTCTATTGGATCGCTTTACATCGCGCACGTGGAACCCACCGCAAAAGCAAGCATTGCGCAGTTGCAGGGGGAGGGTTGGACAGTGGCAATTGTCAGCGGCGGATTCACGCAGGCCATTCGACCACTAGCCGACTACCTAGGGGTAACCACGGTTGAAGCCGTTGTTTTAAAATTCGACGAACGTGGTTGTTACGCCGGGTTTGAGGAGGACTGCCCCACGGCTAGGACGCGGGGTAAGAATAGGGTGGCTCAACGTCTCACGGGGACGCTAGCGGCGACGAAAACAGTCATGGTCGGCGACGGCGCCAGCGACTTGGAAGTCAAAGGCGACGTGGACTACGTCATTGGATTCGGCAGGTATGCCGTCCGTGAAAAGGTAAAGGCTGGGGCGGATGCCTTCATCATGAGCCTCTCGGAGCTGCCCGCTATTTTGCGGCTTCTATAAAGGGCGTTCCAATCTGCGACGAGGATGTTAACGCGGACGCTTGGGAAGCCTGAGCGAAGAGCAGTGGGAGGCTTTTAATCACGGCGGCTTCTATCAACGTTGAGACATGAAGACCCTGACTCGCAGCAAATTGCCGGAGGTTTGCAGCGTCCATTCTATCGACCCAGGCTCCGATTTTGACTTTGTTGGCAGCACGTACATTTGGCATGCAACAGATTCGCGAGACAGGTGGGGCCCGGATGGGGCCTAGGCCCATTTTTTTATTTTCTTCTCCGAATTCCGCTCCCCACCAAAGCCAAGTGGCTCCGAAAAGGGCCCCCCACCAAAGCGCTTCTAAAAGCTGTATCCCAATGAAAAAGAGCCGCGTGCGGCGGCAGCTTTACTCTGAATCTGGTAATCCAGTGAGATTCGGAAGGTGGTTCGACGCGTCAGAACCGCCTCCAGCCCTCCTCCCAAGCGAAAGCCATCCGCGCCAGCATCAGATCCTCTGTACCCAAACCGGGTGGATGGGTCCCCGGCGATGTCCATCGCAAGGACACGCCCTGACTGGGCATAATCATGCACCCAATCCATTTGAAACGATAACGCCGCCGGTTTTGAGGCAACTGTGAGACTTTTTCGCACCTCCACCCCAAGTTCATGGAGGACGGAAGAAGTCCTCTGCTTCTGGGTTTTCAGTTCCAAACCGTCCAAATTGTTCTCAGAAGCACCAGCCAAAACGTTTCCCTGAGCGACGATCCGAATGGAGGGCGTCAGGGTGAACGAGCCCGAAACCTGGAAAGCCTGAGCCACGCCGACGTGAGCGAGCCATTCAGAACCACCGAATTCGAGTTTCCCGTCCCGCGCAATGCCCTGATTCATGCCCGCTGCGCTGATAACTCTGTGGGCAGTGGAGTCCGTTCTACCAAACAACAATCCCGCCTCGAGAGTATACCCGCCCGCCGAAGTTGTCGCATACGCGCCGCTATGCCAAGAGTCGGTACTCACGCGACCCGCGAGCGAATGAAACGTCGCGCTTGAACTGCCGACCGCGCCGATAAAACCCACCAACAAATTGCCCGCTCTTTTCTCAACGCCAAACAACTCCCCATACGTGTTGGCCGAGAAGCCAGCATCCCCAAAGAACGGATTCGAATTTTGCCTGTGCCACGTACCATAGCTGGTGGTCCAAAGATTATATTCCGGCTCCACTGCCTCGATCCGGCCGGCTCGTAACGATGCAAAGTGATTAACCAGACTCTGGTTCAACGTGAGCAGGCGCTGCTTGCTCAGCCCCGCCATTTCAGCATAACCTGCTGGGTTGCCTGCGGCAAGTTGCAGAGGCACACGCGCTGCAGCCTCCTCGGGACTGGAGCCTGTACCCATTTCCAACAAACTCTCATTAATCGCTTTACTGACGATGATGCGAGAGTCCAAAGCGGCGGCGTAACCCTTCGCGTTATAAGACAACCCTCTTGTATCGGCAAACCGACTGCGCACAATTCTCAAATCGTTCACGCTCCCAACAGCGGTAAACATCGCGCTGTAGAAGCTCTGATCTCCAGCCTTCCGCAGCAAGCGAATTCTGTCTGTGGAAAAGCTTCCGTTCATCGTCCCTCCGATAAAAATATCTTTCAGTGTTCCGCCCGCAGAGAACGCCCCGTTTTCGTAATCCACAAGCAAAAGTGTCGCCAGGGAACCAATAGTCACACGCCGCCCCTGTGTCTCAATTTGGTCGTGCATGGTTTTACCAACTTCGATTTGCAATGTGCCATTCAGAAGATTCACCGCACCCGCAATGGTAAGTTTACCCGGCGAGTTTCCCGGACTGAGTACCGACGACGCATCCTTTAAAAGCACACTTCCGCGAATCGTTCCGCTTCCTTTTAATGTTTGTGCGGCTGCAAGCGTTATGCTTCCAGTCCCTCCCCCCAGAATCAACTGTGCTGCTTCGGCGTGACCATTACTCGTACCGACTTCGATGGTTTGTACACGTTGCAAAGCCTGCCCGAGAGCAGCGCTTGAAACATCTATCGATCCGGCGCTTAGCCTCACATTGTCGGTGGCAATCGCACTTTGCACGCCTGAGAGCAGGAGCAAGGCGGGAGCGGCGGACCTTCCCACTTCCACGGTGGACGACATTGCGTAAAGCGTGCCCCCTGCAACATCAACCTTGCCTCCGTATAACTGGACGGCGCCAGCGATGGTAATATTTCTGGCGAAAGAAATCTGAGAGCCGGGAATGGTCTGTAAATCGCCGTTCAGAGCCAGCGAGTTGCGAAACGAAACCTTCCCCGTCCCATCAAACAACAGCGAATTCATGGTGGCCTTATTATCAATTTCTCCGTGAAGGTCTGACGCACGGATCGACACAGGATCATAAACTTTAAACAAGACACTTCCCCCACCCAACATGGAGTGAGAGGAAGTCAAGGTTGGCTCCAAATCTGTGAAGACTGTGAGAGAAGCAACTCCTTCTGGGAGTTGAATTTTAAGTGCAGTTAAGTCGACGCTCTTTAGAAAAAGCGTATCTGCTCCCAACTTGACCGTCGCTTGCGCTCCTGCTTTCAACGTCGAATCCAAATTCAAAATGCCAGTCGAAACATCCAAGGTTCCTGCGTTCAGCACAATCGCGCCACCCATGGACGTCTTTGAAGACGCGCCGGGCAGCGTCAACAGTTCGAGCGTCCCACCATTTAAAGTGAATCCGCCGGTGTGCAACATCGAGTGCGTTGCCGTAAGCGATCCGGGGCCCTGTTTGATCACGGCCCCAGCTCCACTCAGTGAACCTTGAAAGATCGACGAGCCGGGTCCAACGGAAAATACCGCACGGGTGTCAGAAGCCATGGAGACGACACCAGAAATGGCGCCTCCGCTAACCTCATACACGAGCTGGCCACTATTTAAAACAATCGGACTCGCGCCTTGCTGCGCACCGAGCAGGCGCAGCGTACCAGCCTCAACAGTGGTCACACCTGAATAGCGATTGCCCTTGTCAGAAAGCACCAGTTCTCCAGGCCCGCTTTTCAAAAGAGACGTCCTGTTGCCGCTTATTGCGGTGGCAAACTTCACGTCCTGGCCATTGGTATTAACTTTGATTTGTTCGCCATCCAGCGCCGTAAAGCGGTTGGAGTAGTCGGTATTGTTGGAAGGTCCGTATTGTAACACCCCTCCCTTAAAGAAAATCTTGGCCGCCGCACTGCCACCCATTGCCTGAGGGCTGTTTACTTGGAGAGTGCCCTCGGAAAGTACGATCGCCCCAGTAAAATTCAGATTGTCTCCGGACAAGATGGTCGTCCCTGAGCCTCCTTGGACAAGGGTTCCCGCGCCAGCGATGGTTTGTCGCAAGTCCGTGTTTTCTGCGCGCGCCAAACGCATGATCGTCTTGTCTGCAACCGTGATGCCCGAACTTGAAGAAATGTCTCCACCAGTTCCTCCAGCTCCGATCTGCAGAGCCCCTTCTGTCACCGAAATGCGCCCAGTCAGGCCGGCGTTGTTACCCTCGAGCACTAGTGTGCCGGAACCCATTTTAAGGAGCGTCTCAGGGCCGGAAACGTTGCCGGTGAAAGAGACATTATTGGGGCCTGTATCGACCGCTCCACCAGCCTGTGCTTGAAGGAAGACAGCGCCGACAAACGAGAGGTCACCCAACCCTGAATCAAAACGAAGTGAACCCCCATTGAAATGAATGGAACCACGTCCCAAAGACGTTTTTGAGCCAGCGACAAAAGTACCTCCTTCCAAGTGAATGGCACCGTCAAACTGCGCGTTGTCGCCCGTGAATCGCAGCATCCCACTTCCTGTTTTCGTCAACGCACCTGTCCCGGAAATCAAATTCGGGATTTCTTTGAACCCAGTGCTCCCCACAGCCACAAGGGTTCCTGAATTGAGGATATGGCTCGCACCGGGGTTCTCCGGCGAAATTTGTAATTGTCCAAGGTTCTCAAATGATACGGTCGCTCCCGCATTGATCCGCAACAAGGGCGTATAAGCGAGAGTGCCCAGTGAAATTGTTCCATATCCGTCACTGCCCCCCGCAATAATTGCCGCCGAAAAAAGCACGGGCCTTCCCAGCGAGATCACACTTTTGGCGGTCTGCGGCTCCAAAAGCAAAGTGCTCCCCGCCAGTATTCCCTCGGGTGCGCCCGTGCTCGTTTTGTTTCTGACTGCGCCCGCTACAAACCGATAAACTCCCGGGTGATCGATTAATGGGCCACCCTTGGAGTCGTAATCAAAACTGACGCCAGCCACACTCACGCTGCCCGAAACGACTTGGAAATTTTCATCCAAAAATGAAGGAAGGATGTCGACAAGAATCTTCCCTCCAGTCCCTGAAATGTTGACCATTCCCGAACCATTTATATTAAGCTCCTGCAGCCTTAACTCTTGCTCTGGGCCGCCCACGAGCAAGGACGCGCCTCCCCGCAGGCTGAGTTTTGCGCGCTCACCAAAAATGTTGGCCGCGGGCTTTGAAACATCAAGGGTGACGTGGTTGCCGACATCCACATTTCCGTCGAGCACCGCATCACTGCTTCGGATCTGCAAATGTGAGCCGAGAGAAGACCCAGTAAGCACCAGTGACCCCAAATCAACGCGCAACATTCCGTTGAACGCAACGGTCCCGGCATCCAATTTTAAACCGAGCATGCTTCCCTCACCAACGCTGATGCTGCGCGTGCCCGTTAAAAGGTTTAACGCATTGAGGGTCCCTCCGTCGATCCTGAGCGCGACATTGGAACCGAGAGATGGACCCAACGAAAGTGAGTCTGCGCCACTTTTAACAAGGGTACCGGTGCCTGAAATCAACCCAGAACTCGCTCCTGAATAAACCGTGAGCTGACATGACATTGCATTTGCCCCGCCAAGGATGATCTCACCGCCCGAGAGCGAGGACGTAATGCTGGAACTTCGGCCATGCAACGCCAATGTCCCTCCGCTCATGCTTTCGAGAGTCGCAGTGCCGGTGACGCTCACAAAACCTCCGCTCAAGGTGTTCGCCCTGAGTGAACCAGCGACGACCCTCCCTCCGGTAATGCTTGCGTTCAACAAGCCATCGACCTGCACCGTTCCCTCGTGAATGCTCCCGGCAGAAATAGTCGCATTGCTAGAGAAACGAGTGGACCCGAGGCCAAGCAAACTGCCGATCGAAATTGTCCCTGCTGTGGCACTGAATAACAGACTGTCTGCTGAACGGTTTGCATTACTCACGGTCCCGAGCGTCCCTCCGGAGGCTGAAATCACAAGGCTGCCCAAGGTTGTTTTTACAATGCTGCCTATGCCTGCAAGGGGTGCTGACAAAACGCCTGAATCTCCGATCAGGACGCCAATCGAGACGGGTGAGAGGGGCTCACCGCTCAAGGTTCCACCTCTAAACAAAACGGTCTCGAAAGTATGGAGCACCGAGCCCGTCAAATGCCAACCGCCTTCCAACTGAAGGGTCCCAGAGGCGAAGGATCCGTGTTTGGAAAGCATCGCAGTGACTCCGCTCTGAACAGTCATAAAAGGCGCCTTAATCGGGGCCTGCACGACAAGGGTATACGCAGCTCCAGAATTTGCGGCAGCCACAACCGAGCCGGTCGCGATAACCGCTTGGTCAAAATAAAGGGTTTTGTTAGTCTGAGCGGCACGGGTTTCCACAAAGGCATAGGAGCCCGAGACCGTCGCAAGCGTGCCTCCTACGAGCATGGATACCCCTCCGTTGCCGAGGGTTCCAGACGCCAGAAACTGCAAAGCACCCGCAGTGAGACGCAGACCTTCATGGGTGCCATCCGTAAATTCCACCTTCGTCTCTTGAATGGCCCCGGCGTTATCAACACGTGTGCCGGTTGTTGCCCCGAGGGAACCAAAGGTCCCTCCGAGGATGTTATCCGCCTTTATGGTGGCGTATGCGCCTGAACTCCACAACGACCCGCCAGCGAGCGAAAGTGATTTTAGGTTCTGGCTATATCCATGGAGGTCCACCATGCCCGCTTTAATGGCCAGCGAAGCCGAGCTGTTATTAAACGGCCGATCAAAAATAAGCGTGCCCCCGTCAACCGTGATCTCCCCGGCAAAATCTTTGTCGGCGCCAAGCGTCAACGTTGCGTAACGGCCGATCTGAATTTTGGCCCCCAATGTTGAGGCAATTCCCAGAGACAAAATAAGCGGAGAAGAAGCTGTTCCGCTCAGATATGCCGTACCGATTCCTGCAACGGAACCATTGAAGGTATAAGAGCCCGAATGGAAAGCGACTCCGGCACCGGTGCCCGCCAGCGTTATACTCGTGGATCCAACACCGTGCGCAAACTCAACGGTTCCCGAATCAATGGTGGTCGGGCCGGAGAAGCCACTAGCACTGCTGAGCGTGATTGTGTTGGTGTTCTTTTTTAAGAGCGCCCCAGTTCCGCGAAGCGTTCCTGAAAACGTCCGCGGTGTCACGCTGTCAAAATAAAGCGTTGCGTCCGCATCGTTAGTGATCGCCCCAACGACAGCACCATTTCCGGCAAATGCCAGAGACCCCTGATGAATGGTGGTCGTTCCCTGATAGGTATTGGTATTGGAAAACGTGAGCTGGCCAGGACCAGACTTTACCAAGGCTCCAGCTCCCGAAATCACTCCCGCAGTTGAGCCTTCAAAGGCGCTCAACACAGCCTCGGTGCCCAGCACAATCGTACCGCCATAAAGTTTTGTCACAGACGCTGCCGGGCCATTGAGATGCAGGGAGCCGCCGCTGAGCCTCGTGATCACAGCGGGGCCAAGGACGGTCACTGAACCTCCGCTTATCACTTGGGCGTTCAATGTCCCCGTGTTGATGAGGCCCCCGCTGATGCTCGCGCTCAGTATTCCTTCCACCTCTACACTCCCGGCAGAGATGCTTCCCGAGGAGATGGTTGCGTCCCTTCTAAAAATCGTGCGTCCCAAACCGCTGAGGCTGGCGAGCGTCATGACACCCGAGGTTCCCGAAAAGACGAGGCTCGCATCCCGGCCGCCCGTGGTTCCGGAGTTAAGCACTGCACCCAGCGAGCCTCCTGCTGAAGTCAGCAAAGCGTGTCCAGATTCGGTGATCACAAGAGGACTCGGATTGGCGGTGTTTGCACCTCCAAGGTTCACTACACCCGCGTATAGCGTTCCGCCGGCCACTGTGGTGGTGCCTGAGTACGTGTTGGATGTGCCTGTGAGTAACAGTGACCCGCCGCCGACTTTGACGAGTGACAATTTGCCAGCGCCACCGTCTTGCAGTTTACCGTTGAAGGTAAGGGCTCCATTGACCGTAAGCGTCGCATCCTTGGTGCCGGAATTCTCAAGAATCGCGGTCGCTTCGGAGGCGCTTTGAGGAATGACCGTAGCCAGCATATCATTTCCGTTCAACTGGAGGCGTACATGGGAAGAGCCCAGAATGATCACGGGAGACGGGCCGAGGGCCATGCCGGCCCCCATGCTTAAAGTTCCATCGGCAAGTAGGATCGAACTCCGAAACGCGGGGTTTGAACGGCCGATCACAAGCTGTCCGCGTCCCTCTTTGATAAAAAATCCGTTGCCGTTGATTGGACCCGAGAAATGAACCGTCCCGCCTTGGACATTAAAAGCAGCTGTTCCACTCACCGTTAAAGTTCCCGCGAAATTCACTGGGGCCGGACTGCTGAACAATATTGAACCGGCTGAGATGTCCATCCCAGGGAGATCTACTTTTCCTGCGAATTGCAGGGTGCCGGGGCCAGCCTTTCCCAAATAGGTGGGACTTAGCGTACCGCCGAGAGCGTATGTTCCATGATCAATGGCGGCTCCATCCAAAACCAAAGACGTATAGGTTCCCGTAAGCTGCGACTCCAGCCCGCTTCCCGTGAGCGTGCCGCTCAAACCCAGCAATGAACCTGCAGCGGTCACGGGTGCGCCGTCTGCGATGTTAAATTCGTCGCTGAGTGTAAGCAACGACCCGGACACCGCGACGACAAGGACTGATGACGTTTGATTTAGGTCGTTGTTCGACAGAGACATGCCAGGGTGAATGCCTTTTGCATCGGCCACACTGACTGTGTGACTCCCAGCATAAAGCACCACTGTATCGGTCCTTAAATCTGACACAGAACGCACTACGAGTGGATTGGGAGTGTCCCGTAGGAGCGTTCCAGGGACAAACTGAGACGAGCCTGCAACAACGAGACTCGAGCTCCCTGCCACGATAAAGCCCGTGCCAGATATCATGGTCGTAGTCGCAGACATTACGCGACGTCCATTGACGCCGCTGCCACTCAAAAGCATCCCCGCGGCGAACTCGGTTCCAGCGACTACGAACCCGCCGGTTCCTGCGAATGCCAGCCAATCGCCGCGCGATGTCGATCGCTGCGGGTTTGAGGCGACATCGCCGAGGATTAAGGTGCCGTGATCCACCGAAATAGTGACACGCCCCGGGACTGCCATGCCGTACGCGAATTCCCCTCCGCCGAGCACGGTCTGCGAGAGCGCCCGGGTATTGGAATCAGCAATGCTTAAATCGAGGAGGCGTGGCGTTTCTTGTGCGTTTCGATAGGAAAAATCCGCGTGTAAAGCGATCGTGGAAATACCGTTTAACTGGGTAGGAAAAGCTCCCTCGTTCTGACTATAAAAACCTGAACTAGAACGCAAAGTTCGCTTGGTTCCAATACGATCACTGTCGATGGTGAAGTGGGTCCCTTGTGCGAGATGATTGCTCGCAAGATCGAGCGTACCGTCTCGCAGCGTGATGTCCGGGCCGCTTCGGTTGGCAGGCTCTTGCTGTTGGAGCGTCAAGACGGAGGCACCGTCTTTGATGAGCTTGAAAGTGGGGAAGCCAAAGTCAGCCGCATTGCTTACGATATCGGAGTGAATCACCACCGGGGTGTCCACCCTCAGCACCGTGTCGGCATTGAAATAAACAGCGGTCTGCAAATCTCTCTCTGCGTTGAAACTGATGCTCTCCAGACGAGCGCTCTGAATATAAAGGGTTCCTGCTCCGTCAATAACAGCACGGCTCTGTTTGGCAATGGCGGGCGACATTGGATCGATCGCTGCACCAAAGTGGACGTTGTTGGAGAAAGTAACCGATCCCGAAGCGCTACCAACACGGAGCGTGCCTCCCAGAAACCGCAACGCTCCAACTCCGAGAGGCCCGGAGGAGAGTGTGCCTGCGATCGTTTTGCTGTTGTCGCTCAATCGTAGGACGCCTTCCTCAAGAAAGGTTCCTCCCGAATAATTGCTGGAGAGGTCGAGTTGCTCCAAGTAGGGCGAGGGCTGCATCTCCAGCACCCCTTGGCCAACTTTCCTCAGCGCAAGCAAATGTGCATTTAAGGAATCACTGTCTTTAAAAGCATTCGACGCCGTGACAACGCCGCCCGCCGCAACCCCTACAATCAATGTTCCCGAGGCTGCAGGTGCGGACGTAACAACGCCGGAGGCACCGCTTAAACCGGCAACTGCATTAGAGCCTACGACCTGGACATAACCAATAGCACGGCCCCCGGGTGTCTGTGAGAAGGCATAAAACGTGAGTGCTGGACCGACACGGGAGTTTCCGGAAGCTTTTAGAAAGCCATTCTGCAGGGTTACGGTGCCGGAACTTACCGTTAAAGTTCCGTTAAAAACGGGGAGTGTGCTGCCGGAGTCGTAGACGCCCAGGGTTAGATTTCCATCACCACGTTTCACAAGGTCAATGTTGGGGCCGGGGTCTAGAAATGCCTCCGAGACGCCAATATACCCGTACCCATCATCCCCGATGCCATTTACATTTAAGGTGAGAGTTTTTTTTACGCTGTCGAGCGAATCGATACGAACCGTTTGAGTGGCTGCACCCAGCGAAGCCGCGTTCATATAATGAATCCCGTCGGCTGTTGTTTGAAAGGCTGCGCTAAGATTCCACGTTTGAGCCTGAGCCAGCTTGATTATCAAATCTGTGGGAGACGAAGGTGTGACCTGTATGCCATAAGGAATATCCAACCCAGCCGAGCCGAGTGCTAGGGCGACGGTTCTGGGATAGACTGTCATTCCGTTAAAGCCTGCACCTTGAACCGGCTGTTTAAAGCTCAACCCAGCGGCCGTTACCGGGCTCGTTTGATAGATGTTAAAAAATACAGTCGCGGAGGTTAAGGGATTCTTTGGGTCGGGATCCGGTTGAATGCTGAGCAGATTCCCCAGTGTGCCGGAGGCGATCTTTATCCCGTTGTCCGCGGCATTTTGGTCGTTTACGTAAAAGGGCACCTCGGCCGCCGCCGCCATTCTTGGCTGGAGAAATGCAAGCATGAGAGCAAGCGCCCCTAACAGGGGCATTGCGCGCAAGAGGGAGGCCAATAAGCACGATTCTCCGAGCGAACTTGCAGGTGCAAATTTCGCTGCATTGAAAGTACAAATGGGGGGCCTGACATTCATGAAGATGTCTAGTGCAAACAAACAGACATTTTGATGGGAGTCCCAAATCTAGCCATCTTTAACGCGTTCAGTGGAGTATAAACTTTAATCTAAATGCGGCAATGAAAGCGCGGCACGCTTGATGTAACGCGATGCGGAAGAGCTTGCTGTATATCAAGAAAACCTCTTTTGGGCCTCACCCACTGGGTGAGCCTCCGTACGCTGTCTCCAAAGCCGGGGAAGACAGGACTGTCTTCCCTATGTGCTCACGTTCCCATGGACCGCGAAACTGCCTCAACCCGGAGGGT
>CANJPY010000059.1 GCA_947476255.1 Chthoniobacteraceae bacterium | reverse complement strand
TTGGTTTCAGGAACGATTGGAGGAGGAGCAGTGACTCTTGGGGGTGCGGAGCGTTCGAGCAGGGTGGATGTTTTGAGCGGCGGAGTGGTGCAAGTGAATGGGGGAAGCCTTTTGGTGCTTGGCAGTGGAGCGGGGATAGGGGCAGCGGAACTTTCGCTTGGGACTGGGGCGCGATTGGACTTTGCTCCTTTGTCTGTGGGGACGTTGAGGGTTGCGTCTTTGAGTTTGGCAAGTGGCGGCACGATTGGAATGCCGTGGGGTTCTATGATTGTAGCGAGCGGCGCGGCTACCCTTTCAGGCGGGTCGTTTAGATTCAGCCTTACTGGTGATTTTAATAGCGGGCAGACATACACTCTGATTACGGCTGGCCTGGGCAGTGCGTTAAATGGGGGCGCTTATGACTTGGGAGAGGTCGTGGGCTTTACCTACACATGGAACCGTACGCCTTCTGTTTTACAGATTACGCCCGTGCTTAATCCGGGCCATACGGGCCATTACTGGGTTGGTGGGCGTTCGGGAGTGGCACCCAAGGTATGGACTGCGGCGAACTGGGCCACAGATTCAACGGGAGCGATTGCGCGCACGCTTGCCCCCATAGACATCGATACGGTGATTTTCTCCGCGACAAACGCACTCGCGGCCAATCAAATTGGCATGACTTTAGGCGCTGAAATGAGCGTGCTCGGGATCTCAGTGACTTCGAGCTCACCGGTGAGTTTGGGAGATAGCGGCGGCTACAGGTTGAGTGTAGGCAGTGGCGGTATTTCGCTTGCGGCAGGAGCTTCCGATGTATCGTTTGCACCTGGTATCGCATTGGGGGCCAATCAAACTTGGAGCAATGCAGGGAATGGAAGTTTGTTGGTTTCTGGAAGCATTCTAACGGCCGGTTATGCGTTGGAAATTGCTGGCAGCGGCAAGACTTCTTTGAGTGGCGTGATCAGTGGCACTGGAAGCTTGACCAAGACAGGTGCAGGCACTCTTGGCCTTTCGGGGCTCAATACATATACGGGAGCAAGTGTCATCGAAGGAGGGGTGGTGTCCGCCATGCAAGGAGCTTTCGGGAGTACGAGTGCTTTGAGTGTACTGGGGGGAACTGTGACTGCCGTCGACTTGAATCCCGCAGCTCCTTTAAGTGTCGCGGCAGGCGCGGGGGCCAAATTTTCAGGAAGTGGACTCAATTTGGGGGTCATCTCAAACTCTGGGAATCTGGAGTTTTCCTCCACCGCCCGCCTCGGTGCGATTGGCGTCTTTGCCGGGGAGGTCACAGGCGTCACCATATTTAACTCAAACGTGGAAGTGACTAGTTTGAGCACCCTCGGGTTGACGCATATCAAATCGGGTACCCTCAGTGTGGGGGAGACCTTGGGACGAGTGGGCGGTTTTTTGGTGGAGGCTGGCGCGCGGGCGGAGTTTGAAAAAACAGCGAGTCTGGGCAACGTTACTGCCCGGGGTCACGTTGATGTGAAGGCAAATTCGCATATTGACAGTCTGTTTGGGAACGGTGTTGTGACGGCGAGTGGTTCGCTCTTTCTGGGAGGCGGAAACTACACTGGCGCTCTGGAGGTTCCTGGCACGCTGAGCAAGGAGGGTGTGGGCGCCTTGTATCTGGCCTCCTCTGGGCACTCCATTTCTGACACGCGGGTTGAAGCCGGCAGTTTGCTGCTTTCTGCCACAAACGTCCTTGCGACAACCGGGAGTCTGTGGGTCAGAGGCGCCTCGACCATCGGTGTTATTACGGGCGGATCCCAGACGCTGCAAAGTGTGGTGATTGAGGATGGCGCGACGGTGGGTGTGGATGGCTATGAAGGGCAGTTGCTCGCGTACGACATGACGCTGGGTTCAGGCACTTACCTCATGACCCCCGTGCGTTTGCGTGTAGGCGCGAATGTGGAAGGGACGGCGGCAAACTCTGGAATTGAGGGAATGACGATGGGCGTCAGCAAGGTGCTCAAAGGCTTGGGGAGGGCTGTCGCGGAGACGCGCAGCAACTCTTTTGAAACCTTCACCTTTGATTTAAGCCGTCAGCCGACTGGTGCTGTAGCGCAGTTGGGTGGGGTCGCCTTTACTGACAACCTTGTGTTATCGTCGGTGTCCGGTGGAACGCTGGTCCTGCAGAAAGATGCCGATTTGAGTCATATCTCCAAACTGGTCGTAGGTGATGACAACAGTTCAGGAGTTGTGCTCAAAGTAGGTGCCTTAAATGGAGGCACTCTTGTGTTGGGGGGCACTTCCATTGCGAATCCCGTGGCTCAAGTGCTCAAAGGAAAGGGAACGGTCGTAGGCGATATCATTATTGGATCTGGAGTCGTGGTTCAACCGGGGAACTCTCCAGGACGCCTCAGTTTTGTTGGAAATGTCATTGCCATGCCGGGGAGTGAGTTGCAGTTCGAATACACTGCAAATGCCCAGACGGTGGTTGGCGCCGGGCTCGTCGATAGCATTGCAGTCACAGGCTCCTTACGCGCCAAAGGAGGGATTGCGGCGGTGGCATGGGACTCAGGCGGGAAGCCGCGTGTTAGTGACTTCCAAAAACATACCATGGACATTCTTACTTACTCCGTGGGCACGGTTTCTGACGTCAACGGGCCGATTCCTAGCTACATGAATGTCGGCGGAACTTTGGTTCAAAGCGCGATGTTGGCTGCATCGGTGAGTTGCGGAACCGTGGGACTCATCCAAATGTCCGTGCAGCGCTTGCCCTTTGCCTCTGTGGGAAGCGGCAACATTTCCAAAATTGGAGCTCTGTTTGATTCCAAGCTCGGTTCACAAAACGGAGCGCTCTCGGATTTTATTACACGTCTGGATAGTCAAAGTACGATCGCTGACGTGCGGGCCCTTCTGGCGCAGTTGAACCCCGGAATTTATGCAGAGTTACCTAGTATTGCGGTGGGGCGTTTAAGTGCGATCCAGAGTAGTTTAAGCAGTCGTTTGAATTCCCTTTTACTGGGTTCTCTTAACGCACCTGGAGAGAATGAAATGAACGCATGGACAACAGGCTACGGAGGCTGGCAGCGCCTCAGTGCTGATGCTGAGGCAGGGACTCCAGGGTATTCGAGTAATCATTATGGCAATGTATCCGGCGTCGAACGTCGCTCTGGCGGGCTCACTCTGGGAGCGAGCGGGGCAGTGGGCGGGAGTTCGGTAAACTTTGGAAACGGTCCTGGAGCATTGCGTGCGGAAACCTGGCACGTAGGGATGTACGGAAGTGCTCCTGTGGGGAGCGTTGTTCTTGACGGGGCCGTTTCGTACGGGAATGGAGAAAACACACTAAAGCCCAACGCTCTGGCGCCTTCGCGACAGGTGAAGTTTAAGGACGCCGAATGGCTTGCGCAGCTTGGGCTGTCAGTTCCCCTCAAAAGCGGCTCTTTAACAGTCACACCAGGCGTGCATTTGCTTTCTTCGGGTTACAAGCAGGAGGGCTTCACCGACTCGGAAACGAGTCCCCTTGCGATGAAAGTGGCTGGGAAATCTTTTGTGGCAAACGCGGCCAAGACGGGAGTCCAGACGACGAAGTTGAGTAGTGTGTTAGGACATGCGGTGCGTTTGAGTGCGTCTGCCGATTGGCTTCATTACTTGGAGAACAATCGCCGCCAGACGGATGTCCTCATTGGCGGATCCGAAGACGCCTCGATTCGTGCCGACGGATCTAGGGTGGGGAGCGACTCCCTGGGGGTCGGGGCTGCCGCGGAAGTCTCGCTCACGCGCCGCACGACCCTGCGGTTTAATCTTCTGCGCGAAATTCAGAACAAAGAGGCGACGACAAACGGGAATTTAAGTCTGAGTGTGGAGTTTTAAGGGCCGCTGATTGAGGGGATGGCTCGCGCTGCCGGGCGCGACTGGATTGGGGGCAGATGAGATTCCTTGGTTGACTGTGCTCGAGTGTTTTGTTGCTGGTATGAGGAGCCGGCTGGGCCAGCGAGTGGTTACGGTTTGCCTGCATGCTCGGGGGGCATTGAGTCGGGCCCGAGTGATGTGAGGCCGCGGGCGACTAGCGGGGCTGGACTCGTCAGCGGTTGTAAGTGGAATCCTTGGCTGTGGTCAGGTTTACCCTCATGTTTTCTGAGGATCTACCCTACAGCAAAGCTCGCTGAGTCCGATGACCCCCAAGCGCTGCGGAGTTTGCCGATCTTGCAGGGCATTGTTTAAGCGCAAGAGGCACTCCAGGTATATACGGCCAGACGGTTGTGCCGCAGGCGTTTCGCCTGCAATGGTTTAAGCCCATGCTTTTGGGTCGCCTAGGCGCTGCTGTTGAGAGGGATATGGACAAAAAAGCATCCTCGAGGGAAAGGAGCCGCGTTTCTGGTCGTGGGGCATACGCATGTCTAAGGCTCTCGCTCCTTCGTTGATTCATTAATTTACTTAGAACCAGCAACTTATGTCCAAATCTTCCGTTTCTTTCCTGCGTCTTAAGGCATGGGGTATTGTGTTCTTACTTTTAGCAGGCGTGGGCTTTGTATCGGTTTTATTGCGCCCGTCGAAAGATTCAGATTTGGAACTTAGTGCTCCTCTCAGTCTGGCGCTAAGCGGTCAAAATTTTGAGAATTTGCCAGCAGAGTCTGCAGTTTTGCAGGATTTCACTTCTGAAGATTTGGCGGAAACGAGGAAAGCCGTGGCGCCGGATACTGCCACCCTCGGTTTTAATGCGGAGCGGCATGAAGGAGATAACCACGAAAAGAAGCATGTGAATTTTGATTCAAGAGAATTGAATGAGTGGAGGCAAACGCCCTCACAAACGGCGGCACTGGCGTTATTGCGCGAGCGGTTACCTAATGTGGACGTTCAGTTTGATGCGATGACGGGATCGGCGAACAATATTATGGCGGCAGGGCGTTTTTTGACGGGGCCGGCGACGGCAGGCGCTGATATTTATGAGCCGTTGAAGCGGTTTGTAGGCGAGAACGCGCCTTTGTTTGGGCACTCTGGAGATGCGTTGGCTCAAGGGGTGCGTCTGGTGAGGGAAGATGTATCTGCACACAATGGGATGCGGAGCGTGGTGTGGCAGCAAGAAGTCGACGGAGTGCCGCTTTACAAAACAATCCTGCGCGCAAACGTGACCAAGGAGGGGCAGGTTGCAAGTGTTGGGAGCCATTTTGTGGGCGATGCAGAGAAGGCGACGCAAATGTCCCCTGAGACGCGTGCGAGCATGTTGGAGCAGCCCCATTTGAGTTTTCCAGAAGCGGTGGTGATTGCGGCACAGAGTGTGGGGGTTGGGGTGGAGGAAGGATTGGTTCTTGGGGACTCCGCGCCCCAGGGTGCTGAGCAGCGCCAAAAGGCGCAGGCCCCGGGCCTTAGTGATTTGAGTGCGGGGCTTGCATGGCTGCCGGTGGATGCTAAAAAGCTGATTCTGGTCTGGGACGTGATTCTTGTGGAATTGAATCATAAAGAGATGTTTCGCCAGCTTGTAGATGCGAGCACGGGGAAGGTGTTGGTGCGCACGTCCCTCACGAATGACCTCAGTTCAGCGTCCTACCGGGTTCATGCGAACCAAAGCACGTTCATGCCCTTGGATAGTCCGCGCCCGTTATCGCCAGGGTATGCAACCCCAAACAGCACGCAGCCAGCCGAGGTGCCTCGTGCTTTGGTGACCCTTTCGGCCTTGGATGCGGTGGCGTCGCCCCAGGGATGGATTGCTGATGGCGGAACACAGACGTACGGAAACAATGTGGATGCGCATCTGGACTTGAGCCGGGTCAATCCGCTTTGGGGGCAGGGAACGCACGCGGGATCGGGCTCACGGGTGTTTGATTTTCCGATGGTTCTTTCCCGGTCGGCGGACACGTATCGAGACGCCGCATTGACGACGCTTTTCTATCTCTGCAACTGGTATCACGATAAGCTCTACAGCCTTGGATTTACGGAACAAGCTGGCAATTTTCAGCAGAATAATTTCGGGCGTGGGGGCGCGGGAAATGATGCACTGCTTGCGGATGCTCAGGATGCTGATGGTACGAATAACGCCAACTTTTCGACGCCTCCGGATGGATACCCTGGGAGAATGCAGATGTTTATTTGGAATGTTACCAATCCAGAGCGTGATGCAGGATTGGATGCGCAAGTGGTTTTACACGAGTACACGCATGGCCTCAGCAATCGTCTGGTGGGGGGAGGCGTGGGGATTAGCGCCCTTCAGTCGGGAGGGATGGGAGAGGGGTGGTCAGACTTTTACTCTCTCGCTCTGCTGAGTGAGGCCAGCGATGACGTCAACGGAAATTATGCAACTGGCGGGTATGTGACGGGGGATTATTATCGTGGAGTCCGCCATTTTCCGTACACGACGGATATTTCCAAAAATCCACTGACGCTCAAGTCGATTGATCCAAGCAATGGCGGAAGCTCCTCAGTGCACTTTATAGGGGAAATTTGGTGCGTAACGCTCTGGGAAGTGCGCGCCAATCTCATTGTGAAGTATGGATGGGCGGTGGGTAATCAATTGGTGCTGCAGTTGGTGACCGACGGCATGAAGTTGAGCCCAGTAAACCCGACTTTTTTGCAGGCGCGTGACGCCATTCTTCAGGCAGATTTTGTCAACAATGGCGCCGCGAACTGGAAAGAATTGTGGCGCGGGTTTGCAAAGCGCGGGATGGGGGCCAGCGCTGTGGTGCCTGCGAGTGCAACGAGCACGGGGGTGCGCGAGGCATTTGACCTGCCGGATTCACTGAACGTTTCGCCTTCCAGCGCTTTGGCCTTCGAGAGCCGTGTGCCGGGTGTGGTGGCTCCGGGAGCGCGCTTGGTGCGGCTCACCAACATACAAACGGCAGGCGCGCTGACGTGGACGGTGGGAGCCTCCGAAGCATGGATATCCCTTTCGCCTGCGGGAGGAGTTTTGGCGCCAGGGGAATCAGCAACGGTGAGCGTGGCCGTTCGCGCTGGGGCGATGCCGTCGTCTCGAGGCATCTACACAGGCACTTTGAGTTTTTCGAATGTCACTTCGGGCACCGATGTTTCTCGTGCCGTGAACCTCTTAGTGGGGAATCCGGATTTTTATACTGAAATCTTCTCCTCTTCGGGCAATGACACTGGGTTTCAGAGTTGGACCTTCACTCCAGACCGATCCGCGGACTTTTATGCTGTGAAGCATGGATTAGTGACTTGGTTTCCAAGTGATCCATTGGGCGGCAATAATCTCACGCTGGGTGATGATGCGTACGCTAAGGTTTCTCTTTCGGGGGGGAATCGGGTTGCGCTATACGGCGTTTCTTATTCGTCTCTGTACGTGGGGAGCAACGGTTGTGTGACCCTTGGGGAAGGTGATTCGGAGAGTGGGGTTTCCTTGCAGAATCATTTCGCAAAACCCCGAGTTGCGGCATTGTGGAACGATTTGGATCCTTCTCGTGGAGGATTTATTTCATGGAGACAATGGAGGGACCGAGTCGCTGTGACTTACCTCAATGTTCCGCTCTTCTCATCGTCCAGTGCGGTCAATAGCTTTCAGATCGAACTTTTCTTCGATGGGCGTATCAGAATCACCTGTCTGAATATTTCTGCACCCAATGGCCTGATTGGCTTGTCGCGAGGGACAGGCATGCCGACATTTTTTGCAAATAGTAATTTCAGTGGGTACGGCTTCCCTGTGGCCCCAAAACCGGTCCTGACGTTGAGCTTGCCCGCCATCGTCACGGAGGGGGGCGGCGTATTGTCGGGCCAGGGATCTGTTTTGATCGATTCGATTGGCACGCGTGATTTAGTGGTATCGCTTGCCTCAAGCCTGCCGACGAAGGTGCGGGTTCCTCAAACTGTAAGAATTCCAGCAGGTTCCAAATCGGCGCGCTTTGATGTTAACGTTCCGGACAACGCACTCATTGAGGGCGCTCAGAATGTGGTGGTGACGGGAGAGGCGCAGGGATTTGCGCCGGTCTCTGCCCTTGTTTTGGTGAAAGATAATGAGGCGGGGCCTGGGTTAGGGCTTTCGGTCCCCGTATCGGTCGTGGAGGGAGCCGCGAAAGTGTACGGTACGGTTTTTCTAAAAGCGCCTGCTGCCAGTGCAGTGAGGGTGAGTTTGGTTTCGAGCATCCCGGCACTGGTTAGGGTTCCGCTCAGTGTCGTGATACCCTCCGGACAGACCTCTGTGAAATTTCCTTTGGACACATTCGATGACAAACTGATTAACGGATCAAGAATAGCATCGCTTACTGCCCACGTTGAAGGCTGGTCGGACGCACTCGCGTCTGTTTCAGTATTGGACAATGAAGATCGGAATTTGGTTCTGAATCTACCATCCTCGCTTGGAGAAGGGCTCGCGGTTTCTGGTTCGGTTTCTGTGTCTGGGGCCCTTTCGAAGCCTTTGAGTGTCGCGTTGGTATCGAGCACTGCGGCTCGTCTAACGGTCCCAGCACGCGTGACGATTCCGGCAAATGCAACCTGGGTATCCTTCGCTGTTTCTGCCCCCAATAATGCGCTTTCCGACGGATCCCTCGGCGTGGTTGTGGTTGCGACTGCGCCGGAATTCATGGAAGCAAAACGGGAGGTGACTGTGATGGACGACGAGGTGCATCACTTTACGTTTGCACCTCTAGGGGAGGCCCAGGTTCAGGGCCTGCCTTTTGTGGTGACCGTGACGGCAAAGAATGTGAACGACGTAACCCTATCTCGGTTTAACGGAGCCGCTGTTTTGTCTGCTCGTCGAAACGGGGTTCCCATTGCGATATCGCCAGCTTCCACGAGGAGTTTTGTGAATGGTGTGTGGACGGGCAATGTCACGGTGCTCGGGAGTCAGCCGAGCATTGTTTTGAGTGTTACTGACGCCTCTGGCCATGCCGGGCAGAGTAATGCTTTTGCGGTAGGGGCCAGAGTTCAGGGGGTCACCGATTCATTACTTGCGGAATTGGCCTTGAGCGCGGCTCCTCTGCGTGAGGTCTTCCAGTCACGTCGGACAGAATACGAAGCACAGGTATTGAATCATGTGAGTGCGACTACCGTGACTCCTAAGGCCTCGAAAGCGAACGCCACGATTCGTGTGAATGGCCAATTGGTAAAATCCGGGTCTCCCAGTGCTCCTGTGCCTCTTGCGGAGGGAGTGAACTCGATAGAGGTTACGGTGAGCTCGCCAGGCTCAATCTCAGCGCTAACCTATGTGGTGGACGTGTTGCGTCAACCGCCTTTCTTAGGAGGGTATGATGGGCTGTTTGTGCCTACCGCTCGATCCAATGTTCCGTCACAGCACGCAGGCATTGGGGAACTCACTGTCGGCCCCACTGGTAGTTTTTCCACAAAAGTGACCTTGGGAGGAACGGCCGCGTCGGTGCCGTTGAATGGTTACTTTGACGTCGCTGGGGTGGCTCATTTTAATAAGGCAGGTTTGAATGGCGACAGGCCTTCGGCGGATATTGTTCGCCCGGGTTTTGAGACGCTGGAATTCTCCATGGCGGTGGATTGGGAGTGGCCGTTTACGCACCGAGTTGTGGGGGAGGTGCGTTCGGGGTCCTTAGTGGTGGGTTCGGTTGTTCTCAATCGCAGACTTTACACTAGTTCAATTGGCACTGTGGCCCCGTTGCGGAATGTTCCTGTGTCGGTCTTAGATCCTGGCAGAGACAAGGGAAATTACACGGCGATACTTCCGGCATTGGAGCCCGCAGTGCAGGGGATGAAGGCCAGCGCGTATCCTCAGGGAGGCGGGTTTGCGACTGCCGTTGTCAAGCCGGATGGGACGGTGTATGTGCTGGGGGAGTTGGCGGATGGGCAGTTGTTTACGTATAAGAATTACCTTTCCAAGGACAACGTGTTGCCAGTCCACGTACCGCTGTACAGGGGCAGTGGAGCCTTGGGCGGGGAGGTCAGTTTCCGAGAAATTTCTCAGAAGAGCGACGCGGACGGGGTGGATTTGCGTTGGTTCAAAAAGCCCAGTGCCACGGACGCGTTGTATCCGGAGGGATGGCCTTCCGGGATCAGGGTAGACCTGCTTGGCTCAAAGTTTCTGAGCCCCACGCCGACAAACAAAACGTTGCTGGGAAATGATGCCGTGGTGTCTCCCAAAGTGAACGGCCTGCTTGCTCTGAGCCAAGGGGATGTCTTCCCTCTGTTGCTCAATAATCTAACGATTGGAAAAACCTCCGTACTTGTGCAGAGCGCTCCTGTGGGACAAACCGCTGGGGTTATTAAACAGGTCGGTTTTGGGAGCTCAGGGCTCATCAGCGGAATCTTTGTTCATCCGAGTCCAAGTCGCGTCGAAGTGTCATTCCGTGGAGTCGTTTTCCAGAAGGGGCAGCGTGGAGCAGGCTATTTGATCAGGCCGTCAACAGTTCCAGGCAGGATGGAGAGCGGTGTTTTCAATCTGAATTCACAATAGGGCGGGGGCGGGGATGGATAATTGCGGAGGTGTCGCTTCTGCGTGGAACGCAGACGGCGCCCTCGTTCCCTAGTGCGCTCCATGCGGTCCAAAGAAAGTCAAGTTTTCCACGACTGCGGTGACTTCCCAAACGCTCCCAAGGGCTCCGAGGAGAGAGTTGCCTACCGAAAAAAGGAAATGATGGAGGTCGTCTCTTTGAAAAAATGATTGTTTGTTTCAATCGGTGGATGCGCGCTTGAGCCAATCGCAAGCCGACTTTTCTCGTGTGCCTGAAGTTTTACGGCTCAGCGCGATGGTGAATGGAGCTTGTTTGGACCTTCCCTAAAAACGCAGGGAAGGGACGCTGGCGTTGGAGGGGACGCGGTTTCAGATTTTCATTCGTGTTTTGACTCGCTAAACATCTCCCCCTTCATGGAAACGACCTCCCGCTCCTCCGCTCTTTTTGCCCAAGCACGCACTCTGATTCCCGGAGGTGTGAATTCGCCTGTGCGCGCCTTTCGTGGTGTGGGCGGGGAACCTTTTTTTGTAGATCGTGCCGAAGGTGCGCACATTTGGGATGTGGATGGCAAACGGTATGTAGATTTTGTGGGAACCTGGGGACCGGCGATTCTCGGGCATGCGCCGCGGGTGGTGCGCGAGGCCATTGCGAGCACGGCCGAGCGTGGGGTGAGCTTTGGAATTCCCAACCCGCTGGAGGTGGAAATGGCGCGCACCATTGTGGATTGGGTGCCCTCGGTGGAGAAAGTGCGCATGGTGAGCAGCGGTACGGAGGCCACGATGTCGTCCATCCGGTTGGCGAGGGGTTTCACGGGGCGCGACAAGATCGTGAAGTTTGAGGGCTGCTATCACGGGCATGTGGATTCGCTTCTTGTGAAGGCGGGGAGTGGGGCGCTCACGCACGGGAGCCCAGACAGCGCGGGGGTTCCAGCAGCGCTTGCGGCGCTGACTTTGACGCTGCCCTTTAACGACAGCGAGGCGCTGAAAGCCGTTTTCGCAGCCCATCCCCGCGAAATCGCAGCTGTGATCATTGAACCAGTGCCGGCGAATGCGGGGCTTTATCTGCCGCGACCGGGGTTCCACGAGTTACTGCGTCAACTCTGCTCAGAGCACGGCACGGTCTTGATTTTTGACGAGGTGATGACGGGCTTCCGTTTGGCAAAGGGTGGTTATCAGGAGATTTGCGGGATTACGCCTGACCTCACGGCTCTGGGCAAAGTGATTGGCGGTGGTTTGCCCGTGGGGGCGTTCGGCGGCCGGGCAGACATCATGAGTTGTTTGTCGCCGGAAGGGCCGGTGTATCAGGCTGGAACCTTGTCGGGGAATCCCTTGGCGCTCGCGGCCGGGCTCGCGCAGTTGCGGGAGATGGAGCGGGTGGATGGCTGGCGGCGTTTGGAGGAAATCGGAGCCGCTTTTGAGGCTGGAGTCCGGCGGACGCTCAAGAGCACGGGCAGGAAGTATAATTTTCGGCGGATCGGTTCGATGTTTTGTCTCTACTTTACTGAGGGGGAAGTGCACGACCTCGCCTCTGCCCAACACAGTGACAAGGCTGGATTCGCCCGGTTTTTCCACGGCTGCCGCGAGCGGGGGGTCTATTTTGCGCCGTCACAGTTTGAAGCGGGTTTTTTATCGGTGGCTCATACCGACGTGGACTTGGACGAGGTGGAAAAGGTCACATCGGAGGTTCTCGCCGCCCTGTAACGGAGGCCGGGATAGGCTCGGAGCAGCGCCGCGGAAGACCTGCGGAATGCGGACGCGGCGTTCTTGAACGAGGAGCCGTCTTGCCTCCGGCGGTTTCGCCCACTACATTTCACTTCTTTTTCTTAGCAAGCCCATGCTGCACCCCGACCAGACCCTCAGCCCCGCAACCGGGGACGAACCCGCTCCACAGCCTCTGCAGCCGGTTGAGGTGCGCGCCAAATTTTTGTTTGAAGGCGAGCAGAAGTTTTTTCTCAAGGGGGTGACGTACGGTCCTTTTGCACCGGATGCGGACGGTTTTTTTGTCGGGAACCCTGATAAGGCGAGGAAAGACTTTGCGCTGGTGGTCGAGATGGGGGCGAATCTGCTTCGTATCTATCATGTTCCACCACGGTGGTTTCTGGATATCGCAAGGGAGTTCCGGTTGCGGGTGCTCATTTCCATTCCATGGGCCGAGCACGTGGAGTTTTTGAACCATTCGGGAATGCGTACGCAGGTCGTAGACACGATTCGCACGGCGGTTGCGACGCACAAAGGGCACGAGGCCATCTTTGGATACCTGGTCGGGAATGAGATACCGACCTCCATGGTGCGGTGGTTGGGGGCGCGGCGGGTGACTGAGTTTGTGGAACATCTCATTGCGGTCGCCCGCGAGACGGATCCCCGACCGTTGTACTCCTACGCGAGTTATCCTCCGACGGAGTATTTGCTGCCTCAGAACGTCGATTTTTACACCTTCAACGTGTATCTGGAGCGCCAGCGTGATTTTGAAAAGTATCTCGCACGGCTCCAGAATCTTGCCGGCGACAAACCCCTTGTTTTCGGAGAGTTCGGCCTCGATACCATGCGCAAGGGCCAGGACATGCAGGTGGATGTGTTGAAGTGGCATTTGGAGTCGGTGGTGCGGGGAGGCGCTGCGGGCACCGTGTTTTTCTCGTGGACGGACGAATGGTTTACTGGCGGACACGATATTCTGGACTGGGAGTTTGGGCTGGTGACGCGCTCCCGGGAGCCGAAAAAAGCCTTCCACATGCTCGAGGAAATGCTGGGCGGCGGGGTGCATGTGCAGGACCGGGTCCGGTTGGAGAGGTATCCGAAGGTCTCGGTGATTGTGTGTTCGTACAATGGAGGGAAGACGCTTCCTGCGTGTCTGGATTCGCTGGATGAGGTGAATTATCCGGACTTCGAGATCATCCTGGTGGATGACGGCTCCAAGGATAACACGCAGGAATTGGTGCAGGCGTACGAGGAAGCTCGGGTGAAGCGGGCGGCGCGCACGGGCCGGAAGTTGCCGGATTTTGTAAATATCCGTCAGAAGAACATGGGGCTTAGTTTCGCGCGCAACGAGGGGGCGCGTCACGCCCGCGGGGAGATTTTTGCGTACACGGACTCGGACTGCATGGCGGATCCGGACTGGCTGTACTACTTGGTGGGAACGCTTTTGAGCGGAGACTACGTGGGAGTGGGCGGGCCGAACATTTCACCGCCCGCGGTGGATTGGATTCAAGCGGCCGTGGCGTCTGCGCCCGGCGGGCCCAGTCACGTGCTGCTCACGGATGTCATCGCCGAGCACATTCCAGGCTGTAACATGGCTTTTCATCGTTCCGCCTTCGAGAGCATTGGCGGTTTTGACGTGGAGTATCGCAAGGCTGGGGATGACGTCGACTTTTGCTGGCGTCTCCAGACCAATGGCGGGGTGATCGCCTTCAGCCCGAGTGCGATTGTGTGGCATTACCGCCGTTTCACGCTGCAGGCTTTTCGTAAACAGCAGGAGGGTTACGGGGAGGCGGAATCGATGCTTCGCTTCAAGCATCTTGTGTTTTTTGGCCCCACGGGAACCGCCAAGTGGAAGGGGCAGATTTATGGGGCGCCACGGTTTACGTGGTTGTTAAACAGCCCGATCATTTATCACGGCGTGTTTGGGGAGGGGTTGTTTCAGTCTATTTACCCGACCCCGCAATCGGAGGTTGCGGCGTATGTCAGCAGCATTGAGTGGGTGGCGCTGACGTTGTTTATGGCGGTGCTGGGAGTTCCTCTGGAAAAGCTCAGAATGGTGCCGTTGTTCATGCTTGGGGCCACTTTCCTTGTGGCGCTTTCGTTCATGATCCATGCTCGGATTGAGCCTGCGTTCGACACCGTGCGTGCGCGCCTGCTGGTGGGATTTTTGGCTCTTGCCCAGCCTCTTGCGCGCGGGTGGGCGCGGTATTTCACGTGGATGAAGTACAAACATACGCCTCCAGAGGTCATTTCGCTCAAGGAGGAGGGGGTCACGCGTGCCAGCAAGCGCGGGGGCATTTCGAGACTTAATTTTTGGAACGAAACGGGGCAGGGGCGGGAGCGCCTCTTGGCGGAAATCTTTGCGTTGCTTGAGCGCGAAGGGTGGCGTTATTCCGCGGATACGGGTTGGAAAACCTGGGATCTTCAGATTTATGGCAACCGTTTTTGGAGTGTACAGGCGAGCACTGTGACGGAGTATCACGGTGGGCCTAAGTGCCTGACGCGTGTTGAGTTAGAAAATCGTCCAGTGGTTACAACCGTGCTCATGAACACGGTCGCACTCTGCGGACTCCTTTACCGGCGTGTTTTTATGGATCGGGCGGATCCCTGGCTTTGGGCGTTGTACGGTGTCCTTGTTTTGTGGGTGCTCCTGCGCGGACTGCGTTTGAAGCGCCGCGTGGCGGAGCTTGTGATTGCGGCGGCGAACCGTTGCGAATTGGTGCGCGTTTCAGGCAAAGCGAGTCGGCCTGTGCCGGAGTAATACCGTCTCTTTTAACTTTATGGACGATTACCTTGAAAACGGTAATGAGGGATCAGATGCCGGAGGTATCCAAGCGATTTGCCGGTGGTTGAGCGCCAGCGACACCACCGGAGCACACTTCAAAACCAAGGCATCCCGGAGGGATGGCAGATGGCTCGCATCTGCCATCCACTTGGTTCACGAAATTCAGACAGACTCAGAAATGCTCTGATCTGGCATCCCTTTGGGATGCGTGTGCGTGGGGCGGAAGGAGCCGGTGGTGTCGCTACGCTCAACCACCGCAAATGGCTGAGAACCCTCCGGGTTCAGGGGGCTTCAATCCTATGGAGGAAAAGGACCAGTTTTCTTCAAAATTTGGTATAAGCTCTCAACGATTTGGAATCTTGGAACTCTCGCCCCTAGGGGCAGGTTGGTGTCTGGCGCTTGCTGCCGTTGGAGAAGAAAATCCGGCATGCTTCCCCCTACCGGGTGCATTCGGGACTTGAACCCCCAAGGGTGTGCGCCCTGCCGGGCGCACAAAGCGAAAAGACCTTTGCGGTTTGCTCCGCAAAGGTCTCTACCATCGGCTCCCTACAGCCAATAAAGCGAGTTTTAGAAGGCGAATCGTACGCCCGCTCTGACTTGAAAATTGTTCAAATCTTTGTGTCCATTGGCATCGCCGTAATAGGTCCAGCGCACATCGGAGAATATGCCCACTTGGTTGGGTATCAAGCGGTACTCCGCTCCCAAGCCGGCATGGGCACTTGCCCAAGTTCCAGCGCCGCCCGTGACGCCTCCACCAAGAAACCCGTAGGGTGCGAGGTTAATATCCTGATACGGCATGCGTAAAATCAGGCTTCCTGTGCCTTGGAAAAGGGTTTTATTCGAACCGCCGCGCGCTGGGTTTTCGCGGCCGTAGATTCCTGCGGCATCGATTCCCAAGCCGAGATTTTCGGTCCAAAAATGGTTGAGTCCCACTCCTCCACCCCAGCCATGGTCCCTGAGAGGACCAACGTGATCAGGGCCTTTTCCATCCAAGTACGTGCCGAAGACATCGAATTGGGTTTCATTGGCTCCAAATGGCTGCGAGGCGGGTGCTGATTGAGGCGGCGGGGAAGTGCGTGTGCCTGCGATGGCCTGAGAGGCGAGGAGAGTGAGAATCGTTGCGCTGAATACAGTGTATTTCATGGTGTGTAATGTGCCAAACAAGAGAAGAAACCAGCCTGCCGGGGGACTGACTGGCTCTAATCTTGCCTCATCACATCGCTTGTGCCCGGGGCTCCGGATGGGGGGGATTCAAAAAACGCGACGCTCGCCGTTGGTATTTTGAGCATTGTTCGCTAAGGTGTCTCAGATCTCAAAAATTCCTCGAACGTTCTCGGTTTATGAAAAAAATCACCTTTTTGCTGCTATCCGTTTCCCTCAGTGCAGTCTTCGGAACCCTCTCCTTTGCTGCTGAAACACCCTCGGAAGGAAAGCCATACCCTCTGAAAACGTGCGTGGTTTCGGGAGAGAAGCTGGGCTCCATGGGGAAGTCTTTTGTGCACACGTACGATCGACGTGAGGTGCAATTTTGCTGCAAAGCTTGTCTGAAAGACTTTAACAAAGACCCGCAGAAGTATCTCAAGAAGCTCGATGCCGCTCAGGAAAAGCCCAAGAGCTAGGGCGGAATCGGTTGTGTAGGCGCACACGGTGAATCGTCCTCATGCGCGTCGCTGAACCAAACTTTGGACAAAACGGTCGTTTTCCAAAGCGACTGCGAAGCCTCATCGTGCGTTTGGAAAGCTTTCGGCCACGAGGGGAGGACGTCCCGCCGATCGGAAGGAATTGGTTACGACCGAAAGCGATGTCCGGAATGAAGCCGCTAGGTCAAGGCCGCAAGCGGGCATCGACTGAACCCGGTTGGAGGTCCGCCGAAGGACTCTGGCTCCACTATCCGGCTTTGAAGCTCCAACCACTCAGGGTGTCGTTGAGTGTCGTTGAGTGTCGTTGAGTGTAGTTGAGTGTCGTTGAGCAGGGGGGCGCGTTCCTACGGGTTTTGGCCTTCAAATAGGAGAAAAAAAACAACCGACGAGCGCATGGGCCTTGGCTTCGATTTAATGATACCATCGCAAGCCTCCGCTGATGTTCGTGTGCATGCAAACTCTGTGTTATCCAAGATCTTTTTTTGGAGCTCTGAGGGGGCGTTGAAATCCATTGCCGCGTCCAAGAAGGCTGGAGATGTTTTCTAAGTCTGAATAAGCTGCTTTTCTTAATGGATTCCATGAATATCCGCTGTGTTTTATTGAAGATTGCTTTGTTTGGCGCCGCCCTTCTTTCGGGCTGTTGTTCAATGGAGGATGCGATTACGCCTCGCCGCAAGGTGCCTTCGCCGCCTCCGAAGAAGGCCGAAGTGCGGGCTAACGCGCAAACACCGCAAACACCGCAAAATACGGAACCGTTGGCGGGGGCGGGGGCGGGGAGGGGAGTCCTGCCAGAGGGCGTGCCTGCGCCAAAGACAAATGTCCCGGATCGTTCCAAGTTGTATCAACTTGAATTGGAGGAGCTTGCCATCCGTGCCAATCAGGGCCTGACTGTCGCCGAACGCAATCAGCAGCTTCAGCGAATTTGGAAGGAACAAACTCAAGTGACTTCAGGAATTCAAACCAAAGACGCCGCGTCTCCCCAGTCGGTTGCCTCTAATCCTGTCCTGTCGCCGGTGAGCGCACCGACGGAGGCTTCAAGCAAACATGTGCTGGCCGCGCAGGCTTCGGCGGTTGCAGCAAATGTGAACAAAGCGGAGGAGCCGAAATATGCCACCAAAGTGCCTGGGAAGACTGGAATCATCAAAAGTCCGTATGATGGCAAGATTCTTGACGCCACAGGCTTTCCTCCCGGCACAGAGGTGAAGGATCCTGCAAGTGGGCGCATCATGCTTGTGCCGTAGCGACCGGTGCATGGTCAGCTTCCAAGGGCTATCGGCAGAAGCGTGACCAACAGGTGTTCCTCCCAAGTCTTTAGTGCGCAACAGGCAGTTTTGAGCGGAGTACGGCACCGACTGAGACGGAGAGAGCGGCGGGTGAGCGCCGGTGGTCCGAAAAAAAACACCCCCGCTTCCTTCCGAAAGCGTGGGTAGAACTAACGCAGTTTTTGGCGAGTGCTACGCCTTACTTCTTGGAATCTTTGGGGCCGTCCTTAGGTCCGTCTTTAGGTCCGTCTTTAGGTCCGTCTTTAGGTCCGTCTTTAGGTCCGTCTTTAGGTCCGTCTTTAGGTCCGTCTTTAGGTCCGTCTTTAGGTCCGTCCTTCTTGGCATCCTTCGCAGTGTCTTTCACTGCGTCCTTGCCGTCCTTGGCGGCTTCTTTGCCGTCCTTCTTGGCATCCTTCGCAGTGTCTTTCACTGCGTCCTTGCCGTCCTTGGCGGCTTCTTTACCGTCTTTCTTGGCATCCTTCGCAGTGTCTTTCACTGCGTCCTTGCCGTCCTTGGCGGCTTCTTTACCGTCTTTCTTGGCATCCTTCGCAGTGTCCTTCACTGCATCTTTGCCTTCTTTTGCGGCTTCTTTGGTGTCCTTCTTAGCGTCCTTGATCGCGTCTTTGATATCAGCGGCAAAAACGAGGGGACTGGTAGCGAAGGCGGCCAGCGTGAGGAGGGCGGATGCGAGTTGGGTGGTTTTTTTCATAGGTTGGGATTCGACGGCTTGTTTGATGGGCACAACGGCCCGCTCTTTAACTAAAAATCACAGGTGTCTGAGAACCGCAAGACTTGTCGACAAACGGGGCCTTATTTTTCGAGTCTGTTAATCTTCAGGAAATAACGTGAATCTCAAGATGCACTTTATTTGCGTGCTGTTTCACGCTCGAGAGTGACTGGTGTCATTGCAGAAAATGACTTCTGGCCGCTGCTCACAGTTCTTGCGTGCTCAAAATTTTGACGTTTTTGCACAGGGTGTGTGCCTCTGATCCCCTCGCCTTCCGCCTAGAAAATGCCTTCTGGCAAATTTCGGTTTACGGACGATCATGGAAAAGTGGTGGAGGAGATTCTCGCCTGATCGAAGTTTATGGGGTGGTTTATTTTTTGGCTAATGTTGTGGGGAAGAATGTATCTTTCTTCGCGTGGACTTATTTAACACCCCCCTGAAAACATCGCACACGGCGGCCTCGGAATCTGGCTTTGCCAGGTTTAGAGGTTGCGGCTCCCCTGCAAGAAACGAGTCTCAGTCAAAGGGCACGGGCCGTTTCTTGCTGACCGGCTTTCTGGCATTGGCAGGGCTGGGCGGTTTTTCAACCGAGACATTGGGACAGAATGTGGAGCGGTTCAGCGACGTCATTTACACAAAGCACGACGGGGTGGCCCTGACCATGGATATTTTCAAGCCCGAGAACCCGAACGGGGCGGCGGTGATCAAAATCGTCAGTGGTGGCTGGAATTCCAGTCACAAGGGCATTGGCGATGGGGGGTGGCCCAAATACGGATACACCACGTTTGTGGTGGTGCATGGAACCCAGCCTCGGTTTCACATTGACGAAATTGTAGCGGATGTACAGCGGGCCGTGCGCTTTGTGCGCGCCAATGCCGAGAAGTATGGCATTGATCCCAAAAAGATCGGAGTGACGGGTGGCAGTGCCGGAGGGCATTTGAGTCTGATGCTTGCGGTGAAGGGAGATGTGGGCGATTCAAAAGCAACAGATCCTGTCGACCGGTTCAGTAGCGAAGTGGCAGCCGTTGCCTGTTTTTATCCGCCAACGGATTTTATCAACTGGGCGAAGGAAGGGGACAGTCATGAAGGAGTAGGGCCTCTTAATAACCGAGCCCCTGCATTTGGGTCAAAAATTGAGACGCCTGAAGGGAAGGCTAAGATGGGCAGGGAACTTTCTCCGCTCACCTGGGTGCACAAAGGCCAACCACCTATTTATATCGTTCATGGAGACGCAGATCCCACGGTGCCCCTTGCCCAGGCAACGCGTTTTCAAAAGAAATCCTCCGATGCCGGTGCTATCTGTGAAGTCACCATCCGCGAAGGCGGGTTGCATGGCGGATGGGTGGAGATGGCGGAGGATACGGTGCGAATGGCTGAATGGTTTGACGCGCAGTTGCTGGGCAAGACGCCTTCGCGGCCTTTTACGTTTGGCGTCTCCTCGCTCCCCAGCACGCCGGTACCCAAGAAACCGGCGGTCGAACCCAAGAAATAATTTGCTTCGTTAAATCACCGATTATTTCGGCGCGGGCGGCACCGGGCTCTCAGGAGCTTTTTGCAAAGAGGTGATCCACTCGTAGAGAAGGCGCACCGCTCTGGCGTCTGGGGAAGCGCTCCCCAAGGGAGGCATTCGGCCCTCGTTTGACCGGGCCACACGGGCGAGCAGGACTGATTTGGCCGCATCGCCCGGAACCACCAGGCGCGAATCTTCGGAGAGTCCGAGTGTGCCATGGTTCGGTATTTCATTGAAGATTTTCATTTTTTCAGGCGGAGTTTTTGTGCGCAAGTCCATCTGGCTGTTGCCACCACCGGATTCCACATGGCAGTGGCTGCAGGTGGCGTGCAGGTACGATTCCGCGCGTTCTGAAAGTGCGAGAGATGCGTCCCAGGGGTCTGCCAGTTTGTCTTGGTTAGCCAGAGCCGGCGTGAACACGAAGGGCGCATTCTGGGCTTTTCCGGCGTTGGTAAAAAGACCGAGAGCGGAGAGCACCTCTAGTTGGTTGCCCGAAAATCCCTCTCCGTAGTCATGGGTGCGGTTCATTTGAGCCGTCTGCAGGCCGAGGAGATAGTTTGCAGACCGGTTGTGGCACGCGGCGCACTCCGCGCGGCTTGGAAAGCGCCACACGCGCCCGCCTTCGAGCAAGGCTTCGGCGCCTTCCTCTTCAACCAGAACCGCGTCGGTTTGCTCCCTGTTCCATTTGTAGGAGTAGCCTGCCCATTCACCCTTTTGCCGGGTGAGCAGGCGGGTTTCCATTCGGCGCGCAGGAGCGTTTTGCTGCACTGGGTCCGGAAGAAAAAAGGACTGGAGGATGACGGTTTTATCTGGGAAATCCCAGCCTCTCCGCGCCGAGAAGCCGATTTTTCCACCTTCCGGGGGCATGCCTAGATGGCGCCGGATGAGAGCTCCATCCCCCCACTCAGGAATAATCACAGAAAACGGGAGCAACGCGTTCACAAGGTTGTAACTCTCCACAGACTCGAACAAGCCCGTTTCGCTGAGTTTTTTGGGAAAGGGTTCCGTGGGGGTGGCTGGCGGGTTTGGAGCGAGTCGGTAGACGCCGCCTGTCTCATTGGACTGATAGTTCGCAAGCCAGAGTTCTCCCTGGGGCGAGGTGATAAAATCAGTGAGGCCCAGGCGGGATTCGGCGATTTTTTGATGCCAGGTGATTTGGGTACCGTCATGGCGTGCCGCCCAGATTTTTCCAGTGGCGTAGTCTCCGTAAACGTAGGCACCGCGGAGTTCGGGTAGAACCGAACCGGTATAGATGGCGCCCCCCGTGAGCGAGCGGGATTCGTGGTGTTGATGCTCAAGGGTGGGAGGGGCGACAGGGTCGGGGCCCTGGGGACGGTTCAAGTAAAAGGGTTGGCTGCCTTCGTAAACGCTCCACCCGTAGTTGGCACCCTTTTGAATGAGATAGATTTGTTCGAGGCGGTCCTGGCCATTCTGGCCGACCCACAGCCTTTGAAGTGTCGGATCCCAGCTTGCCCGCCACGGATTGCGCAGGCCGTAGGCCCATGTTTCCGCGCGGACTCCCGGCCGGTTGAGAAACGGATTGTCCGGTGGCACCGCGTATGGTTTGCCGGGTTCCGGATGGTCCACGTCGAGGCGCAGCACTTTGGCGAGCAGATGATCCAGACGTTGCCCCGCGAGGTGGGTGTCAGAGTCTGCGGTGCCGTCTCCGGAAGTGATGTAAAGCATGCCGTCTGAACCGAAGGCGAGTGCGGTTCCGTTGTGGCCGTTGGAGGGCCATTGGATGACTTCGGACGCACTTTTTGGATCAATGGGCTCGGTGCCAGTGCGGGGTATCGTGTACCGCACGACCAAGGCCCTGCGTTCTGGAGTTGGGCTGGACGTAGGTCCGTTTGTGCCCAGATAAATGTAGCCGTTTTTCGCGTACTCAGGGTGGAACTCGATTCCGTAGATGAACTCGTCAATATCGAGGAGTTTCTCGACGGTGCGGCTTTGCAGGTCGTAGCGCATCAAATGCGTATTTTTTGCAGAGGGCGGCTGGTGGACATAAATGAGGCGGCCTGATCCGGGTTCGAACCGCAAGGTGATGAGCCGATGAATGGGATGCTCGGGCAAGGCGGCTTCCACCCGGTAGGGTGCGGGAGCCTCGGGGGCGCCCTGTACCTTGGAGGAGCCGACTCCGCGAGTGGTGGCCAGCAGGAAAGCCGGTGGCGAGGGCGGCTGGGACGCCGTTGGGGTGGCTTCCGCTTTGGGGGCTGCAGGAAGGGATTGGCTGAAACTCAGAAGGCTAGTCGCAGCGGTAAAAAGGGCCGCGGTTGGAAGGGTGGGGGTGTACATTGCTGGGGTGTGGGGCAAAGAAGGGCGCTAAGGCTTGGGTTCGTTCCTGCCAGGAGGTGGAGGTGGAGGCTGTGACCAGTTCCAATCGGAAGTGTAAGCGATCTGGGCGAGGTGAGGCGTTTCCACCGGCCGTCCTCCGTCACGGCGGGAGATGAGCAGGGAATCAAGCACCCCGGTGGTCAGGAGAGTTCGCTCGAGGGGCCGGGGAGAACGGCCGGTCTGGAACATTTCGGAGCATTCCTTGAGTTGGTGCGCGAAATGAAAGTAAGGACGGATTTCCTGCTGATAAAAGGCAAGGGACTCTACGGCGCCAGTATCTTCTTCGCGCCAGGCGGCAGCCCATTCGGCAACAAGGGAGGGCAGGGTAAAGATGTTGGCACGCAGACCGTCCGAATAGGTGACGTGAAAGAGAACTGGTTTTTTGCGTAAAAGTTCCTCCAAATTTTTACCCGGTGGAACTGGCCGCTCCACCATCTGGCCAAGCACTCGGTCCAGTAGTTTTCGATCAAACACACCTTTTTCCTCAGCCTCCCATACGGCGTCCCCCGAAAAACATTGCACTGAACGAACTCCGGATTCCCCGCCTTTGCGGCGTTCGACAAGGGCTTGCACTGCCTCCAGCGCATGGAGGCCGTAGGCATCCATGCGGCCGTAGTTTAAAGCGACAATTTCCTTAACCACGGCGTTGCGCCGGAGATCCTTTGCCGGATAGCGCCAGCAAAGCGGAATGGACGAACCCGCAATGAGGGGAATGTGGAGTTCCCTGGCCGTATCGTACACCCATTTTGCATCCGCCCAGTTATCTGCGAGATGCTTGTCAAAAAAGACAGGAACCACCCTGCCGCACTCTTGGAAAGTCTTTGCAATTTCTCCGAAGAGGCGCCGCTTTGGGAAAACAAACTGGCCGGTGTCAGACTCGGGGTAGTTGCCATGTTCTGCGACAAGAAAGACCCCTTCCACAGCGAGGGTGCCAGTGCCCAGCGTGAGCGCCTCACGGACCGTTTGGTATTGCACGAAACCGCTTTGGGCTGACGGTGCGGCGAGTGCGCGTGTGAGATCGTTTTCCGGGGTTTGGTCGGTGTATACGGAGACGAGGTCCAGTGGCGGTACGTCGCCTTTGCCGTCAAGCGTGTCGGTTTCCACGAGCCTGCCGAAAAGCATCTCCGCGTGGGACCTGCGGTGATAGACGGTTGTGATTCCGGCCACCTTCAGCTTCTTGGGTTCTGCTTTAATCAGGCGTGCAATTCCATAGACTAGGAATTCTGGGGTTTTAAATCGAGCGCGTCCTTGGCTGGCCTCAAAGCGGAGCAACTCCGGTTCGGGGGCTTCCGGGGTGATAAACTCGACTCTGCCGAGCTTGAAGTTTGGAGGGAGCGCAAAGTCGACGCCGATCCCCGTATTGGCGATGGGACGTTCGTCGGCCGTTGTCTGGCCCGCAGTATTTTTGACACTGGTTCCGGCGGGCGATTCCGTGCGGTTGTAGTTTACAAAATGCAAATCGATTTCGGTGCCAGTGGCCGGCCGGTTGGCGGAAATCCTGACCTCCGAAGGGGCCTCAAAACGGGAGGCCGCCTCGAAGCCGAGAACAGGAAGGCCCGAATAAAGACCGCCGCGCTTGTCCCGGGTGATATCGTCTGGTTCCACGGAAAAAAGGAGGTGCCGGTTGAGCCATTCGCGGCCCGTGATTTTAAAATCGGCCACGGCAGTGACCTCGCCTTTTTGAACGGCTTTTCTGGGAAAGAGCAGGCGTGTTTCAGCGTGTGGATGATTGTTGCGAAACAGAAAATCGTACTTGCGCAGAAAGGCATAGTACTGGACGAAGACGCGGCGTGCTTCCGGGTCATTGAACCTGGCGTAAAGCCCCATTGGAGCGCCTCCATTGGCGGCAAGCTCAGCGATGGCGGCGCGGGTGCGTACGTGCTCGTATTTTCCAAGGGTGAAAGGTTTGTCGTCAAAGGCGCCGCGGATGTAGCGCGCTTGAAGGGTGGCATCTCCCAGATGGCCGTTTTTGAGATCGGTGAAATTCGCGGAGGCACCGGTGCTGTACCAAACATAGTCCTCGTCCCGCCCCCAGACGCCAAAAGGAAGCAGACAGCGTTCATCCAAGCTGATCTGTTGAAAATCTCCAAGATGATCCCATTGGGCGACGATGAGGTCCGGTTTGAGAGCGCGACCAAATTCAAGAAACAGGTCGTCGTAGATCTGTTTATTGGAGAGTTGCGACCACAGAAGCATTTCAAGGCGCAGCCGGGAAGATTCACCGGGCGGGTGCCAGCTTACGAGCTCCGGAAAAACGTGGCTCGCGAGGTTGTCGATTTGGAAGAGGGTTTTGAGCTGCTGGCGGTTGAATTTCGCGGAGAGGTGGGATTTGAAATCTCGCACGCAGTATTCGCACAGGCAGTTGTGCCGGTAGAAACGGTTTGCGATCAGCCCGTCCACACCTTTGGCGACTCCACGTTTTATCCAAGCGCGCAGAACTGCCTGCCAGCTTGGGTTGCGCAAGCACGCATAGTATTCCCTCATCCCGCCCGGGCCGCTCTGTGTCACCACAAGAGGCACCCCGGCGGCGTCCCGCTCCAGCATGGAGACGGGATCGGCGGCTGGTTTGGGGCCCAGTTCCGTCTCATCCCAGTGGTTCTGGTAAAACTCGAAAAATCCACGAGGGCCTTCGGGACCCTTGAACTCTCCATAAAGGGAACCCATGTTCAAATGGCCGACGACCTTGATTCCCATCTTTTGAATAGCCTTCGTCTTCTCTTCAAACCAAAGGCCGCATTCCTGGATCCCTCGTACAGGAAAGCATGCCGGATACCCTCCATATTGGGGAGTATGGACGAGGTTGAAAAAATGGGCGCCATAAAACCCGAACTGCACGAGTTCAGGTTGGGTGTCCTGCAGAAACTCCAGGTAGCCGGGTTCGCTGTACTCAGAGAGGTGGGCGAGCATGCGGGTGAATTCAAACCGTTCGCTGCGTGGCGCGGCGCGGCTGGTTTGTGCCCATAGAAGCAGGGCAAAAAGCAGGAGCGGAACGCGCCGCATCGTGAAGCGAAAGTTGCGCCTGTTCGTTGGCCCCTTGCAACGCTCGGAATCTTTCCGGGCAAGCGCCTGCCTTGGGGTGGGGACTTTCATAAAATACAGGGTGCGCTTTCTAGCCGCGATGGGTGGGTGAGATGAGGTTATCGGGCGTTTTTTGAGCCCGCCATCCTAAAGGCGATGACAGCCCTTAAGCCATCTCAATCAGGCGTCTCCTACGACCGTCCCAAACTCGGCATCGAAGCTCGCTTGAAATATTACGGGTCAACACTCGGGCCGACGGCGCTACGCTTCGGCCCGTCCAGAAAATGAGCTGCGAGAACCTGGGGCTTTTCTTCGCCGAAGAACAAAAAATCGCCCGGCAGGTGGTGAATTGCTACAAAGTTGGCCGGTTGGGGTTCTCCTGCACCGCATGGCGGCGAAATTGAAACTCTCGCGACACGCAAGCGGGATCAAGTCCGCGACCTTAGTCTTGACTGGCATTGGTTTTCGCAGAGGGATCCGGGCGCACGGTTCTCCATCCCCACCAAAGTGCGATCAGAGCAGCACTCCAGGTGACACAAAAGATTCCCAACCACACGCCGCTCAGGCCCTTTCCAAGGGTGAATGCCAGCGTGTGGAACACCAGAATGGGCGCGGCAATCTGCCGGTAAAGGCCCATCCAGAGTCCGTAGAGAGGGCGCTTCAGGCCCTGCATCATAAACACGGTCACAAACAAAATCGGATAGGCGGCCAAAGTGAGGGAGGCGTAGCCAAGATAGTGCACACCGTGAGCGATCACAGCTGGATCGGTGGTGAAAACATGCATCGCAGGCGAGCGGAGAACCCAAAGCAGTCCCCCTCCGGCAATCATCAAGAGTGCGCCAAACTTCAGATTGGTCAGCCACGCCTCGCGTACGCGCTCTGGCAGGCCCGCGCCATGGTTCTGACCCACGATGCTCAGGACCGCAGTGTTGAGTCCAATCGCCGGCATCAAGACCACTTGCTCGATTCGAACCGCGATTCCGGAGGCGGCAATCGCTTCTTTTCCAAAGTGTTTCACGAACCATGAAATTACAAACAAACCTGCTGCCACCGTCACCATATTCAGGGCCGCAGGCACGCCCTGCGCCACAAGTTTCCGCAGGGTCGGCGCGTGTGGACGAAACAGCGAAAGGGGAAGCGTCGTGAACAGCTCTGTGGCCAGCACGCGCCGTAGCAACCATAATGTCCCAAATAGCTGAACCACCACCGTGGCAAGGGCGATGCCTGCCACTCCCAGAACCGGGAGTCCAAACCAGCCCCACATCAAGAAGGGATTTAGAAAGAGGTTCGCGAGGCAGCCGGCGATGAGAAAGTTGCGGTAGACTCGTGTTTCGCCCTGGGCGCTGAGCGCCGCATTCAAGGCCATGTTTAAGAGAAAGAAGACACCGCCCAGCAGCAGAACATTGGTGTACGCAAGAGACTCCTGCAGGTATGCGCCTTCGGCTCCGAGTTGACGGAACAGCAGGGGAGACGCAAGCCAGCCGAGAACCGAGGCGAGGACACCGGCACAGGCCGTGAATCCGATCGATTGGGCAAAAATCAGCCGGGCCAAGGCGCGGTCCTTGGCTCCCAGCGCATTTGCAATCAATGCCGCAGAGCCTTGGCTCAAACCGCTGCCAATTGCCAAAAGGAGGAAGAAAACTGGAAACGAGAGCGATAACGCGGCGAGGGCATCTGTACTCAGTAATCCGGCGCAATACGTGTCCACAAAATTGAACATCGTATTAAAAAACATGCCAATGCTTGCTGGCAGGGCGATTTGCCAGGTGAGTTGGGGGATGGGATCCTGAGTCAGCGAAGGAGGGCGGTTCATTAAAAGTGGCTCCCTATGTACTTCACCAACCGTTGAGAATCTCCTCAATTTGGTAACCTTCCTGCCATCCTCGATTTATTGTGTCACTGAAGCGGGCGCGAGGCGTGTTTCATACCATCTCTTTGAGGTTGATGGATGATTCAAAGACCTCAGCACTTGGGACCGCGGAGCCCCAGCTCCGCTATGACTGTCTGAGTTTTTGGAGCGTCAAAGCGGAGCTGGGGCGTGCGCCGTCCCGGGAGAGAAAGACCACTTTTCTTCAAGATTTGCTATCAATCCCTCACAGGGTAGGACGCTATGCGCGGACTATGGGAGCGTGCATTCGCGAGGAAAGGCGGTGACTGGTTGGTTCGATTAAATGCAGTGGCACGGAGGGTGGTGCACTTGGGGGCGCGGTTTAGCCGCTGCAGGGTGTCAGTGCGTGGGAGAGAAACGAGCTTGAACCTCGGGGGGCGTTTCCTGTGGAGTGACGCGCCGCTGAATACGACCCCGGAATGATGAAGCTCCACCCCTTTTACTTGAAGAAAACTGCCGCTCTTTTGTGGCTTTGTGTTTTATCAGCCCACGCGGAGTTTAAGGAAGTTTCTCCCGATGTCTTCGTCTGGCAGAGTACTTGCAACAGTTATGTCCTTCGCGATGGCGATGCCGCCTTGCTGGTGGATCTCGGCGATGGCAGTGTGTTGGAGCACCTCGGCGAGATTGGCGTGCGGAAAGTGGACTGGCTTCTGCTCACGGGACATCACCGTGAATTGTCCCAGGGGATCGAGAAGTTGGACCGCTCGGTAACGCAGGTGGCTGCTCCCAAGGAGGAACAGGCGCTTTTTGAGACTCCCAACGAATTTCGGAAGTGGATTCCCCGCCTCAAAGACCCGTTGAGTGTCCATGGCTCCAGTTATGTCCGGCCGCCTGCGAGGCCGCTCAAAGTCGACCGCTGGCTTTCAGATGGAGATGCTTTCCACTGGCGGCAGCGCACGCTGCAATGCCTCAGTACTCCGGGCCACTCTCCAGGAGGGATAAGCCTTGTCCTGAAGGAGAAGGGCAAAACCCGCGCGTTTATCGGCGGAGTCATGCACGACGGCGCCAGAATGACCAACTGGTTCGACACCGAATGGGACTACGGCTTTGCGAAGGGGCTCGACGCGCTTGTCGGCAGCGTCGAGAAGTTGCTCGCACTCAACGTGGACGCGGCTTTTGCCTCACAAGGCCCGACAATCCAAAATGCCAGTCCACAACTGGCCGCGTTCAAGGAGCGCCTCGCGGATTTTCGGCCGGATTATGTGCGGGGTTATCCTGTCGACAGCCTCTCGAAAAGGGGCCCTCATCCCGCAACCAAGCCAACCGCAGCGCAGTATATCGTTCAGGTCACTCCGCACCTTTACATGTTTGGACCGGAAATGGCCGGGAAGAACTTTGCCGTGATCATTGCCGACAGCGGCCACGCATTGCTGCTGGATTGCGGGTTGTTTCCACGGATTGTTTTGGAGCGGATCATCTCGGACATGAAGCAGCATCTGGGGCTTAAGCAAATAGATGCCTGCTGGATTTCTCACTCCCATGGCGACCACTTCACCCTCTTCCCAGCCCTGCAGTCCCACGGTGTGGCGTTTTGGACCATGGATACGATCGCGGACAAATGTGAAAATCCCCGGTACTACGACTATCCGGCGATGATCGGCACTTACAACGTGGGTTTTGAACAGGCGAAAATTGACCGGATTTTGAAGGCAGGGGATGTCATCGACTGGGAGGGCTACAAGCTGCACATCGACTGGATGCCCGGCCAAACAGAGTTCGGCAATGCGCTCTGGTTGGAAATCGATGGCAAAAAAATCGTCTTCACCGGGGACAATGTGTTCGGGGATCCCAGCGACCCCTCCCAGAATGGGCACGAATGCGTGAATGCGCGCAACAGTGCGATTGTGGAGGAGGGTTACCTTGTCGCCGCCAAGTATCTCCGGAGAATTCAGCCGGATATCATCGTGGGCGCGCACGGAGTTTTGATGACTGAACCGGCCGCGTTCATCGAGCGCTACCACGACTGGGCTGAGCGCATCATCCGTAAATACAAGGCGCTGCTCCCTGATGAGGACTATGAGTACCTCTTTGACCCCTACTGGGTAAGTGCTTATCCGTATCGCGTCGATGTTTCCAAAGAAACGGAAGTGAGCATTACCGTGCGTAATTTCCGAAATTCAGTTCAGAAACACCGGGTTTCGCTTGTTCTTCCGCCCGGGTTGCGGGCCGAACCGGAGCTCCTGGAAGGCAGCGTTGCCGCCAAGTCCCGGCAGTCTTTCAAAGTGAAGCTTGTACCGGACCCTGCGCGCATTCCCGCCGGCGTACAGCTGGTTCCGATGGATATCCGTTTGGATGGCAGAAATTACGGGCAGCTGTTTGATTTTCTGATTCAAGCGCGGCAACCCGAAAACACACCCACAGCCGGTAATGCGCAGGAACCTGCGGGTGCCCAGAAATAGGTCGCTCGTGGCGGGGGCTCTGAAGGGTACGCTTAACTTATGAAATCTCTGTTTTTTTTGGCAGTTCTCGCGCTGTCACCGGCCGCGTTCGCAAATGCGACGCCGAAAGAGGAATCCACGTCGGCTGGTTTGCTGCGCCCGGCGGACTGGTTGAAGGCGCAGGTAAAACCCAAGTATCGCGCCGGACACACGCTGCCGCCGTTGACACGCTACGGTTGGGATATGGATGACGCCGTCCGCATCACGCTCGCGGAAGACTGGGGCTACGCCTTGGAGTTTGGCGTTGCGGGAGAATCTCAGGTGGACAACGCCCTCAACAAACCAGAAAGCCGGGAGGCCAGGCTCCTTGCGCTGGCGATCTCCGATCCAAAACGCTACCCGCTGAGCGTGGTGAGCACTCGTGAGTTGCCCAAGCTCAATGTGCCGACGGAAGTGTGGACGCGCGATGCCAAAGGGTCTTTTCTCAATGCCAAAGCACAGTCTCTCGACGGTACACTCTGGGACCCGACACTCAAGGCGGTGCTGAGTCCGGTTTCGCCCGATGCCTTCTGGCACCAGGCCGGAGAATTGAGTGCCGCTCCGATTCGAAAACTGCGCCAGAAATGTCCGGTCGCCATCGTTCTCAACGGAGGCGAATACGGGTTGGGAGTGCTCGGTTTCGCGAAGACCGCGTGGGAGCAGGATCCGGCGGTGCTCAAGGCGAAAGGTGAAACTCCCTGGGCCGAATTCATTTCCGAGCGCAAGGCGCACTATCAAAACATCATGACCCGTGCGGAGCGCAATGCCGCGCCGGACCGACAGCTCTACATTTATTACACCTGCGGCGGCGGCACCCATCGCAACGTCATTCCGGACTGGGGCAGTTGGGAAACCCTGTGGGAAATGTTCAAGGGCAATTCCGATCTGCCGAGCAACGAGGCCTACTACCGGCATTTTAACAGCGGTTGGGTGGGGGAGCGGGACATGCTCACGCTGTGCCTCAACGCCACCGCCCGCGAAATTGCCGATGGGAAAACGCTTTCCTACAACTGGTTGAGTGCTGGCTGGGAAGGTGAACCTGGCCATTCCCATGGTGATCTGAACCGCTGGGCAGGTTTCTTAAAATGTTACTACACGGCTGGCATGATTGGGGGCAACGAGGGGTACTACCAGTTCCTCGGGAGAGACGGGTTCAGCAAAACGTTCCCCGCAGACCAGCCGCCCCACTGGCTGCAACAACTCTCAACGCTTGGGTACGTTCATGCCTTGTTTTCTCATCTTGAGGAGTTCCTGCGGGAAGGTGATCTGCTGCCAGGGCCTCACAAGCACAGGATCTCGAGGGATCTCCCGGCTTATGAAATCTCCACCGGCGATGCTGCAGTGCGCGTGCTTGCCCGCAAGCACCGCAAGCGCGCCGAATGGCTTGTCACGGCGTGGGCCCCTGATGGCGATGCCAGGGAGGTTGCGGTGGATTTTCCAGATTTGGGAAAGCTCAACCTACGCGCGAGCCCGGCGGGGGAAGTCTATCGCATCAGCCTTCACAAAGGGGTTCCGTCCGTCAAAAAGGTAGAGCCATGAAAAGCGGGTGAGTGATGCCGTCTCTTTTAACTTTATGGAGATTACCCTGAAAACGGTAATGAGGGATCAGATACCGGAGGTATCCAAGCCATTTGCCGGTGGTTGAGCGCCAGCGACACCACCGGAGCACACTTCAAAAACAAGGCATCCCGGAGGGATGGCAGATGGCGCGCATCTGCCCTACACCTGGTTCACGAAATTCAGACAGACTCAGAAATCCTCTGATCTGGCATCCCTTTGGGATGCGTGTGCGTGGGGAGGAAGGAACCGGTGGTGTCGCTACGCTCAACCACCGTAAACCTAAATGCGGCAATGGAGCGCGGCGCACTTTATGTAAATTTATGCGGAAGAAGCTGATAAAATAACCTCTTTTGAGCCTCACCCACTGGGTGAGCCTCCGTGCGCTGTCTCCAAAGCCGGGGAAGACAGGACTGTTTTCCCCATGTGCTCACTTTCCCATGGAGCGCGAAACTGCCTGAACCCGGAGGGTTCCCAGCCATTTGCCGGCGGTTGAGCGAAGCGACACCACCGGTACCTTCCAGCCCCCAAACACGCATCCCAAAGGGATGCCAGAGTGTGCTGGGGCTGTCTGAAGCTGCGTGATACCGGTGAAGAACCTACGCTTGGCGCAGTCTTGCATCCCTCCGGGATG
>CANJPY010000058.1 GCA_947476255.1 Chthoniobacteraceae bacterium | reverse complement strand
CCAGTTTAAAAGTGGGCTCAGAGTCATTTTTTATTAAAGCCCGCCATCTTTCCGCTTCATTGCGGCGAGAGAGCTAAGGCTCGGATTCGGGGGAAGCTTAGATTACAGGATTTAATTTAGCAATCTTTTTTTACACACAGTAGAACTAGCCAGGTTGATGGCGCTCTGGATGGAACTCAAGGGATTCGCTTGAGAGCCTGTGGGGTTGGATCCTGGAACAACTGAGACGTAGAAGGAGGAGGCCATATGCGGGATGGAGATTTGCCTTACAAACTTTGTGGGGCGTGGTGAAAAGGGGAGGTTCAGGAGCGGTTTTTTGAATCCACGCTTCAACCTGAGCCGATTCTTATGAAATCGAGTTTCGACTTCAGCAAACGGCAACTTGATTGTCAACCGTGCAAGTTGTTTTGCGCCCGCGGTCTTTGGGCCTGGTCCGGATGGTGGCGGGACCCCCAACGCACTCGCTCGATGCGCTGAACGGAGGGGATGAAACGACCGGCCCGCAGCGAGGGCATCCGGCGGTTGCCTGCCACGCCGTTTGTCTCACCGCTGAAGCGGTGGGAAAAGGGAGGATTCCGCGTCTAAACCGTCGGAGGGCCGTTTATTTGGAGGGGGAAAGACGCCCCGGACGGTCCACCCATTTGTAGGCGCGTTTGGCGTTAAGGGCGCAGAATTTGCGGGCGGGGACATCCCCTTTGTCGAAGGCGTATTCGAGGGCGATACGCTGGAGGGTGGCGTAATCGGAGGCTTTTTCGGAGGCCGGCCAGTTGCTTCCAAAAATGACGCGGTCATCCCCGAAGGCGTTCCAGACGACGTCTATGTAGGGTTTGTAAAAAGCAATTTCCGTGGGCGCTTTGGCTCCGTTGCGGGAGGCGCCTTCCACGAGCGCCGAGATTTTGCAGAAAACGTTCGGTTGCGCTGCTGCGGCTGCGATGCCCGCGCGCCACTTTGCGGGCGGGGGCTCGGCGGTCACGGCCACGTTTCCGATGTGGTTGATCACAATCCTCAAATGGGGGCAGCGCACTGCAAGGACGGCGACGAGGCCCGGAGTGTCAGGGCCGCCGTTCACGTCGAGGCTCAAGTCCAACTCGGCCAGCAACTGAAGATCATCCAAGGTGTTTTTCTCAAGCAGACTGGCCAGCGTCTGTTCGGAGATTCGAATGCCCCGGAAGAGAGGGTCCTTGGCGAAGCGGCGGGCGTTGTCAGCGAAAGCGGGGTCGCCCGGCAGAAGATTGCCCACGATGCCAACGACAAAGGGGTCGTCTTTCGCCAGTTGCAGGAGCCAGGCGTTGTCTTCGGGCCATTTGCTGGCTTCGACGATGACGGTTCCGGTGACCGGCCGGAACTGGGGCAGGGCTTTGAGGTGCTTGGGGAGCACCGTCCGGTAGAGGGAGGTGCCTTTGCCGGGCCAGGGAACACCCTCCGGCCGTGTGGGATCAAAGAAGTGGGTGTGGCAGTCAATGATGTCAATGCTGGCAACCTCCGCCAGGGAGCGGCTCTGCGGAACGGCGGCTGCGAGGAGGGTAAAAGCTTGAACGAAAAGGAACAGACGGCGGTTCATGAGGCGGGTTCTTTGGGGGGCGGCGGCTTATTTCGGGCGCTTTTGAAGCTGTTCCCGCATCTTGTCTTTTTGCTCCGGAGTGAGTTCTGCGGAGATCCGTTCCATGCTTTGTTTGAGGATGACACGCCGGTCTTCGGGCGAAGCGGACTTGTCCTCTTTGAGGGCTTTGAGTTTCGGCGCTTCCTCGGCAAGGATGGGTTTGATTTTTTCGATCTGCTCGTCGCTGAGGCCTAGTTTTTCCTTGAGAGCCTGCAGTCGTTGAGCGGCTTCCGGCTGAACGGCTCCTCCACGCCGCTGCCGTTCCTCGGAGAGTTTCAATTTTTGCTCGGCCGTCAAAACGGTCCCCAGTTTTTCACGGAAGGCCCCCATAAGTTGGCGGGCCTGTTCCTTTTTTTGACCGTCCGAAAGCGTTGTGTCGTCTTTGAGCGCCTTGATCTTCGCGCTTTCTTCTTCGACGAGGGGTTTGAGCTTTTCCATCTGTTCCGCCGAGAGATTCAGCTGCGCCTTCATGGTTTCCAAGCGGCTTTCAGGGGTGCCGGCAACGTCTGGGTTTTGGGCCTGAACAGGGGATAACAGCCCCCAAAAGCCGCTCAGGAGCCCGATGGAAATGGCCGAAAGAAAGCAGTTTGGTTTCATAGACAAATAATAGACACTTTATAGCAGCTTGTTTTGAAAAAGAGCACCATTTTCATTGGAGTGCGCCTGCGCTCGCGGCAGGGAGACCGTTGGGGTATGAAAACTAGCGGGATCCCTGCTTGGGCGGGTGACTGGAGCTGCAAAACAGGCCTCGGTCCTGCCCCCGGGGGGCTTGGGGAATATGGAAGATATTCTGGATGAGATTTTTGAGAAGCAAGTGGCGCCCGCGGAGGGTGCCTTCGAGGCGGGGTTTTACAGGGGTGCCGCACCCAATTACACAGTGTTTTAAATTGACAATATCTTGGTATTGGCCAGAACTTGCGAGTGGCTATGGCGGGTATCAAAAAAGCACTCCTTAAACATTTAACCGAAGACCTTTATTGTCGTCTGGGGGTGTCCAAGGTCCACGGAGTCGGAGTGTTCGCCCTACGGCCCATTGAGAAGGGCGTGCAGCCTTTCAACAGTTTGGTGCGCTCCAAGGAGGTGAAGTTTTCCCGAAAGGAACTTGAGGCACTTCCGAAGGGGGTTCGAAAACAGTTGGAGATCTTCTGCTATTACGAGGAGGACACCATTTACATTCCCTCCATCGGGTTCAACTGTCTCGACATGGCGATCTACGTCAACCATTCGAAGAAACCCAACTTGAGTTTCAAAAAAAATGGCAGCCTATATGCCATTAGAAATATCAAAAAAGGGGAAGAATTGATGATCGATTACGACGTCAGTTTTGGCGAGAAGCACAAGTTTTAGCGTTCGGCACTCTTCGAACTCCCCTCCGTGGGGAGCGGCTTTCTGATGCGTCAACGTCCGCAAAGCGGTTTGTAGTCACCCGGGCGGCACCACTTGCGTGCCGACCCACCCGCGCGCTTAACCCACGCGCGCTTAGCCCATGCGCGCTTACCACGGGAACGCCCGCAACCGCCACGCTGTCCGATTCCATTGGAGACGCGGTCAGGCTCTTATTCTGGCAGTGCACAGGAATGCGGTCTGGGAAAGGAACCGTCCTTCCATAGGTGCGTCCCTTGCTAGAACGCGATAAGCAGACTCGCGAAAGAAACGCCGGTTAGAGGGAAGCGTGGGCAGGAACAATCCTGGTCTGAATTTTATCGCGGTAAATCTGGTTCCAAACCTCTTTCTTGAAATCGACGTGCAGAGGAGAGGTGGTATCCAAGGCAAGAGGATGATCCTGCTCTGTGAGAGCGAGGGCATAGATGGGTTCGTGGTGCGTCACAAACAGCGCCTTGTAACCGTAGTCGTCGACGGGGCCGAGGTTGTAGAATCTGTAGCCATTCCGGGCCGCCCACCGGCTGGCCAAGAGGCACGCATAAATTCCGGGGGACCGGTTTTTGAAGGCCCGGTTCCACTGGCAGAAACTGCCGTAAACCTGATCGTAATCTGGCAGAAGAATCGAAACATCTGTCAGCACCAATTCTCCGGAGGCGTCGTGAACCTTTAGAACCAACACATCCAGCTTCCGGATATAGTCAACGAACCCCTCCACCTCCCGTTTGTCGATATAGCAGTTCTGGAAGTGCTCGCCCCCCATTTCAAAAACGTCCTCCACCGTGATATTCTTACCAGGGATTACGGTCTCGGAATGGACAAAGTTTTTGTACTGTTTTTCCAAATCACGAAATTTTCGAGCCCTGCGCTCATCTCCTTCGAAGTTTTCCGAGGACACTTCCACCAAGCCGTATTTGTCGTTGATAGGGACACCGAAAGGGCTGTCCGGGGGCAACGCATAAACAATAAAGGGCCGCGGCACGGACGCCAGCATCTCTTCGGTCACTTCCACGTAGGGACAAAGGGCGTCCCAGCGGCTCGTGTAATACAAGAGATCTTCGTGATAACTCTCGATGCACAAGTTCCGAGAGGTCCAGCTCTGGTATTTGACCTCTTTGACTCGCGAAGTCGCTGCTTTGTTTTTCTTAAGGTTCCTTAATTGATCCACGGTTGCGTTCATTCTGGTTCGTCCTTGTTGCAAATTATTGAGGGAAGTTTTTCTAAATTAAAGTAGTCGATGTCGACTTGGTGGTTGGTTTTGAGAAACTCCGGGTCCTCCGTTTCCAAGGTTTGGATCACGGAGTGGACCTCGTTTAAGTGCAATGAAGCCACGCTTTTAGGATTCGAAAGCTGGGCGATGTACTCCGGCATGAGCGGACAATCCTTGTCAAAAAAGAAGCGCCTTTTAACAGGGTTGTAGGAGAGTGGGTAAAGCTTGCAGCTGAAGGGTTTATTGTCACCAAGTGTGCAGCCTTTTGGGCCAAGGTTTTCGCAGTTTGTCTCGATGCAGAGGCTGCCAAACTTCTTCGTCTCATGAGTCGTTAGTGTCACCTCCAGAGGGGGATACCCCTCTTCTACATGGCAACATAGTCTGCACTCAGCACAACGCTCAAATGGCATGTGGCTTTGTAACTCAAACTTTATCCATGTTGAATAGAAAAATAGTCATTTAGTGATGTAGCTCACACTTCGAGCGTTCATTGCATCACTTTGGCAAGTGAATCATGAGACGGTGCACCTGCCAAATTTGGCTTTCAGCACCGAGTAATACACAGGTTGAACACTGCATGCGGACCGGTAGATGTCAGTGTTAAATAATTGGATGTAATGTATTTATATTATAAAAATGGCCTGAAGGCACGGAAGCCGCAGCGGTCCCTTGAAGAAAGAATACGAAGGTTCAAGAGCGCCGTCCGGAAGCAATGAAGCGGTCGCAAAATTTGTCGAAGAAAACCGAAGGCTTTAATTTCCTGAGGAGGTCGTGAACTCGTTCACGAGGACCTTGAGATTCAAGACGATTTGCTCCACGACAGCGCTCCAAGCGCCGCGCGTGGGTTGTCTAAAAAGGCGTGCGGTGGGATACCAGGGGCTGTCGATGCGCTCAAGCAGCCACCGCCAGTCGGGTGCAAAGGGCAACAAAATCCAAACCTGTTTCCCTAATGCCCCCGCGAGATGCGCGACAGCTGTATCGACGGAGATCACCAAGTCAACGTGCGTGAGGAACGCCGCGGTGTCATCAAAAGTTGAGATGAGAGGCATGGTATCGCGAAAATTCGGGAGCTGAGCGACTGCGTCTTTTTCAGCTCCGGCAAGCCCCCACTGCAGGTTTATAAATTCACAGTTCTCTAATGCCAGCAGAGGCTTAAGTGCTTCCAGAGAGAGGGAACGGTTGCGGTCGTTTTCATGCTCTGCGTTGCCCCTCCATGCAAGCGCGACCCTGAGTTTCCCGGTAGTGGGTTCAAAGCTTTTCCATTTCTCGAGCGCTTGGGCGGAGGGGTGCAAGTAAGGAACGGCGGCGGGCAGGGTTTCAAAGGTGGTTTTGCAGGCAAACGGCAGGCTTAGAAATGGACACTGAAAATCAAAGGCCTCTCCTGCCTGCATCAAAGGCACGGCCGAAACGACTCCGTCCACCTGTGCTGCAATAGCCACCAAGACCGGATTCACCTCGATGTGAATGAGTGCCCCCAGACTCAAGAGCACCGAAACGAAACGCAGACATTGGATGGTGTCCCCGAAACCCTGGTCTGAATGCAGCAGGATTGTTTTGCCAGCCAAGGATTCATTTCCCTTCCAAAAAGGCAGCTTCAGATGCCTTTGCTTCTGACTTTCTCCAGCCAACCAGCGGTACTCGTACTTGGCCCAACCCGCGAGAAGGTCTCCTTTCAAGAGCAGCGCTATGCCTTCATTGACGTGAGCCAGATAAAAGTTTTCATCGAGGGCAATGGCCCTTCTATAAGCGGAAAGTGCCTCCTCGATCTCGTTTTGCTCCTGATGCAAAACCCCAAGGTTTGTCCAGTTTGCGGCGTTCCGCGGATCGATTTTCAAGGCACTTTTACACGCGCGGAGAGCCAGCTGGATTTGGTCGGATTTGCGCCATGCAACAGCCAGATTACCCCAGGCATGCGAAGAATCAGGCTTCAGTTTGATGCTGTTTAAAAACCATTGGGCCGCATGTTGCGGATTATTTTGCTCCAAAAAGACCAGCCCCAAGCGGTTTGAGACATCCGGATTGGCGGGTTGTATCTCGAAGGCTTTCTGGAGACAGTACAAAGCCTCCTTGGTTTTGTGGCTTCGTAAAAAGACATGCCCCAATCCGCTCCACGCCGCCGGTTCCAATGGAGCGAGATTGGTCGCCTTATAGAAGCACCCAAACGCCTCGGGCAGAAAGTTGCAGCCTTGGTAGGCCTCCCCGGCGGCGCAAAGAGTTCGGATATTTTGGGTGTCCAGTTTGAGTGCTCTTAGAACCAGCTCCAAACCCTCGCGGGCCTTGCCCAAGGCGTTAAACGCTTCCCCTAAGACAAGGAGTCGTTCGCGAAGAGTCTGCTCATCCAAGGCCTTTGCCCATGCCTCGACAACTTGAGAGAAGTGCCCCGACTCTACCAATGCAACTGCGTCTTGCAATGTGCCGCCAAAGTTCATGCAAAGGATTAAAAAATGATCAGACGTTCCGCCCCGAATCCGTCAGGCGCAGTCTTTCTCATAAACCGATTGATTTGAAGAGCAAGTTTTGAAGGGGCGGCTTTGCAACGGATGCCGATTTACAAATGATTGCCTCTCCATGTGGTCTTTACCGTGGTCTCAAAAATCGGGGCGCGTCCTGTTTGAAGCTCGCGAAGACGGCAGGTGGCGGAGGGAAACGCGTTCACCCATGCGTTTTCGCCGAGTTTTCCATCGACCTGAATGTTGTCACTCGTTTCACCCACGAGTCTGAGCACAGGCAGAGGCCCGCGTTTTCGGCCAAGCTGGGTGCTCTTGTGGCGAAGGCCCTTGAGGAAGTCGTCCAAGAGTGCAAGCCGTTTGCCATCAATACCCGAGGCCTCCACCTTGCCCTGCGCTTTTTCAAACAACTCGAGCGCCTTGTCGGCCTCAGCCTTATCTTTCTCCATGGCTTGCCAGTGCGCCTCGCAGTCCTCAAAAAAGTGAACAGCTCGTGTTCGGCAGGACCGTAAAAAAGCCGGCAGTACTCTCGAAACAGGGCGTCGACATCTTGTGCCTTGCCTCCCCAATACATCCGCTGCGTGAAGTAAACGAGGAAAGGGTTGATCCCCATCCCCGTCTTTTCAAAGTCCTGCCGGAGGCTCAACCAAATGTCCTCTCCCAAAGAAAGTCCGTTGAGGGCGTTGATGCTCGCTCCCAGCGTGTGCGCCGCGAAGGAGGGCAGGTACCAACCCCGATCCGTGAACGGATAGTACTCAAAATTAATGATCGGATTGCTGGTTTTGGACAGCCAACTCTCGCGAAGTTTGCGGTACTCTTCCTGTTCTTCGGCCCTGTTGTTCACAGCACGCCGGGCGCCGACAATCGAACCCATCACATGCGGTTCCAATTTTTCGATGCGCAGCGGGGGAAGCGTGTAAATGTCGTGGGCGCAGTTGAGCACTTTCCTCTCAGGAAGGGTTTTACCAACCTCCCTCGCCACACGGTTCACAAAATCCCAGATATAATCAGAGGCCAGCCCGCGCTGGTCTCTCTCGGGTGAGTTTTTACCCTCGCACAACGGACACTGGCAGATTGCGACGTACCCGTCCGGGGGCATGACCGAAACCATGTCCATTTTGAAATGATCAAACTGCAGCCGAACATTGCGCACCGTTTCCTCAAACAACTCTTGGTTCGAATAGCAGAGATGATTGTTCACGCGGCCCTTTTGGATCTGGCGTTTGCCTCCGTAGAGCGCAAACCAGTCAGGGTGCCGCGCGAAGATTTCCTCCCTGTGGGTCATGTCGGCCATCCCGTGCGCGCACTGCACCTCATAAGGATCCCGCAAACCAAGACGCATCGCCCACAACGCCAGATTTGAACCATGCACTCCGAAACGCATATTGAACCTTCGGATCGGAAAATCCGGGAGCACGGTCTCGTCCATGGCCTCAAGTCTGATCGTTTTTGCCAAGGGAACCACTGCCCCCAGTTCTCCCGGAGCATACCACCGAACACCCAGTTTCTGCAGTAACCCGCAAACCGCATTAAAACTGCCCTCTCGTCAAAACCCCACATGGAAGGCGGCGGGTATTTGTGCCCCGGCACGCGGAGTGCACCCGGCAGACCAGTATCGCCGGCCACCGTAAAGCGGTCTTTGTACATTAATGCTTTGGGCGCGCCCCATAAGGCTCCCGTGATTTGATCCCATTCGCGCCGAAGCTTCCCGCTGGCGAGTTCGCCGTTATGGTTAGGCCACGGTTCAATGGGGGTGAACTCGGTGTCCTGCCCCAAAAGTGCGACAAAATCCGGACCGACTGAAATACGATACCCTCCCTCCTTGAGCGTGGGCGCTGCAAGGTTGCGCTTGTCGTTCTGGGGACTCCTGCCGACGAAGACTTTTACGGTACCAGCGGTGCCTTCTCCAGTGACAATGGGCACATGTGCGCCGGATGTTTTTCCGAGGTAATTTTGTAATTCTTGCGCCGCCAATCTAACGGAGAGGAGCGCATTTTCCGCGATGACGATTTCACTCCGTGCCGTGTTATCACGCACTAAAACCGTCTCATTCGCATGTGATTGCAGTGTAATGAGAAAAATTAACAATAAAACGCACCTAGTCATGGATGGTCCCTTTGGACTCTCGAATCTTTAACACTCCATTTCATTGGATAGTTTATGAACAAGACAGACGCAAAATAGATCCAACTGGGCCGCTTGTGGCTGCGAATTTTGGCAAAATGACAAAGATTGCTGCGCAAAAGCGGGGGCTTCAACGAAGGGTTTCACGATTTCCATCAAGCGAGACTTCTGCTCATCCTTGAAGTTATGCCTGAAAAGCGCCATCTCCCTCTTGCCACCGAATGGGCCCATCACGCGCTTGCCGAGAAAATTCGAGCGGGCGCATGGGTTCTCGATGCCACGGCAGGCAACGGCCATGACACCTTGTTTTTAGCCCGGCAGGTGGGCAGCACTGGGCACGTTTTTTCCTTTGATGTGCAAGAGGAGGCGCTTCAGGAAACCAGGCAGCGGTTGGTGGACGCTAAAATCCAGGAAGACCGTTTCACCCTCATCCTGAAGTCGCACGCGCATATGAAAGAAGCACTTCCAATGGAGGTGTTGGGACGCATCGAGGCCGTGGTGTTTAATCTGGGCTTTCGCCCGGGGGGTGACAAGCGAATGGCGACGGAGTGTTCCTCCACCGTTGCAGCGCTCACAAGCATCCCGACTTTGCTCGCGCCCGGAGGCGTTCTGACGGTTGTCGCCTATCCTGGCCATGCCAGCGGCAAAGAGGAAGCGGAGGCCGTTTCACGTTGGATGAGCGCCTTGGCGCCGGAGCGGTTTGAAGTGCAAAATATCAGGGCTATAAACAGAATGCAGCCCGCGCCGGAGCTTTGGTTGGCGCTGCGTTTGGGAAGTGGGTAGCTCGCGGGCGGAAATGTTTTTCTAGTCGGGACTGCCGACCGCATTCATTTCGAAGCCAAGACGCTTAGGGGAGGATGCCTTTGGAGCGCTCACGAACTCGCGCTCGAATAACGAGCGAGCCCTCGCTGCCAGAACCAGCGCGTGAGTCCAAACATTAACGCACTCGTGACTGCGAGTTGCGCCGCCCCCTCAAACGGATGCGCGCCCACGCCTGTTAAAACCCGCGCAGGCACATTTGCGACGAGAATCACAGGAATGACCCATGTAAAAACCCAGCGAAATGCTCCCTTGAAAACGGAGTCTGGATAACGGCCGATGTTAAAAAGATTGAAATAGCCGTACACCAGTCCCTGCGCGCGGATGATCCAAAAACACAGCGTCGAAAGCGAACACATGACGCTGTAGTGAACCGTCACGCCCAGAAACACGCAGAATCCATAGAGCAGGAGGCCGCCCAAGCTGGGGCTCACTCCCAGCTTGGAGAGGGCGAATCCTGTGATGGCCAGCCCGATCAATGTATTCACCAAGTTGTCCACCCCGAACTGTTTGCTCGAAACCGCGAATTGGGAATCCACGGGCAGGGTGAGATACACATCTAGCTTTCCAGTGCGGACAAGCTCCGGAATTTGCGTGAGGTTCACGTAAAAAAACGCCTGAAAAATTTGGGAGATCACCTGGTGTGTTCCCACGAGCGCAACCACCTGCCACTTCGTCCAATCTCCAAGCGTCTCGATATGGGAAAAAAGAACGTCAATAAAAAGCACCTGTCCCAAAAACCAAAGCACCTCCACCACCGTCCAGAGCAGGAAGTTGGCCTTGAAACTCATCTCGCGAATCAGAGAGTTACGCAGCAACAACGCGTATATTTTAAGATAACGCAGCATGAAAAACACGAAAATCGGGGCGCTTTAAACCTCAGCCGCCAACGGCTTGATATTTGCGCACCCCACGGGTCCACAGAAAACGTGCAGTACAGCCCATGATGCAAACCCACACGAATTGCATCACGAACCCTCGTTGTATCGCTGCTGCATCCAGTCGCTCCAAAAGAATTTGTACGGGAAAGAAAAGTTCGTAGGGAAACGGCGTCCACTGGAGCGCCGACTGGAGCGCAGGCGAAAGGAGATCGAGGGGGAAAACGTGTCCGCTCAAGAAGTATTCGAAGGAGTAGAGGATGAAAATCAGCGTCGAAACCTCCAGAATCCAGAAAGCCAGCATGGCAAGAGCGTAGGCGATGAAGAATTGAATGAGCGCCGAGCCTGTGACCGCAAGCGCGAATAACGGCCATGTCAGAATGTGCTGCGGCAAATGGAGATATCCGCGCATTAACCAGAGAATTCCGGCCACCACAGGCAGAGTCACAAGCGAGTATAAAAAGCGATAGGCCGCAAAAAGTGAGAACCGGTAGAGCAAGTGGTTGATGGGCTTGATGAGCAGGGCGCTGATGTGGCCCTCGCGAATCTCGGCGGCAATCCGCCATTCGTCCTCCGTTGGACTCGCCAAGTTGTCTACGACCATCACGCCGACAAAATAAAAAACCATCGCCGAGAGATTATACTCGCTCAGACCCGCCCCCTGCTCACAGACGGCACGCCATACAAAGATGGTGCCAAGCAGGGGAATCACACTGAAAAGACTGCGCAGGAGAAAATTCCAGCGATACACAAAAGTATCCTGCAGCCCGATGCCAAACACCTGATAGTACACGGAAATCATAGTGTCTGAGCCCGCCTTTTCAGCGCCAGTTCCGCCGCCAGATTCAAGGCCGCCAACATGCTTCCCGAATCCGCTTTGCCTTTGCCCGCCAGTTCAAAAGCTGTCCCGTGGTCAGGACTGGTGCGAGGAAAGGGAAGACCAAGCGTGACATTCACTCCTTCATGAAAGGCGAAAAGTTTCAAGGGAATCAGGCCCTGGTCATGATACATACAAACAACTCCATCGAACTCCCCTTGGGCTGCGCGGTAGAAAACGGTGTCTGGCGACCACGGGCCGCTGAACTGCGCGCATCCATCCACATTGAGGCGTTCAATGCAGGGCGTAATGAGGTCGCGTTCTTCGCTGCCTAAAAGACCCTCCTCGCCCGCATGGGGGTTTAATCCGGCCACCGCAATGCGGGGAACCCGGCGCTGGGTTGCGGTATCCATGCGCAAAGCCAGAAAATCAGCCAATTGCAGCCCCGTGCGCAAAATGCCCCTGGGCGTGAGCATTTCAGGAACTGCTCGGTACGGAATGTGTGCGGTGACCAGAGCCACTGTCAAGGGGCCGCCGGTGAGACACATGGTGTAATCCGTCGTATTGGAATGAGTGGCAAAAAATTCTGTCTGCCCTGGGAAATGAAACCCAACCTCCCGCATTCGGGCTTTGTGGATAGGACCGGTGACGACGGCCGCATAGTGTCCATCCATCAAACCATCCGCCGCTGCTTCGAGTGCCGCGAATGCCGCTTTCGCTCCGTCGGGCGTGGGGTGTCCCGGGTCGACGGCTTCGGACGGTCCTACGATTTCAAAGTGGCAGGCTGGATTTAAGGCGGGGGAACGTAATGCCGCTTGCGCCACCTCTGGGCCGATGCCCGCGGGATCCCCGAGGGTTACGGCAATGCGCAGTGAACCTCCCACGATCAAAAAATTTTGATGTAAGCTTTCTTCCGAAGTTTTGCCACCCACTCCTCCTGTGCCTTCTGCCGTTCCTTCGCAATCATCACTTTTTCAACCGTATCCCGCGATTCCTCAAAACTCTGTACCACGCGCGGCTTTTTAGCCTCGCAATACAGGAGGTACGCCGTAGTTCCGATCACCAAAGGTTTACTGGTTTGCCCCGGCTTGAGGCCGAGTGCAGGCTTGGAGAGTGTCTCATTGAGAGTTCCGGGTTGAACCCACCCCCAGTCCCCTCCGATTTCGGCAGTGTTATCTTCTGAGTACAGTTTTGCCAAATCTGCGAAATTAGCCCCTTGCAGAACCTTCTGCCGGACTTCTTCCAGAAAACGCTGCCGCTGTTCAATGGGACCTTTCTCATTGGAGCGCAGAATGATCATTCGTAATTTAATTTGTTCTTCGGTGGAGAATTCCGAGATGTGCTCTTTATAGAAAACTTTTAACTTTTCCAAGGGCACCACAGGCGTCGCCTTGACTGCTTGCTGCCGCATGCTCTGGACGATGATCTTGTCCATTTCGTCCTTCCGAAAGCGCTCAATCGTCAGTCCAAAAGACGCCAATTTCCTCCCGAACGCCGCGCGACTCCCGTTGTGCTCTTCTCGGATAATCGTGGCGATCCGGTCTTCGATGAGATAGGAGGGAAGTTGATACCCCTTTTCTTTGAAGTACTGAAGAATCAGCTGCCTGTTTATCAGCTCATCAATCGCCTCCACTCGGATTTTCTTGATTTGTTCACCCAGTTCCGCCCCTTGAAATTGTTCCGCAGCCGCCCGTTCCCGAGCGCCCACAAGTTCCCGGACCTGTGAGAAAGTAACTGGTTGGTTGTTCACCACGGCGGCGAGCCCATCCAGCACTTCCTGCCCCAGAACCGGCAAGGAGCTCAGGACCAGAAAAAAGGGAAGTAGCACACACGCGAACCCTCCGCCCATCTTTGGTGCAGGTCTTCCAGCGACTGCACTGTTAGAGATGGATTCGTCGCAGCCTAAACGCGCGGAGAACCGATTGAAAAAAAGCCGAGTTAAGGGAAAGGTCATGGCGACAAGCTGGAAAAATAGCTGTCAACAAGAGTAAGGGTCATGAGAAACAAGTCAAGGAGGCCCCAAAGGAGAAGCTAGAGAACTTGCGGCCTCTGATTCCAGCCGAATGGAGGCAGAGCGCCCGTGGGCGTCGAGACCTTCTAATGTGCTGAACGCTTCGATGATCGGAACAGACTTCTCCAAGGCATCCCGGTCCATCTTCACCCAGCTCGTGCGCCTCTGGAACATATCCGCCATCAGTCCCGGAAAGGATTTTCCACCCCCGCCGGTTGGCAGCGTGTGGCTGGGGCCTGCCATAAAATCTCCAGCTGCCACGGGCGAAAATGCCCCCAAAAACAGCGCTCCTGCGGTATGGATTTGCTCTCCTATGGAATCGGGGGCGGTTGTCACAATCGCACAGTGTTCTGGCGCGTAGGCGTTGCAGAGCTCGACAGCCTTGTCCATGGTCTCCACCAAAACCAGATGTGCGCCACTGGCGAGTACCCCTTCCAGATGCTCCCTTCGGCTCAAAAGCAGCGTTTGTCTCAAAAGCTCGGTCTGTACCGCCTCCAGCAAATGCGCACTCGTTGTCACAAAAACAAGGCCGCTTCCCTTTCCGTGCTCCGCCTGCGCTAAGAGTTCCGCCGCCACCCAAGAGGCGTGAGCGCTCTCATCTGCAAGCACTAAAACTTCGCTTGGCCCGGGTAACAAATCGATCGCCACCTCGCCAAACACTTGCCTCTTCGCTTCCACGACGTACGCGTTGCCGGGCCCGGCGATCTTTTGCACGCCCTTGATGGTTTGTGTTCCATACGCCATGGCTGCGATAGCCTGCGCTCCGCCAATCTTGTAAACCTCTGTCGCCCCAGCGTACTCAAGGGCAAACAACAGCGCATCGTTGACGTTTCCGGAGGCGTCCGCAGGCGTAGTCACCACAATTTCCGGAACACCGGCGGCAGCGGCGAGAGTAACCGTCATAATCGCCGTCGAAACCAGCGGTGCCGTGCCTCCCGGCACATAGATACCCACCCGCTCAAAAGGCATGAAGCGTTCCCCCGTTAACGCCCCTTGGGCGTTCTTCATTTGCCAGTTTTTGCGGAGTGATTTCCGCGCAAAACTCCTCACGTTTTTATGCGCTGCCGCCACCGCTCGACGTGTTTTTAACGCAACGGTTGCCTTCCTCGTTTCCCGCAGCGTCTCCGGCGTCAATCTGGGGCCTCCAAAACGCTCCGTACAGGCGATGACAGCCGAATCTCCATGGCTTCGAACGTCTCTGAGTATCTCTCGCACCGTATTTTCCACGGCTTCTTGTGGGGTCGCCTTGCGAAGCAGTTTTTTTAGCCCGGTCGCAAAATCGGGGTCGGTGTAGCGAAGGATCTCCATGGCCGTAAAAAAGGATGGGACGGACGAGCGGATCAGCGAATCAAACCGGCTAGCGGTTCGACGCTTTCTTTTTGGCTGCAGGCGCCACCTTCTTTTTGTCCCTGGCGGTTCCAGTCACCGAGCGTCCTGAACGGCCCTTTTTCGGGTGAGACTCTTTTTTCTTCGCCGAGATATCCGTGCGGTGCTCGATTTTTTCAACGGTGCCATGTTTCAAGTACTCGGCGCGGATGGCCTCCAGCATGGCATCGCGCTGGTTATAAAGCCGTTTCAGCGGGCGGGGCGCGACGCGGTCCAACGCATACGCCGTCAACAGCGGCAGCGTGATCGTCGAGTCCGCGTAACACACCACGCAGTCGGGCAGGGTATCCGGGTCAATTTTGCCCCAACTGACAGCCTCGGCTGGTGTGGCGCCCGAGAGCCCGCCGGTATCCGGGCGGGCATCCGTACACTGGAGAAAATAATCATGCCCGCGTTCTTCAATCCCCATGACCTCCTGAATTTGTGGCTCCGTTTGAAGCATAAAGTTTTTGGGTGAGCCCCCTCCAAGAATGAAAACGCTTGAGGTGAGTCCCGCGGACTTGGCGCCGTACACAACCGCTGCAGTTTGATTGACATCACGGTTGACGTCCATTTGCAATTTGGAGCCGCGCAGAGACATGGCGGCTACATTCATGCCAATGGAGCTGTCGCCGGGAGAACTTGTGAAAACGGGAACCCCATACTGATAGGCGGCGCTGAGCACGCTCGTCTCCTCTATCCCAAGCTCCACTTCGCGCTGATGAACATACTTGCCGAGTCGGTAGTGAAACTCGTCGGTGCCCATCGTCTTTTGGAACTCTTTGCCTTGTATCACTTGACGCACAAAGGCGTCCGTATCCAAGAGGACGTCATAGTCGAAAAGAACATCGTAGATCCGAATCACGCCATCCTTGCGAAGGACGACGTCGTCTAGAAATGGGGAACCGGCAAACAGCTGCATTCCGAGGCCAAAATGCAGGTCATGGTAGAGGTTTGCTCCCGTGGAAATAATCCAATCAACGAACCCAGCTTTCATGAGCGGAACGATGGCAGCCCTTCCGAGGCCTGCAGGCGTGAGCGCCCCTGTCAGGGACAGGCCAACGGCGCCATTGTTGGCGAGCATTTTTTCTGTGAGCAAACGGCAGGCCTCGGCGAGACGGCCTCCGTTGTATGCTTTAAAAGCTCCATCAATGAGATCGGATGTTTTTGTTCCGGCGGTGATTGGAGTGGGAAGGAGGCGTGGAAATTTTCGGTTGAGCGAACTCATAAAAAAGGCGGATCGGGCAAGAGGGTACTGAAAGGACGGGCGGGGTCAATGTCTGGTCACCCTGAGGTGGTGGCTGGGGTTCTTGCGCAGGGCTTTTTGGGTCTCCCCTTCGTAGCTATAGGTATGAAGGTTGTGCACCAAGCTGGCGGAGGCAGGAGGACAGCACTCGAGCATGAGGTTCTCTTTCGAGAGGCGGGCGTGTTTACGGAGCCGGAGGCGGGCGTGTTTACGGAGCCGGAGGCGGGCCCCCCCAACGGTGAGACAGGCCGAGAGGCGTCTGTGAAAATGGAGGCGCCGCTTCACAAGAAGGAATTTTACAGAAGCGGAAAGGCCGCGGCCCTCGGGCAAGAGCCTCCCCTCTGTGGGGCGCTCCCGAGAGCGCGCGCGGACGAGGGAAAACCAGGGGCCGTGCTCCTGCGGGTTCGTACGGAGAGCCCTCGCTATGGGGATTTGCAAAACGGCGATTTGACGGCCCTGCGGGCGCCGTTTTCCGGCCATTGTGCCCCAGCATCTGAATCATCTGAAGCATCTGAAGCATCTGAATCATCTGAAGCATCTGAAGCATCTGAAGCGTCTGAAGCGTCTGAAGCGTCTGAAGCGTCTGAAGCGTCTGAAGCGTCTGAAGCCGCGGCACAGGCGTCAGGAAGGTATTCTCAAACGGCTGCCTGCGTGGGAAACGAGGCCGTCCAAGGCACGGATGAAAGTCTCTTGGTGCGCCTTCAAAATGGGGAACCCGAAGCGCTTGCTCAGTTATGGAGCCGTTATGCAGGGTTGCTTTATACTCAGGCTCTGGGCGTGCTGCATAATCCCGCGGAGGCGGAGGATATCGTGGTGGAGGTTTTCTCGGAGGTTTGGAGGCGGGCTGGAGGGTACCACCCAGAAAGAGCGCGTCCCGTGGCATGGCTGGTCACTTTGGTGCGGCGGCGTTCGATCGACAAGCTGCGCGAAAGGCGCAGTTACGAGAAGGCGGGGGTGCGCATGGCCATGGAAAACGACGGGGCGTGGGCCTCAGGTCGTGGCAACGGGGAGGAGATTTACAGTGATGGCGTGGAGGACCAGGTGTATCTTTCGGAACTGCGCACATTGCTTGAGCAGGCGATGAGTTGTTTGCCGGAACAGCAGCAGGAAACGGTGCGTTTGGTGTACTTTCACGGACTGACGCAGAAGGAAATTGCCTCCCGCACAAACACCCCTTTGGGAACGGTGAAGACGAGGCTGGAATTGGGGTTGAGGAAAATGCGTGAGCGGATCCGGGGGGCGCGCATGAGGGTTGCGATGCAGGTGAGGGCCCCCTGAATCTGGGAGCGTCTGGTGAGGGCGGGGGTGAGATCCCTTGAGGGCGCCCCAGCCAAGCGCTCCAGGCCACTCTGGGGTCGGTTCTGGGGACAGGGGGGGACGGGCTTGAGCCTCTCTTGATCCTAAGACACCCTGATCTCCACCTGAACTGGCGCGTTGGGAAGGAATCTGCCTGATCTCAATTCCCCGTTTTTTTCCCCAAGTACCGCGAACGGATGGAGGCGAGTGAGATCAGGGCCAGAGCATCTAAATTCCCGTGACCTCAGGATGTCCGAGCCTCTATGGGTGCACGCAGAGCTAAGGGGTCTGGGACGTCGAGCGTCCCTGCCACAGCAGGCGCAGACTGTTGAGAACCACAAGCAAAGTGCTCCCTTCATGCCCCATGACACCCAAAGTCAGCGGAATATGCCCTGCGAGGGCAAAACCCACCAACACCACAATCACCCCCAAAGAGACTGCAATGTTCTGCCGGATGATCCGCCGGGCTGCCACGCTGATGTCGAAAGCCTTTAAAAAATTCTCCAACCGGTCGTGCATGAGCACCAAGTCCGCCTGTTCGAGGGCTGCGTCTGAGCCCCGCGCCCCCATGGCCACTCCCACATGGGCTGCGGCCAAACTGGGGGCGTCGTTAATGCCGTCTCCGATCATGGCCGCGTGTTGGCCGTCTTGGGCGAGGGCCACGATGAAGGCGAGTTTTTCCTCGGGCCGGAGGCCCGCCCGCACGTCCTGCACTGAAAGAACTTCCTTCAGGTGAGCGGCGGCTTCGGGGCGGTCTCCGGTGAGGACGACACTTCGAAGGCCACGGGCATGGAGTGCCTCGATCACGGAGCGTGCGGCAGGACGGATATCGTCGCGCAACGTGAGTCGCCCAATGAGGCCGTGGTGGGTAAGCCAGACTTCAGAGAAACCCGGTTGTCCGGCGGCATCTGCAATATTGACCTCTTTTAGGGAAGCTCCTTCCAGGACCCAGCTTTGTTTCCCCAAACGCACCCGGTATGAGGCAGAGACAGCCTCCAAGCCGCACCCCGTGACTGAGGCAAATCCTGCCAGCGGTCGCTCGGGAAGGGACAAGGACTTTCCGTACCGTGTGACCGCACGGGCGAGCGGGTGGGTCGAAAGCCGTTCGAGGGCATATGCGAGTTCCGCGACATCTGTCTCCCTGCCTGCAGGAAAACTCTCCACGCTTTCCACGCGTAGTTCTCCGGTGGTCAGGGTGCCGGTTTTGTCCATCGCCACAATTTTGATTTCGGCCAATTGTTCGACAGCCACGCCTCCGCGAAAAAGAATGCCGCGCCGTGCCCCCGCTGCAATCGCAGCCAAAATCGCGGAAGGGACCGAGAGAACAAGCGCGCAAGGGGAGGACACGACCAGAAGCGTCATCGCTTTGTAAAAGGCACTGGATCCATCGGTCCCCGACTCAAAGGGAGGTCTTCCAAAGACCAGCCACCACACAAAAAACATGACGGTCGTTAAGACAAGAACGGAGAGGGTATAGCCGCTTCCGAAACGGTCGGTAAATTGTTGGGAAGGCGCTTTTTGCCTCTGGGCTTCCTGAATCAGGCGGATAATGCGCTGCAATGCGCTTTCTTCTGAAGCCCGCGTGACGCGCATTTCCACCACCCCCCAAAGGTTCAGGGTTCCGGCTAACAGAGCGTCCCCCCGGCGTTTCTCCACAGGGATTGCTTCTCCCGTGAGGGTGGATTCATCGGCAGCCGTCTCGCCTTCGCTGATTTCGCCATCCACAGGAAAGAGCGTTCCCGGCCGGATCCGCAGCCTGTGTCCTGCACGCAATTGTTCGACTGGGACTTCGTGCTCGGAGCCGTCGGCTTGGACAAGGGTGGCTGTTTTGGGGGCGGTATTGATGAGGGAGCGGATTTCGCGCTGGGTCCGTTCCATGGCGAAATGCTCGAGGGCGCCCGCAAAGGAGAAGAGAAACAACAACACAACGCCCTCGGTCCACTGTCCGATCGCCGCCGCACCCAAGGCGACGGCGAGCATGAGGAAGTGAATGTCAATTTTGCCCGCGCGGAATTTTTCCCAAGTTTCTTCAGCGGCAAACCAACCGCCGGCGATGTAGGCGAGAATGTATGCGGCCAAGGCGCCTTTGGGAGACCAAGCGGCGCCTAAGGCGGCTGCGACCCCGAGACACCCGCAGATGGCGGCGGCCGCCAATTGCCAGCGCCATTCTCCCTCATGGTCATGCTCGAGCTCGACTTCACGCTGGGTCAGGCGAAGCCAGCAGGTGCGGCACTCCTTAGGATCAGTTGGCGCAACGGACCGGTTCATGGGGCCTATTGTGATCGGCAGCGCGTTGTCTGCAAACGGACTTTTAAAAACTTTGTAACTAATAGTCGTGCAGGTTACAAAATGACGGCAGAACTGGTGTGGTTCAATTTTTTGAATGAATTCTCTTTTGAATGCATTTTGCTCTGGAATTCCAGAGGTGATGAATGAGTTTAGAGGACTTCTGTTCTATTTCTTCCATGAATTTAAAAGGTTTTTGCTGTCGTCTTGTGACGGGCGTCTTTGCGGCCTTGCTAGGGGGCGTGTTGTTTGTGGGTGCCAGCCAGGCGGCCACCATTGTGCTGGATCCTGGCCATGGGGGGGAGGATGCGGGAGGTGTTCCCGGCCAGCGATATGTGGAAAAGCATGTAGCCTTGGATGTGGCCTTGCGCGTCGGTGCGCAGCTTAGAGCCGCGGGGCATCAGGTCATTATGACCCGGTCTTCCGATGTGTTTGTGGAGTTGTCGGAACGGGTGGCCATTGCGAATCGGACGTCTTCGAAGGCGGTCTTTGTGAGCATTCATTTCAACTCCGCACCCAACGCAGATGCGCATGGGATAGAGACGTATTATTACAGCGCAAGGGGGGCGCGTTTGGCGACCGCGATCCATCAGAGGGTTGTTGCCGCAACGGGAGAAGAAAACCGAGGGGTGCGGCGGGCGCGGTTTTATGTGCTGCGGCACAATCGGAGAACGGCCGCACTTGCGGAGTTGGGTTTTTTGACGAATCCGAAGGAGGGCGCACGCGTGGCACTTTCGAGCGCCTATCGTCAAAAATTGGCAAATGCCGTGGCAGGAGCGGTGCTCTCTGTGGTGCGGTGAGATTCAGGAACAAACAGGAGAGATATAAAAGAACTTCAGAAAAACGTTCCGTCACAACGACCTTTGCCCCATACCTTCTTGCCCCCCGGCTCTCACAAACGTCGAACCCCTTCCTCAAACTCTCCTTGAATCGCGCCTCTTCCGCGAGTTTGCCATTCTCAAAAGGGGGCTTTGCCTGTTAATTCCACGCTTTTCCACGCTTTCAGAACCATGCCGGATTGTACCTTCTTTACCACAGCCATCGACTATACGAATGCCGCCCCGCATATTGGACATGCCTACGAGAAGGTCCTCACTGACGTTCTTGCCCGGTTTGAGCGTCTTTGTCAGCGCCCTGTCTATTTTCTCACGGGTGTTGACCAGCATGGGCAAAAAGTCCAGCAATCTGCTGAAAAAGAAGGTCTGAGCCCTCTTGAGTTCGCGCAGCAATGTACCGCCAAGTTTCTCGCGCTCTGGAAAACATTGGGCGTCGAATTTGACGGTTGGGCCGCCACCACACACCCCCTTCACAAACAAACCGTTCAGCGCATCCTCCAGAACCTTTTTGAAGCCGAGCAACTTTACAAACAAGCGCACTGCGGCTTTTACAGCGTCCGTCAGGAACAGTTTCTCACTGATAAAGAACGTAATGAAGCCGGCGAGTTTGGTCCGGAATGGGGACAAGTCGTCGAACTCGAAGAGGAGAACTATTATTTCCGCCTTTCCGCGCACAAAGAGTGGCTGCTTCGCTTCATCGATACCCACGAACATTTTGTCATCCCCGCCTTCCGTCGCCTGGAGTTGCGTAACGCGGTGGAACGGCTCTCGGGGGATCTCTGTATTTCGCGCCCCAAGACCCGTCTTTCTTGGGGAATCGAACTGCCCTTTGACCCGGATTTTGTCACCTACGTCTGGTTTGATGCGCTCATCAACTACATCTCCTTCGCCGGATATCTCGCGGACCCGGGCAGCGGGCTCCCCAATTTCAAGTCGCTTTGGCCCGCAAAAGCGCACGTGATCGGGAAGGATATCTTGATCCCGGCCCATGGTGTTTATTGGCCGATCATGTTGCATGCGGTTGGTTTTTCAGATGAGGAAATCCCCACCCTGCTCGTCCATGGGTGGTGGAATATTTCCGGCGCGAAAATGAGTAAAAGCCTCGGGAATGCCGTTGATCCCGCCGTGCTCGCCGAACGGTATGGCGTGAGCGCGCTTCGTTATTATCTCATGGCCGATATTGCCACTGGCAGGGATGCGGACTTTTCAGAGGAACGCCTCCGGATGCGCTATAACGATGAACTGGCCAACAACGTGGGCAACCTCCTGAACCGCTCTCTCAACATGGCGCATCGTTACCGCCAGGGAATCCTGCGCAAACTTCCAACAACAGATGCGGATTTGCTCGCCCTTTCCGAGGGGGAGGCGCCTGAGGCCGTGGCTGCCTACAAGCTCGCAATGGAGCAGTATCAAGTGGACACTGCCCTTGACGCGGCTATTCATCTCGCGCGGGCCTGCAATCAATTAATTGAGTCTTCCGCACCGTGGAAGCTTGCCAAGGATCCCGAACAAGCTGAGCGCCTTGACGCCGTGCTTTATCACCTTGCAGAGTCCATTCGTCTGGTCGCGATCCTGCTTTCACCCGTGCTTCCAGAAGCGGCTCACGGCATCCTTGCCCAGCTTAACGTGTCGGTCGCACCCCTTCTTGCCGATGCCGTTTGGGGAGGACTCGCTGACGGTCATCTTTTGGGAACTCCAGTTCCGCTTTTTCCCCGCCTCGAAGCGCCGCCTGCCGCGGCAGATTGATTTCACGCCGTGTTCCCCGCGATTTTTCAAGCCGTTGGATCAAGAGCGATCGGCCTGTTACGCTATGTCGGGCAACTGGCGTTTTTGGTGCGTGAAACCGCGATCTCCATTCATGTCGCCCCCATGCGTTGGGCGCTGCTTTTTAAACAGATTGCGGAAATTGGCTTTCGTTCGCAGTTGGTCGTGGTTGTGACCGGCGCCTTCACGGGGGCGGTCTTTTCGGCGCAAACTTTCTTCCAGTTTCATCGCCTGGGAATGGATTCCGCGGTGGGCGCCGTTGTGGCAGTTTCCTTGTTCCGCGAACTCGGCCCTGTGCTCACGGCGTTGATGCTTTCGGGACGTGTGGGCGCCTCCATCGCTGCGGAAATCGGCACGATGAAGGTTACGGAACAAATAGAGGCGTTGCGCTCCATCGGTGTACATCCGATCGATTATCTCATCGTGCCACGCATCTTGGCGCTGCTGATTTCCACCCCTTTGCTGGTTGCAGAGTGTATTGGCCTGGGCATTGGTGCCGGTTACTTGGTGGCCACGAAGGTGCTGGGAGTTTCAAGGGCCTATTACATGACCAACATGCTTGCGTTCACGACGGGCAGGGACATCAAGATGGCCTTGATCAAGGGCATGGCGTTTGCCGGACTCATCGGCTTTATTGCGTGTGAAGAAGGGCTTAAAACGGCAAACGGTGCTGCCGGTGTCGGCCGTGCGCCAACGCAGGCGGTGGTCATCGCCTCCCTCGTGATTTTGATCTCCAATTTTTTCCTCTCCTTTTTGCTCAACATCTTTTTTCCGGCGGGCAGCTACTAGAGTATGATCGAGGTGCTTGATTTACATAAAACGCTGGGCACGCAGGAGGTGCTGTGTGGCGTGAATCTCAAGGTCACCAGCGGCCATACCCATGTCATCCTTGGCCGTTCAGGGTCTGGAAAAAGCGTCTTGCTCAAGCATCTGGTCGGATTGTTTCAACCCGATGCCGGCCGCGTTTTGATCGATGGCGAAAACATCGCCGTCCTTCACGAACGGCAATTGGGCCCCATCCGCAAAAAAGTAGGGATTCTTTTTCAAAGCGGCGCGCTCTTTGATTCCATGAATGTCGGCGAAAACATTGCCTTCCCCCTGCGCGAGTCGGGAATCAAGGACGAGGCGGTAATTCGGGCTAAAGTTGCGGAGGCATTGGAGATGGTGGATCTCGCAGGCGAGGAGGAGAAGACCCCGGACAATCTCTCCGGCGGAATGCGCAAGCGCGTGGGGCTGGCCCGCACCATCGTTTCCCGGCCGGCCTGTATTTTGTATGATGAACCCACCACGGGCTTGGATCCTATCGCGACAGACTCCATCAATCATTTGATTCGTCGCTTGCAAAAACGCCTGAAAGCCACCTCGGTGGTGGTGACACACGACATGAAAACGGCCTTTCATACTGCGGACCGCATTGCTTTCTTGCATGAAGGCCGCATTTATTTTGAAGGTACCCCCGAAGAATTACGCGTCTCGACAGATCCGTTGCTAGTGAATTTCATAGAGGGACGCTCAGGAGAATCTGATTAAGTTATGTCCAACGATCGCAAAGGCAGGGCAGAAATGCTGGTCGGGCTGTTTTTATTGCTCGGTTTCGGGGTGCTGGGAATCCTGGTGGTCACCTTTGGCCGGATTAGCACGGCTTTCGGCAAACCGTATGATCTCACGGTGATTTTTCAAAATGTCAGCGGCCTTTCCTCCGGCGCTGACGTCCTGCTCGCAGGCGCCAAAGTCGGCTTCATCGCACATACTCCCCAGTTGTTGGGAGATTCGTACCGCGTCGCGGTGAAGCTCAAAGTGCAGGAGAACGTCAAAATCCCGCGCAAGAGCCGTTTTGTCGTGGGGAGCGCCAATTTGCTGGGCGACAAATATATCGATGTCATCCCGGCGGCCGACATGGATGCGAACGATGTTTGGCAGGCGGGCGAGATTATCGAGGGCAGTCGGGCGGGTGGGTTTGAAGAGCTTGCGGCGCGGGGCGGGGAGGTGATGGATGAACTTGCGGCGAGTTTGAAACACATCCAGACGCTGACGACCACAATTAATGAACGGCTCTTGAATGAAACAAACGTTCAAAACCTGTCGGAAACGTTCGCAAATTTGAAGGAAACGTCCGTGTCTTTTAAGAAGGCTTCCCTCTCCCTAGATTCGGTGATGGTCAAGGTCGGAGATGCCACCGACCGCGCCGGCAAGGCGGCGGATTCGCTGCAAAAAGCCACCAAAAGCATCTCGGATGGAAAGGGCCCTCTCGGCGTTCTTATCAATGACAAGGAAACCGGCGAAAATCTAAAATCGCTCATCTACAATATGAAGCGTTCCGGTGTGCTTTTTTATAAGGACAAACCCTTGCCTGAAGCCGAGACAAAACACCGCTGATCCTTCATCGCCCATTTTGTGGGGCGCCCTGCGATTTCGTAGGGGATGGGAACTCTGATTGCGTCACCGCCACGTCCGCTGCTCTATGCGGCTTTGAGCGCCGCGTTGGGAGTGTGGGTGTGTGACGGGCTTTCTCCCCCATTATCCATATGCCTCGCTTTTTGTTCCGGCGCGGCCGTTTACATCGTCTTTCGCCCGGCCGCGGTCGCCGGTTTTGTTTTGATCTTTGCGCTCGCTGGAACCGGTCACCAGTGGCGGCACAATTTGTCAGCGTCGCGTGTTCCGGCCGATCGGCTTGAAGCGCAACACACTGAAGCCGTGGAACTACAGGGGGAGGTGTTGGACGTGCCTCGCTCCACGGCAAAGGCCACCCTTCATCCGGTGCCCGTTTATCAGCAGCAGGGTCTTTTCTACCTCAGAGTTCAGAAGGCCATTCCCCTCGAAGCCGTCCAATCAGAGAGCAAGATGCTCGTCCATTGGCGTGGAGGTTTGCCCGGGTGCGGCGACACCGTATGGCTCAGGGGAGTATTGGAGCGGATTCCACGCCCCCGCAATCCCGGGGAAATGGATGCCGCCTCCCTTCAGCTGCGGCAAGGAGTATGGATGCAGGTGCATGTCGTTCACCCGCAGGAAGCGCGCATCCTCGAAACAGGGGGTTGGTGCTTGCAGACGTGGGCGGCGGAGACCCGCAAGGATTTGTCGGCGCTGCTTCTGAAGGGCATTGAAGACAGGCCTCAGATTCATGAACTCATCGCGAGCATGGTTTTTGGAATGCAGGGGAACGCTCTTGAAACAACGCGAAACTGGTTTCGGGATTCCGGGACGCTTCATTTATTTGCGGTCAGTGGCCTGAATTTGTCGATGCTCGCGGGCTTCTTGTCGTTGCTTCTGCGTCTTTTGGGAGCGGGCCCGCGGACAACGGCTTCGGTGGCCATGCCGGTACTCGCTCTTTATGCGGTGGTGACGGGCTTGGGACCGAGTTGCGTCAGAGCGTTACTGGCGAGCCTCCTTTGCTTTGGCACGGAATGGGTCAACCGGCCAGCCGTAGCCCTTAACAGCCTGGGAGGAGCCGCTGTCTTGCTCCTGTTTATCGATGGTAATTTTCTCTTTCAGTTGAGTTTTCAGCTCTCCTTTGGACTGGTGCTTGTCCTGAACTTTGCCGCCACTCCGCTCAGCCGCTGGCTTCGCATAAGATGCGAACCCGATCCGCTTATTCCCCGGAAATGGTGGACCGCTGCTCAACAACGGCGGGTGGTGTGGGGAGGTCGAGGCAGCGAGGCCGTGGCGTCGACGCTCCTATGCTGGGGCGCCGGTCTACCCTGGGCCGTCTGTGTCTTTCATCAGGTAGCGCCTGTCTCCATGATCACCAACCTTGTGGCCGTGCCTCTGTCGTTTGTGAATTTAGCGCTGGGTTTTTTGGCGCTTCTTTTTGCACCCTTGAAGGGCGTCACCCCCGCGCTCAATCGCGCAAACGCGGGGTGCGCTGAATTTTTGCTCGGGTTGGTCCATCGCTCCAGTGCGCTTCCCGCTGGCCACTGGCCTGTCGCTTCCCTCGGACAACCGCAACCATCTCTTGTGGTGTTTGATGTCGGAGACGGCGGCGCCGTCCTTGTGTGCGCTCAAAATTCCAACTGGCTTCTGGACTGCGGCTCTGAAAACCAGGCGGGACGCATCCTGCTTCCTGCGCTTCAACAATACGGGCTCCGCACTTTGGACGGCCTGATTTTATCGCATGCTGACAGCGCTCATGTCGGCGGGGCAGCGAGTATCTTTGAAGCGCTGTCTCCCTCGGTAATTTTCAAAACACCTTTCAAGGAACGTTCGGCGCAGGTGAAAACGCTTCACCAACGCTTGCTCTCTCTGGGAGCGTCCGTGGCTCCAATCACAGCAAACACCCAGCTTTGCCCCCCAGGGCCGCTGTGTTGGGAGGTCTTGTACCCGCCTTCCGGCCTGCGTGCATCCGCTGCAGACGACCAATGCGTGATCTTACGCGGCGGCACCTCCTTCTGGAGAATTCTTTACACCGCGGATGCTGGGTTGCCCGCAGAGCGCTGGCTGCTTGAGCACGCGCGGCCCCAGCTTTCCGCCGATATCTGGATCCGTGGCTCTCACGGGCGCGAACTGACAGGCTCAGAGGATTTCGTAAAAGCCGTGAATCCCAAAGTGATCATCGTGGCGGGTTCACGCTTTCATAAGAAGCCCGATCCCCTCGAATCGTGGACTCAAAAATGGAGGGAGCAAGGGGTGGCTGTTTGGCGGCAAGAAGAGTGCGGCGCGGTGGAAGGGTGGAGCGGAAACACCAACCGGTTGCGGTCCTTTTTGACAGGCTGTGAAATTTCCTGGTAGGCAGAACGGCCCTGACCCCGCAAGGGCGGGGAGCCGCGGGCGCGGGCCTGAACCCTGAGCCTTCGACTTCCTTTCCTTAGTTTGAAGCGGCCAGATTGTAGCAACGCACGCCCTCGCGCGCCCGCACGAACAGCCTGCCATTGGCAATGGTCGGAGAGGGCACCCACAGGGCTTTCATATTCGCTTTCCCGAGCTCCACCCGCTCGGATGCACTCGCCTTTAACATCACCAGGTTGTTGCCATTGTTGCCCATGACAAAAATCTTCCCATCCGCGAGAACCGGCGAGGTGATGGAAGAACTGACCTTTTGACTCCATGCCACACGTCCCGACGCCATTTCCACGCAGCGGTGGTCGCCATCTTCAAACAGGTAGGCATACCCGGCGTGAAGGAGGGGACTCGACTGCGAACGCCTTGCATCGGTCGGATGGTTCCATCGTTTCTCGAGGCCCTTTTCTGTGATGCGATACCCTGCAAAGCCGATGTTTTCCTTGCTTGAGAGCACCGCGACAAAGTCGCCACTCAACGCAGGCGTCGAATCTCCGCCTCCCTCTGCACTCCATAAAACCGCGCCCGTCTTGAGGTCAACGCCGGAAATCTCGTTGCGTCCGTTGGCAAGGACGATTGTTTTGCCGGCATCGCTCCATGCCACGGGCGAGGCGTTGGTGCCGCCCACGGCGGGCTGTTCCCAGAGAGTCTTGCCCGTGCCTGCTTCAAATCCCAGCAGTTTGCCTGCCTGGACAACCACGACTCCGTCCACTACAAGAGGCGAAGAACCAGGCCCCTTGGCTGGAAGCGGTTGGGACCAAACCGGCTTGCCCGACACCGCGTCCACCGCTTGGAGGCGCGTACTGCCGATGCCAAAAACAAGGCCTCCGGAAACACAGGGTGTGCTCGAGCAATTGCGTCCCTTCGGCTCCCCAGGCTCGCGGGTGACCCACAGTGTTTTTCCAGTCTGGGCATCGAGACACACGATGGTATCCTCGGCGACCCGTCTCGTGGCAGGAATTGCTTCCAGCACCGCCTGTTTGACGTGGTCCGCAAACCCCTGCGTCTGAACCCATGCTTCAAATTCGGCTTGTGAGGCAAAGGGTTTTTCGACCCGGCTGCGCAGCTTCTCGTAATCGGGCAGCGGAATGGCCAGCTTGCCCTTTTTAAAGCGGCTGCTGACAAACCCGCCAAAACTTTCACGCTGCTTGCGGTCCAGATTTTCCGCGATAAACGCCTCGATTAAAGCGTCGAGTTTCGCTCCGCGCAGGCCTGGAGGGAGGTTCTCGCGGGTGGTTTCAATCTTGTCCACGAGCGCCTGACCCAGGGCGGATGCACCCTGATAATTCAGGCGCGTGCGCAGGAGCAAGTCGGTGATCGTGCGCGTTTCACTGGGTTCATCGCGATGCCAGACCACCGAGAGGTAAGCGCGTCCGTCTGCCACTACAACACTGCCGTGTCCGCCGTCGTCATCGCTGGGAATGGGTTCGCTTTCCCAGAGTTTGGCGGGCCCATCGGTTCCCCAAGTGGCGGCCAAAGGGGGGCCGTCGGAAAGGACTCCGTTTCGAGCGCGCCCCCGCCACTGGGGCCAGTCTCCTATGGCGCCGAGGAGTGAGGAGGTGACGCTGAGTGTGAAGACGAGGCTGATAAGGGGGCGCATAAAAGGGAAAGAGGGGGTGATCTCGTCGCAGGCGTATTGACGAAACTGCGCATCTCATTTCACGAACCATTCAGAAAACAGCTGCAAATGAGTGGCACACGACACTATGATGAAGCCAAGGGCCAAGACAAACTTTGGTTGCAAAGCGGGTGGCGCTTCTGGGAGTAGGAAAAAAGCGCGTCGAGTGCTCCAGCTGACTGATGGACGCTCCGGTGCTATTCGGGGTTTGTTTCGGAGAAAAAAAGTTTGGGTTTACGCGACGCTTTGGTTGGAGCGGATTTTTTACTTGAGTTGGGCGTCGGAGGTTCCCAGTATGCCTTCCCTGATTTGTTGAGAGACAATGAGGGCGGCAAAGTAGAATGCGCGGTTAGCTCAGTGGTAGAGCATTACCTTGACACGGTAGGGGTCGGCAGTTCAATCCTGCCATCGCGCACCACTTTTTTAAGGTGGTAAAGCCCTTGAAACAAACGTTTAAGGGAAGAGATAACAGGAAATAAGGGATTCCCTTATTATGGGAAAGATGGGCGATTTTGGGGCAAAAATGGGGTTTATTTGGCATTTTTGCAGGTTTTTTTGAAAGATTTTGAAAGGAAATGTTAGTTGTTGGCCAAGTGATGCTTAAGAAACGCCATACTTGATTACGAGCAGGTTATGCAGATCTTTAGCTTACAGCAAAACAGGTTGCGCAGGTACTCTTGCAATGCGAGCCTGTTTGGCTTGTGCGCGATCATTTCCGCCGCTTGCGGCGTGTGTGCCTGCACTGTGGCGGTCAGCGACTGTTTGTGAATCGACACCAGCGTGGCGTCGGCCATGAACGGGGCGAGCAAGGGTTTTTGCTTGTGCGCTGCGGCGGTGAGTTGCTCCCAGACGGGCGCGAGGTCTTCGGGGATCGGCGGCAGGACTCGTTTTTTGCGGGGCGGACGGGAGGCGGCGAGCTTGATGTATTGGTCGACCTGCGCTTCGGTGATGCGGCGGACCCCGCCAATGCGGCAGCAGCCGAGTTGTTTGCTTCGGATCAATCCCGAAACGGTGTACTCGGAGATGCCGAGGTAGTGTGCGACGTCTTCGGGTGTGTAGAGTTTTTGGGTCATAGGAGTTCGGGTTCTTCGGCAAGGTGGAGTAGCGTGTAGGTGGTGTAGCCGCGGCGGGGTGCAGCGCGGTTGATCCGCACCCTGTATTTGGCCGCGAAGTGGGCGCTTTGTTCGGCCAGCCGTCCGAGGTAGACGCCCATGCTGCGCGCTCCTCCGAATCGGTCGGCGGCAACGCGCCAGTTTGGACATTCGATGTCCGTCAGTTTTCCGTGCAGTTCCAGCGCAGTGCCGCGCCATGGGTCGTTGCTGGCATGGATGACTCCGGCCTTGAACGCGCCTTGGATGAGTTCAACGAGCATGATTTCAGGCGCGGTTTCTTCCATGTGGTCTGCAAGCTCGGGGTTGATGTAGCTCTTGACGCCTGTGCGCTGGCCGCGGATGTGCTCGGGAATTTTGTAGTTGAGCAGCATGTCCAAAAACGCGGGGAGTTCGGAGGTGACTTGGGCGAGGTAGGCCGCGCGTTCTTCGCTTGTGTTTCTGGGCATGACGCTTTCGCTGAATTTGCATTTCAGCACGATGAGTTTGTCGGCCATGTCCGGCGTCAAATCGGGGATTGTCGCCATGTCCTTGTCCTGGTCGTTGCACATGATGAAGAGCCGTCCGAACGGCTTTAATGTCATGCGGGTCTGGTTTTTGCCGTGGATGCTGACCGCGCCGGAAAAGAGCAGGCTTTTGAGGTTGGACGAGAAGATGGAACGCAGGTCGCCTTTTTTGCTGCCCGCCTTGTCGTCGATTTTGAGCACTTCGCCTTGCAGCAGCTCTCCGTTGAATCCTTCCGTGCCTGCGCTGAAGGCGCCGAAAGCGTCCACGCAGCGCCCGCCGAGAAGCGGGGTGATGATGTGTTCGAATAGGAACGATTTGCCGCAGTTGACGGGGCCGCAGAGCACCATGGCTTGAGCGGGCCGGACGTTGCGTTTGTCGTCGGAGGTGGCTTCGAGGCACTCTTTGAGGTTGAGGAAGCTCAGTTTGAGGTGGGCGAGGAGCGTTTCGATTTGGATTCCTTGCGATTTGTCGCTGAATAGCAGGCGTGAGAGATGCCATAATTGCGGAAAAAGCGATTGAAGCGGGTGCTGTGGTCCTCACGACGGACCGTGATTTCTTCCACACTTTTCCGAATGTCTATCCCACCCATTTTGGCGTGCTGGTGATTGCGTTGCGCCAACCGAATCGGAGCCTAATCGCCCAGAAGCTTGAGTGGTTTCTTGCCAATGTGAGCGAGGACCAATGGAAGGATCGAGTGTTTCAGCTCAGAGATACCACCTGGCTGACGCGCCCGCCCATCATTTAGCCCTTCGTATATGAGAGCGGCGGACACGCCTGCGAACATGCAGTGGCAGAAAATCCAGGCGGCGAAGGAAAAGGACCGCTGGGCAACCTATGGCTGAAAGAAAATGAACACAGACCCCTAGCTCCTCCCTGCCCCCGAGCTCCAGGGATTAAGCCCCGATCGTTGGGCCTGAATTCTTGTAATTTTTCTGAAGTTTTGGTAGATTAAGCCCATGATTGCCATCTCGGACATCAAGCAAATGAGTGTGAGTGAGCGGCTGCAAACCATTGAAATTCTCTGGGATTCGTTGCGCTCCGATGACTTGGTTGATTCGTGTGCGTGGCATGGCGATGTTCTTCGTGCAAGAAGGGCAAAGGTTGAGGCTGGGGAAGGTGTCTTTTTAAGTGTCTCCGAACTGCGAACCCGGCTTCGGCAGTCGGCTGTATGAAACCAGTTTTCGTCCTATCGGATGCAGCTGAAGACTTGGAGCTTGGAAAAGCCTTTTATGATTCTCAGGAAATAGGAATCGGGGACTACTTTGTAGACTCCCTGCTTTCGGATATTGAAAGCCTACGATTATTTCATGGCCTTCACAAAATGGATTTCGGATTTTACAGAATGCTATCCAATCGGTTCCCGTTTGGGATTTATTACGATGTAACGGAAACAGCGGTCGAGGTATATGCGGTGTTGGATATGCGCAAAGATCCATTCTGGATTCGTTCTGAACTTCTATCCCGCTAACCTTCGAAGCGGCAAACGATAGAATAAACCTAAATGCGGCAATGAAAGCGCGGCACACTTTATGTAACTCTATGCGGAAGAGGCTGATGCATGTCACGAGAACCTCTTTTGGGCCTCACCCACTGGGTGAGCCTCCGTGCGCTGTCTCCAAAGCCGGGGAAGACAGGACTGTCTTCCCCATGTGCTCACTTTCCCATGGACCGCGAAACTGACTGAACCCGAAGGGTTCCCAGCCATTAGCCGGCGGTTGAGCGAAGCGACACCACCGGTACCTTCCAGCCCCACAAACACGCATCCCAAAGGGATGCCAGAGTGTGCTGGGGCTGTCTG
>CANJPY010000057.1 GCA_947476255.1 Chthoniobacteraceae bacterium | reverse complement strand
TGTCCATCGGGAATAACACGCTCAACGGGCCCGTGGTTTTCCTGGCGAGTTCGGGGGTGTCCTCCCTCGCCGTCGCTTACGGAAACACCACACTTGCAGGTCCACTGAGCCTTGGCACAGGGCAGCAGGCCAACATCTACGGCAATGGAAACCTCATTATCAGCGGCTCCATCAGCAGTTTCGAAAACTCAACCAACAGGCTGCTCAAGGCATTCACCTACCTACCATCAACTCTCTGGCTTCAAAACACTTCCAATAGCTTTCTTTCCTCCGTCCGGGTGGAAGCGAGCACGACACTTCGTGTCTCCGACGGCCGCGCGCTGGGCATGAACACCTCCGGCCAAAATGTGGAGTTTAACCAGGGTCTTCTGGAAATACGTGCAGATCCCGGAACGCTTGCGAGTTTTGCAAACAAAAGCATCACTCTGGTTACGAGCAATGGGAACGTCTTTTTGGACCGGGGCCTTGGCGGCAACGGTCTGGCACAAACGGTTTCCATTGGAACATTTACTTTTGGAGCGCTCGGAAGAACCCTGACTCTTACGGGAAGAAACGGATACGGCTTGGCGTTGGGCAGCCTTGGCACAAACAGCATCGTGGCGGGAAACAGCAACTCGACTCTCACTAACAATTCCAACGGTTGGCTCACCCTCAACAGCAATGTCCCCTTGGGCGACACGGGCGGTTTTCGACAATTCATTGTAGGAGGCACCGGCGACAACATTTGGAATGGCACTTTATCATCGGCGACGTCTCCTTATTATCTTCAGGGAATCTCCAAGACGGGGCCGGGCCTTTTAGTGCTCAACGGTCTCACTTCCGGGAGTTTAGTGGGAACGGCCAACATATCGGGAGGTGTTCTACAGTTGGGGACGCTTGCGGTCTTAAATGATTCCGCCACTCAGTTTGGCGGAATCGCATTAAATGCCGGTGCCCTCAATTATGCAGGCGCCATTGGCGAGACGACCTCGCGTATCGTCAACCTCTCAGGCACCACAGGGAACGCCCTTCTATTCGCCAACCAGGCTGGGAATACCCCCCTGGTCTTTTCCAGTGGCGTCGCCGCCGGCGGGCCTGGCAGCAAAAACCTTGTTCTCGGAGGCACCAACACCGCCGCCAATGCCCTCACCGGTTTGATCAACCAAAACACCGGGACCACCTCGCTCTTCAAAACCGACTCCGGCGTTTGGGAATACGCGCCGTTGTCCACGGCTACTGTGTCGGGAGGGAGCCTCATTAGCGGCAGCACGATCTCCGTGACACAGGCAAGCGCTACAAACACCGGTACGCTAGTGGTCTCCGGCACGGCAGGACTTTCGGTAGGGATGACGGTGTCGGGTACCAATGTGGGGGGGGGCGCGATTATCACCGCGATGAGTGGGAACACGCTCTGGTTGTCTTTGGTCAACGCAACGGCAGTGCCTCAAGGGGCCACCTTAAGCTTCGGTTCCCTTTCCAGCTTTACCGGTGGTTTAACCATAGCAGCCGGCACCATGCGCCTTCGGGCCACTTCGAACGCCAGCGATCTCCTCGCCTCCGGCACCACCCTGAGTTTCGCCTCCGATGCCGTTGCCCCGGGGCTGGGCCGCCAAACCGCCGGCGGCCGGCTGGAGTATGTCTCTGGAAGCAGCACCCTCGAACAGACAGGCACCCTGCTTCTCTCTGCGGGCGCGGGCGTCCTCGCGCTGCCCGCGGGCGGGACCCTCTCCTTCGGCACTCTGGCCGCTCGCTCCGCTGGAGCCACCGTCGCCTTCGAACCCGGCGCCTCCGGTTCCTTCACCTTCACCAACACCCCGTTTTCTCAAAACGGCATCCTCGGCGGCTTCGCCTTCCTTAAAAATGCGGACGGTTCCCTGGACTTTGTAACCGCCCCCAGCGCCGGCGCAGGTCTCACCGCGCTCAACAGTTCCACCGCCCTTCCCTCCTCCGGCACAGGCAGCGCCACAGCCAACTACCTCCTGAGCGCCGATACGACGACCGCAGGCTCCCTCGCCGCCAACTCTCTGCGCATCACCGGTGGCACCCTCACCCTGGGTGGGTCCCTCGTCGTCACCTCCACAAGCGCCACGGCCCTCGGCGGTATTCTTTTCGACAACAGCAATGCTCCGGCTGTGATCAGCGGTTCAAGCGTTGTCACTTCCGGTACGGGGCAGGAACTCGTCATCATCACTGGCGGCGCCAACGCCGCCAACATCCTCACCATCAATTCCCTCCTCGGCGCCGGCTCCACCAGCCTCACCAAATCCGGCGACGGCACCCTCCTTCTGAGCGCCGCCAACCTTTATTCCGGCACCACCACTATCAATCAGGGGATCCTGCGTTTGAGTACCACCAGCGCCACCCTCGGCGCCCCCGGAGCGACTTCCTCCACCGTCATTCGCCAAAACGCCACCCTCGACCTCGCCGGCGCAGGGGCGACCACCCCCCTGCCCGACGGGACTTCCCTCCCGCGCGTCACGCTGGGCGCGCTCACGGGCGCGGGCATTCTCGACAACACCAGCGCCACCGCCTCCGCCGTCTCCCTGGGCTCGAGCAACTCCACCGTCACCAGCGTGTTTAGCGGGATCCTCCAAAACTCGGGCGGCGGCCCGCTCACCGTGCTCCGCAACGGCTCTTCCGGCACCCTGTATCTCACGGGACTTAACACTTACACCGGCCCGACCATCCTAGCCGGAAGCGCCACACTCGCCGTCAATTCCCTCGCCAATGGCGGAGTGCCCAGTTCCATCGGCGCCTCTTCCAACGCCGCTGCCAACCTTGTCTTCAACGGCGGCACCCTCCAATACACCGGCTCCAACGCCAACTTCGTCCAATTTACCCAGACCCCCTCCCTCGCCATCGACAGGCTTTTCTCCCTGGCAGGCAACGCCACCCTCGACTCCTCCGGCAACTACGGCAACAACGCCTTGGCTGCGGGGGTGGCAAACAATGCCGCCCTCGTGTTCGCCAACGCAGGTTCGGTGGCCTTTATCGGGACAGGCCCGCGCACCCTCACGCTCACGGGGAACTCGACGGGCGACAACGAAATACGCTCGCTCCTCACAGACAACGGCACCTCCGCGCTTTCTCTGAACAAGACAGGCACCGGCCAGTGGCTTTTGGGAGGCTCCAACACCTATTCTGGAACCACCACGGTGAGCACCGGAGTCCTTCAGGCACAGGATGGCAATGGACTCTCACCAAACAGCAACCTCACCCTCAATGGGGGGCTTTTCCAAAGCGACGGCGTGTTTTCACGCGTCCCCGGTACGGGTCCCGGACAGATTCAGTTTGGCGCCAACGGCGGCGGGTTCTCGGCTTCTGCCACAAGCCTCAAGGTCAATCTGGGCGGCAGCCTCGTCATGGGCACGGGCACCTTCGCGGGCAGCACCCTGTTTCTGAATGCCTCCAACGCCCCCGGGGACGTCGATTTCCAAAGTCCCCTCCACCTCGGCACCAGCTCGGCCCGGACCATTTTTGTGGACGACAACATCAACACCGGCTTGGATTTCGCCACCATCAGCGGCGTCATCAGCGGCGGCACAAGCCTCACCAAGTCCGGACTCGGAAACCTGATCCTCAGTGGCGCGAACACCTACTCGGGGAACACCACCGTGTCTGCAGGCGCACTGATCCTTCGCTCCATCGGGTCGGCGGGGGCCGTTTTCAGCAATCTTGGAACCAATGTCGGCGGAGGCTCGCTCTACCTTGGATCGAGCGGCACCGGCGGCAACCTCCTTTATGCCGGTTCAGGCGAAGTGGTCACGCGCACGATTGGCCTTTCCGGAACCACGGGCGGAGCGTCCATCGACTCCTCAGGCAGCGGTCCGCTGGAACTCACGAGCATGGCAAACGTAGGGGCTGGCATCAAAACGCTCACCTTGCGGGGCTTCAACACCGATTCGAACGTCATCTCCGGCACGCTCACAGACAATGGCGGAGCACTCTCCCTCCTGAAGACTGACAGCGGTGTGTGGGTGCTTGCGCCTGCCACGCAAAACACTTTCACCGGGGCACTCACAGTCACCAATGGGCTGCTGGGATTAAACAGCTTTGGGATGGGTGCCGCGGGTGTGACCTTTGGCCCCTCTTGGAACGGCGGCGGGGTCTTTGCATACAACGGCCCCCTGACCACGGGCGCTACCTTCGGGATCGCTGTCGCGGGAAACGCCCTTTTCACCGGCTCCAACTCCATCACGCTCACCGGTTCGCTTCAAATGGTAAACCAAAACAACAGTGGAGCGTTCAACCAGTTGCTCACCAACGATCTCTTGAGTCCGGCCATTCTAACCATCAACAACGTGACCAACGCAGAGACAACGGCGGGCGCGCGAACCCTGGCTCTCCGAGGGTCTGGCTCCACCGTTATTTCGGGCCCGATTACCAACAGCCCAGGAACTTCCATCTCCTCGGTTGACATCCGAATTGCCAGCAACGCTTTCCTCACTCTGGGCGGCTCAAGTTCGTTTTCAGGGGGACTCGCTCTTTATCAGGGCATTTTGGTACTCAACAACCCCACCGTCTCAGCAGGCTCCAGCGTGCTGGGCGTCGGCACTTCCACCTTCACCTTCGGCGGTGGTGAACTGCGCTCCAACTACGCCATGACCGGCTCCAGCGCCCTGCTCAATCCCGTCTCGCTTGGGGTCGACACGGCGGTGATTTCCGGCACCAGCTCCATTGGTTTAAATGGAACAGTGAGTCCCAGTGGCGCTAATCGAGTCCTCCAAAACGATCTTGCCGCAGGCGCCTCACTCCTGCTCGGAGGCTCCGTAAACCTTGTGAACACCTTGTCCTTCCAAGGCCCGGGCAACACTCTGCTCAGTGGAACCGTTTACTCCACCAGTCCACTTGTTTATCAGGGCACAGGCTCTTTGACCTTGACGGGCGTCAACACGTTCACGGGGGCGCTCACCATCAACCGCGGCCTGCTCTCCCTTGGCGGAGCCTCCGGTGGCACGGCCAACTCCGCCTCGGCCGTCAACATCCTAGCCGGTGGCACCCTCCGCTTTGACAACACCTCCGGCAACAATGCCTCCGGGCGCCTCAATTCAGGCACGCTCCTGACCATGACTGGCGGCGCCTTTGAGCTTCTCTCCGACGGGACGGCATCGGTTGTTTCCCTTGGCTCCCTGAGTATCGCGCAGACCTCCACAATCGTGAAGGTGGGGGGCGGCGGCACCAACACTCTCACCTTTGCCGGAGTTGCGCTGTCCAACGCGGGCTCCAGCCTCGACGTGTCCGGAGTTTCCGGCTTGGGAACTGCCAACAAAGTACTTCTCGGTGGCACCACCGGCCTGAGCTTTTCCAACGGCCTTTTGTCTCGCGTGGCTGTCGGTTCGGACTTTGGCACCTATCTTTCGGGCACAGGGTTTGTCTCCTACACCGGATATTCCTCAGCCGGACTGAACACGCTCGCGAGCACGGACACGGGCAGCCTTTCCGCCAACACCACCCTCACCGCGCCGCGCACCCTGAACGGACTCAAAATTGCCGGGGTGACAGTCTCCGGAGGAAGCCTGGCGCTGGCCCTGGCCGGAGGCGCTCTCCTGGCCACGGGAGGCAATAACACGCTCACCACGGGCAGCCTGAGTGCCAGCGGCGGCACGCTGCTCATCCAAGTCACCCCTGGCTCAGCGCTGAACATCAACGGCCCGGTGAGCCTCGGCTCCCAAGCCCTCGTCAAACTCCAAAGCGGAGTGCTGGCACTCAATGCACAAAACTTCTGGGGAAATGAGACGGTGCTTGCAGGAGGCACTTTGACGCTCAATGGCGGGTTGAACACGCTCCAGCCAGGGCAAACGCTGCGCATGGGGTTGGGCACCACTCTGGACTTGGGCGGCAATGTCCAATATCTCGGAGTACTCTCCTCTCCCGGTGCATTGCCAAACACCAGTGGTGTCATCACCTCTGGCGCAGGCAGCAGCCTGCTCGTGACAAATGCGTCCAACGGCACTTTTGCTGGAAGTCTCACCGGCAACGTCGGGTTCGGTATTTTGGCCAACAATCAACTCACCCTTGAAAGCCCCCAGACCTACACGGGGATCACCGTGCGTTCGGGCAATACGCTGAATCTTGAAAATGATGCGGCTCTCCTCAATACAAGCGCGATCGAGCTGAACACGGCCACCATCGCGCTCAACAACAACACCTCCCTCCAAACTCAAAACAACAACCGACTCAATGACGCCGCGCCACTCACTCTGCGCTCGGGGGCCCTCACGCTCACCGGGCGGGCCAAAGCCGCAGCAACAGAGACCATCGGGGCGGTGACCGCCGCCATGGGCGCCAACAGCTTCACTGTCACTCCCACCGCAGGAACAAATTCGAGCTACTATTCCGCCGAACTCACCCTCTCGAGCCTCACCCGACTGCCCGGCGCCACGGTCAATTTTTCCGCCACAAACCTGGGACAACCGGGCACCACCGGCCGGATTTTTATCACACAAGACCCCGCCTTGGCCGCGCCCGGCCTTTTGGGCGCCTGGGCGATTGCCAACTCAACCGATTTCGCCGCCTACAACTCCTACAACGGCGTGGGCGCCGTGGGACAGGGCGGTTTTGTCGGCTACGACTCCACGTTCGGGCCCGGCAAAATCACCAACCTTGCGTTAACTTCAGCAGGGGTTGCCTCAGGCACCACAACACTTGCTGCGGGCACGACCACCACAGCACTCTTGCGTATTGCAGGCGCCTTCCAAAGCGACATCGCCTTCACCAACGCCACGGACGTCCTCAACCTTGAGTTGGGCGGTTTACTGCGTGACAGCAACAACCAGGTCACAACGATCGGCACACCAAGCGTCCCCGGGATCCTCACCGTGGGCGGCACCGCGAGCAGCGGCACGCGGGAACTCGTGGTGTACATTGGAGGCGCCACTGGCGGAGGCACCCTCAACTCCATCCTCAAAGATCTCAGCCAAGTCAAAGGCACCGGCACCGCGACTCTCGCCTTAGTAAAATCTGGGCCGGGCCCAGTCACCCTGACCGGTGCCAACACCTACACCGGAGGCACCACCGTTTCGCAGGGGGTCCTCACTTTGGGAGGTGGTCCCGGCACCGTTGTGCTGCCCTCGGGGGGCCTGACGCTCACCAATGCCACGGTCACGATGCTCACCAATGCGGGGCAAATCGCGCCCTCCAATACCGTCACCCTCAACAACAACGCCACCCTGACTCTGGTCGGCAACAACACCCTCGCCGCCCTCGTTTTCAACAACTACGGCAGCAGCGCCGCGCCCACCGTGACCACCGGCGGCACACTCACGCTTTCGAGCAACACGCCCCTCACCGTCACCACCCAGGATGCCGTCTTCGCTCCTACAGTCACCGGCGCCCTGCAACTCGCGACGGGTTCAAACACGCTGAACATCGGCGCCCCCCAAATCGGAGGCCGCACGTACACCAACACCGCCAATTCCGCGGCGCTTTCTGCCACGCTTTCAGGCGTGGGTGCATCCCTGTTCAAAACAGGAAATGGGGTGATTCAACTCAGCGCTACGGCAAGTACGTTTGATGGTGGAATCACCGTCAGCACAGGCGGGCTTGATTTGGGCGCCAGCACCAGTGTCACCTCCCTCTACTCGGCTGGGGTGGGCGGTCCATTGAGTTTCACCGGTCCCCTGGGCACGGGCTCCCTCACGATGGGCCCAAGCACCAGCCTCCTCGCGGATGACAACGCTACACGCACGCTGGTGAACGCCGTCAATTTCCAAGGCAACGCGTTGGTCTTCGACAAAATCACGGGCCCAGTCACCACCTATAACCAGTCCGGCATCGTGCTTGCCGGGGCACTCAACTATCAACCCGGTTCGCTTGCCATAAGCGTTCCCTCGCCAAACATGAGCGTCACGCTCTCGGGCGCCACGGAGTTGAGTGGCATCACGAGTGTTACCAAGGCCGGCCTGGGCAATCTTTCCCTCAACATCACTGGCATCGGAGCCAGCGTGCCTCTCACGTTTAACGGCGGCTCCACACTAACGCTGTTCACCGATGGAGTCACTTCCAGCGGGACCGTCGCCCTCGGTGCCATGAGTTTCTCTTCCACGGCGCTTGTCCCAACGCTGACCATCGGCCGTGCCGGCCAAACACAGCTCTTTAACCAAGCCTCCAACAAGTTGCTCCTGCCCGCTTCTTTCAACCTGCCTGCAGCCAGTGGAGGCCTGATTTTTAACAACAACAATGGCTATGGTCTCGTGCTCCCAGATGCCCTCTCACTGGCAACTCTCACTCCTTCCCAAGGACCCACTTTCACCGTAGCCAACGCCTCCAGTTCCGACGCCGTGCAGGGCCTCACCCTCACTGGCGCAATCTCGGGCGCGGCAGTCACGACAGGCGGCGTCGCACTCACCAAGGCCGGCCTTGGAACACTGGTTCTCAACAATGCCGCAAACAATTTCGGCGCCGCAAACACCCTCCTCGACATCACCGCCGGGATCCTCCAAGTCGGTGCTGCCAGTGCCCTTGGCGCCACGGGCACTCTGCGCATTTCCACCAACAACGCGACGCAGGGGCTTCGGGCGGCCTTCTCCGGGACGCTCCCCCAAACCATCTCCCTCAATGCAAGCGTTTCAGGAATAGATGTCACAGCAAACAACACCCTCACCCTTGGAGCGCCCTTTGCGTTGTCCGCAGGCAGCAACAACCTCCAAAAAAACGACAACGGTATTCTCGACATCAACGCCAACAACTCGGCGTGGAGCGGCACGCTGACGGTGGCTGCGGGTGCCGTGCGCCTTTCCCATGGACAAGCCATAGGCGGCGGCTCCGTGGTCGTGTCCAACGCTCCGGGAGCCGCCCTCCAACTCAACAACATCTCCACCGCAGCGCCCCTCTTCCTCAATAACTCAGGCCTTAACAGCGCAGGTGCGCTCCAAGCAGTGTATGGCTCCAACACCATCAGTGGCACACTCACCTTGCTCTCCGCAGGCACAGTGGGGGCGGATTCCGGAGCCGTCCTAAACATCTCCGGCGGCGTTTCCGGTGGTATGCTGCTTACGCTTGCGGGCGCGGGCACCATCAACTTCAACGGCATAACGCTCAGCGGTGCGGTCCCCACGGGGCTCACGAAAATCGGCACAGGCAACGTGTTTTTCCAGTCGGCCAGCAGCGCTTACACTGGGCCGCTCGTAGTTAACGCCGGCACCTTCGCCTTCAATGGAAATGGCCAAGTGGGCGGAACCGGCGCGGTCACCGTGCAACCCGGTGCCACGCTCCTGCTCGACAACAGCGCCGCAAACATTGCCCGCCTAGGCGGCCGCAACCTCACCCTCGCAGGAAATCTCGTCTTCACCGGCTCCAACACCGCCACGTCCACCGAGACACTAGGCAGCTTCACGGCAGGCATTGGCAAGAGCGTGCTCACCGTCAACGCCGGCGCAGGCCAACAGGCCAACGGGACCCTCGCCAGTTTCAGCACTTCCGGCAACGGCACCAGCATCCTGCTGCGCGGCAGCAGTCTGGGCAGCAGCGCCGGCCCCGGAGTGGCCACGCTGACAGTTACCACAGCGCCCACCTTCGTCGGCCAGGCGGGCACGTTAAACACGACCAACAAAGCTATTCTGCCATGGGCAATCCTTGATTCCTCACCGCTGGGTGTCGGAAATTCTTTTGCCACGACGAACGGCGGAACTGGAGATCTGTTGCGTCCGCTCAACAGCGCTGAGGTCAGTACGAGTCTGGTTGCCACGACCAACGTGCTTCTGAACACCGGCACCAGCTTTAGCGGCGCTCTGGCCCTGAGTGTCAATTCCCTCAATCTTTGGAACGGAAGTTCTGTGAATCTCGCCTCACAACAAACCCTCACCGTCCAAAGCGGCGGGCTTCTGCTCCAGTCCGGCAATGGCGGCATCAACGGAGGCATTCTCACGGCGGGTGCGCCGCTCACAATATTCACCCCCACAACCAGTGCCTCGACCCAAACCATCAGCAGCGCCATCACTGGCCCTTACGGCCTCACCAAAGCGGGAGCCGGCACCCTCGTGCTCTCCTCGAGCTTAAGCGGGTTTGGAGATTTCTCCGCCAACAGTTTCACCGGCCAGGTCAGCGTCAACGAGGGCACGCTCCGCTTGGGGGCCAGCAATGCTCTGGGAGTCACCGCACCTCAGGCTCTTTACGTCAATCCAGGGGGCTCCGTGGACCTTGATGGGAAGTCTCTCCTCATTGCACAACTCACCAACCAAGGGGCCGGTCAGGGCTTGGGGATTCAAGGAGGAACCGTGTTCTCGAGCACAGGCGGCGGTCTCTTGGTGAGCAGTTACGCCACCAATCACACTTTTTCGGGCAACATCCAAGGGGCTTCTGTCTCGTTTGTACGCACAGGCAATAACACGCAGACACTGCTCGGAGCCAATTCCTATGGTGGCCCCACTTTTATCAATGGCTCCGTCATCCTCAGCGACTCCGGTTCGTTCGCCAATACGAGCGCGCTTGATCTTTCCTACTCCACTCTGACCCTCGATAATACAGCTCTACTCGACCTTCCCAACCGCATTTCTGACGCTGCCCCGGTCACCCTGCGTGGAGCCACTTTGGTGTACAAGGGGCGCGCACAAACCGCCTCTTCCGAGGCCCTCGGGGTCTTGAACCTGGCTGCAGGGGGTTCCACACTGACTGCAAGCACCGGTGGCACGGGCGTGAACTCCGCAGACCTTGTGTTCGCCGGCTTTTCACAAAATCCCGGAGCCAGCCTCAGCATTACAACGGCCGCGGGTGCGATGGGTGCGGCGGGCAGCAACCCGCGCATCGGATTTTTGAGTGCAGCTCCGACGTTAACAAACAACATTCTTCCTTGGGCAACGGTCGCGGGCGCGGATTTCGCAAGCTACATTCCTTATGTCAGCGCCGGCGGCGCGACCTCCGGCGGTTTGGGAGCGCTCAACCAACCCGGCTTCGCCGGTTACTCGCAGAGCCTTAACGGCACCCTCAGCGGCGCCGTGTTCTCCCCAAGTGCCAATCTCAAAATCACCAACTTTTCCACCACACTCACGCTCCAAAGTGCGCCGCTTTCCCTCAATTCGCTCAACTTCGCCGCCAATACAAACGGCGGCACACTCACGTTTGCAGCTGATACCGACACCCTCAACTTGACTTCAGGGGGACTGCTGCGCAGTGGCAACAACACCTCCGTCCTCGGGACCACACCCAACAATGGACGCCTCACCACCGGCGGCACAGGAGCGTCCGTGCCCCTGTATCTCTACAACAACCAAGGCTCCTTCTTCATCAACAGCAGGATCGTCGACAACAACGGCTCGCTGCAGTTAGTCCTTAGCGGCCCTTCCTCTGCTTCCACCTTCTCCTTAAACGCAGCCAACAGCTACACCGGCGGCACGGTTCTTAACGGGGTCACCCTTGCCCTCAACAACGCGCTTCCAGGAGTGGTGGTTCCCTCAGGCGGCGCCGGTCTCACCCTGCACAATGCCACCGTAACCATGACCAACATGCAGGGCCAGATCGACACCGGCAACCTCGTCACTCTCAACGGCACCTCCACTCTGACCTTGTTTGGTGACAATATCCTCGCCGGTTTGAGACTCAATAACGCCGGAGGCTCTGGCACTTCGACCGTGAACACCGGCGGAATCCTCACCTTGAGCGGATCCATCGCCGCGAGCAGCGCCAACCCCTCTACCGTCGCGGTCATCAACGGCACGCTAGACTTTGGGAACAACGCTTCTTCCCTCACCGTGACCCCCATTCAGTTTAATGGCGTGACGGTGGCGCCTTGGACCCCTTCTCTCTCGATTGCAGGCACTATCCAAAATGCCGGTGCACTGAGCGTCTCCGGCGGCGGGGTGCTGCAGGTCAGCGGCGCGAGTCCTTTCGCGGGCGGTTACAATGTCGCAAGCGATACCACTCTCTCCATCGGCGCCAGTTCCACGCCGAGCACCGTGGGCGCACTTGTGACTGCCGGCCCGCTAGGTACGGGGACGCTGCGCCTGCAGAGTGGTGCGACCCTGCTTGCGAGCGCGGCGTCCACGGTGGCCAATCCGGTGGCATTGTCGGGCGACCTCAATTTCGCAGGCGCAAATGCACTCACGCTCAACGGTTCGATGACAATCGCGCCAGGGACGTCCACGTTCAACACTGCAGTGGTTGGTGTCTCCCTCAGCCAGGGCGGTCCGGTGAGCGGTGCCGGTCTTTCACTGCTGAAACGGGGGCTCGGCACGTTGGTGCTGAGCGGCACCAATACCTTTGGCGGTGTTGGTCAGAAGGTCACTCTAGCCGGAGGGGTGCTTTCACTCGGGGCGTCTGCAGCCTTGGGCGACTCAAACAACACGCTCGTCATCCAAGGGGGCGCCTTGGACGCAAGTGCGACGACCACCCTCAACAATTACGCGCAGCTGTGGAATGCTGATTTTTCCTTTGTCGGAACCAACGCGCTGAATCTTGGAAGTGGGCCGGTGACGCTGAATGCTTCCAGAGATATCAGCGTGCTGGCAAGCACCCTCACCGTGGCTGGATCAATCTCTGGGACGGGCTTTTCTCTCACAAAATCCGGTCCCGGCACGCTTGTGCTCAGCGGCAGTAATACGTTCGGTGGCCCGCTTTCGATCAACGCGGGCGTCCTCACCGCCAATTCACCTGTCTCTCAGAACATGGTGCCCGGTTTCGGCATCAACCTGACGACTGGCGCCACCTTGAACCTCAAGGACGACGGCGCTGGAAATAGCGTCGTTCAACGCCTTGGCTACGCCGGAAACCTCACCCTGCTGGGCACTGGCATCGCGACTCTGACCGTGGACCGACTCGGAACCGTGTCTGCGAACAAAGTGTTCACCTTCGGCTCGCTCACCATGGGGTCTCAAACACTCGCCCTGACCCCGGCCAATGGCTACGGCGTCGAATTCACCGGTCCCACAGTGCTCGCGGACGGGGCCACTTTCAACGTGGGAGTCGCCCAGGTGTCCAATGTGGTGCAGGGGCTCACATTAACCGGCACTGTCTCAGGCAGCGGCACCCTGTTTGCCAAGGCCGGCCTTGGCACCTTGGTGCTCGCAAACGGAGGCAATACTTTCGGAGCGGCGAACGGGATTTTCGACATCACGGCCGGGACACTCCAAGTCGGCACGGCCGGCGCCCTCGGTTCCACTGGTACTCTCCGGCTTTCCACCAACAGCGCCACGCAGGGGTTGCGCGCCACCTTTTCTGGAACACTTGCGCAGGACATTTTGTTGAATGCGAGCACTTCTGGAATCGATGTCACCGAGGGTTATTCTCTTGTGCTCAACAAACCCTTTGTTTTAAGCGCGGGCACCAATGCGCTTGGCAAAAACGACAACGGGATTCTGGGACTCAACGCAGGAAACCCTATCTGGGCGGGAACCATCGCCATCAACGCGGGCGCCATTCTGGCAGGCAGTTCTTCCGCGTTGGGAAGCGGCTCAGTCACGGTATTCAACAATGCAGCACTGCAGCTCAAGGGAGGCATCACCATTGCGAATACGCTGACCATGAGCGGCGGTGGTTCAGGCATCAACAGCCTTGGAGTGCTTGAGAGTGTTTCGGGTGTAAACACGATTGCAGGATCCATCTATCTTCTCGGCGCCACGAACTACACTTCCTTGGGAGCCGATGCTGGGGCCACCCTGAATCTCAATGGCGGGATTTTTAATACCGATACCACCGCACGCAGCTTCACGATCAACGCCGCAGGCACCGTCAACCTCAACAGCGCCCTAACCACTGCCACAGGCACACCCAACCAGGTCGCAAACCTCTATCAGTACGGGACGGGCGTCTTAAACATCACCACCCCCCAGCCGGCCATTCTAACCGCCTCGTTCAACTTGTACTCAGGAACAATGGCGCTCTTGGGAAGCGGCACTCTCGCCGGAGGGCCCACAATCGCCGCCACCGTGAACCCCGGCGCCACCCTGCTGCTCAACGATTCCGGGACCTTGGCCGTGGCAAACCGCCTCGGCGGCCGCCCGCTCACTCTCTCGGGCGGGAGTTTTGTCTACCTCGCCAACGGCACCACTGCTTCCAGCGAAACCTCAATCTACCCCCTCACCACCAACTCAGGCCAGAATGCCATCACACTTCTCAATACCGGCTCCGCCAACGGCCTCCTTTCCTTCGGCTCGCTGGCGGCCAACGCAGTGGCCTCTGGCGGTGTATTGCTCTTCCAGAGCGGCACCGTCTTGGGCTCTCCGCGGGCTCAAGTCAATTTCCTCACCGCCCCCACCCTGGTGCAGAGCGGTTCGGGTATCCTGCCCCGCGCGATAGTACGCGATGCCCTCGGAACCAACTTTGCCACTCTCGTGAATGGAAGTATTGCCGCTTTCTCTTACAGCAGTTTCGCCACAAACGCAGGCACCGTTCTGAGCGTCAGCGGCACCTCTGGAAACACAGGCTTAAACGCACTTCTAAGCGCCTCCACCTATAACGTAAAGATCACCGGTGTGAGCACCGATGTGGCAAGCACGGGCATCACCGGAGGCACGCTCACCTCCCTTCTCTTAAGCGGGACCACCACCGCACTCACCTTCGCCGCCTCGGGCGGTACCGCGCTGAACCTCAGTTCGGGCAACCTGCTGGTCACCGGGGGTACCTCCACGATCGGAAACGCCGCCCTCGTGGCACTCCGCAGTGCCCCGGTCGTCGCCTCCGGTGCAGTAGAAGTCGCCCTGCTCGTGGACACCGGTGCGACGCTTTCCGTCAACGCCGCTTTCACCAACTCCACCGCTTTCACCAAGGGCCTCGGCGGCACCGTCCTCTTCAATACCCCTCAGTATTTCAACACGCCCACAAATGCCAGCTTCAGCATCACCAGCGGCACCGTCATCCTCGCTGGCGGCACCAACACCCTCTGGCCGGGGACCCAGGGCACTGCAGGCGGACAGGGCCTCATTCTCGCGCCGGGTGCCACATTGGACCTCAATGGCAACAGCCAGATGGTAGGCGCTCTCAACGGGCCCGGCGGCGGCGCGACTCCGGGGTCCGCGGGGATGGTGACTTCCTCCACCCCAGCCACACTGCTTAACGTGACAATTACGACCGGTAATTTTGGCGGCTCCCTGTCCGGGGCGCTGAGCTTCGCCCCCCAAATGAGCGGGGCCGCATCTTCAATGACACTTTACGGGAACAACCCTTTCACCGGTCCGACCCTCGTCACAGGCAAAGCGAGTACCTTAAACCTGCGAGACTCGGGGGCACTGCCGCAAACCTCTGCCATTGAGCTGAATTACACGCTGCTCGCGCTCGACAACAGCGTCGCAAATTCAAAGACCAGCTTCAATGACCGCATCAACGATGCCGCGCCCATCACGCTGCGCGGCGGCGGTGTCTCCTTGACTGGCAGGGATAACACGGCCACTTCCGAGACGATCGGAAATGTCACCTTGGCCGAGGGACTCAATACGCTGAGTCTCACCAACGGAGGAGGCACCTCCGTGCGCTCCACCGTCCTTGTCCTTGGAAGCCTTTCCGTGAACCCGGATGCCACCCTGCTTGCCAATCCTGCAGGCCAGATAGGCACCAGCACCCGTCTCATCGCAAGCAACGGACTCAGTTTGCTCACCAACCGCCTCATCCCCTGGGCTACAAACAATGTGGACTTCCTCTCCTACCTTGCTCCCTCTTCCGGGAACACCTCCGGTGGGTTTGCAGCGATTAGTGCCGCCGGTTATGCAGGCTACGATGCGACCAGTCTCGTAGCGTCCAACGCCACTCAGAATATCAAGCTCTCCAGTAACTCCTTCCAAATTCCAGATGTGGGCGGCCTCGGAAACGCTGGCACATACAATTTCAATGCCCTCACTTTTGCCCGGAGCACCAATGGGCAAAACCTGACCTTCGCAGACAACGCAGACTGGCTGAACCTCAGTTCTGGCGGCCTTCTTTGGACGGGCAACGTCAACTCCGCCATGGGTGGCAGCCCAGGCAACGGCACGCTGACTGCCGGCGGCACGCAGTCCACGGGCCTCGCACGGCTCTACCTCACGATCAACAGTAACGCATCCACCACGCTAAACTCCGTGGTGGCTGACAACCCCAGTGGAGCCGCTGTCCGTCTGGTTTACACGACCATTGCCGGCCCAACTTTGATCATCGCCGGCTCCAACACCTACACAGGCGGCACGGTCGTGGACGGGGGCCAATCCTGGACAGGCTCCCTCTCCCTCTACCCGACCGGCGTCCTGCCCGCAGGCGGCCTCACCCTCAACTACGCCACCTTCAACCAGTTCGGAGGCGTTCTCGCCAGCGCAAACACGCTCACTCTCAATGGCGGCGCCATGGTCAATCTGAACACTTACGACCAAACCCTCGCCGGGCTTGTCTTCAACAATAACGGAGGCGCTCCCACCCTCAATCTCGGCTCCGGCGTAGGCAACTTCACGGGAGGCGCCACAACCTTGAATTCCTCCACCGTGACCATGAACTCCACCGCCGGTCTGCTCGCGGGCATGCCCTTCACGGGTCCGAACATCCCCGCGGGCGCGCTGATCTCCCAAGTCGTGGATGCCACCTCGGTGATTCTGAACCAGGCCGCAACCGCTGGAACCACCGGCTTGACCTTTGCCCCTTATGCCAACGGCTACACCTCCCTTGGCAACAATCTGGTGACCGTCGGGTCCTCCGCGGGGTTGATGGCAGGCATGCCGATCTCCGGCACGGGCATTCCCTCCGGAACCTTCATCCAGCAGGTCGTGGACGGAATCACGCTGCTGCTCACGAATGCGCCAACCTCCAGCGTATCCGGAACCCTTTTCACCATCGGCAGCACGCTCAAACTCAACGGGGACGTCACGGCAACCTCCAGCAACGCGGCGGGTGTTTCAGCGATTTCCTCCGCGGGCCTCTCCGTCCTCGACCTCAATGGGGCCTCCCGCACCTTCAACGTGGCGCCTGTCACCGTGAATGGAAACACGGCCATCGCCAATGCCACGCCTACGCTCAACGTCGGGGTGCTTGTCTATGACTCAGGCGGGACACCCGGTTCCACGGCAGGGACCGCCGGTCTGATTAAGATGGGCAATGGCCTGTTGCAGTTGAGCAACAACAACAGCTTCTTCACCGGGGGCGTCGATGTTCGCGCCGGCGGCCTTGTCATCTCTGGAAGCAGCTCCCCCTCGGCGTTCGGTGCCGCGGTGACCGCAGGCCCCGTCGGAACAGGCATTCTAAAAATGAACACAGGCACCACCCTCGCTGCCACGACCGCAAGTGCCCTTGCCAATCCCTACACCCTCGGAAGCAGTCTCAACGTGCGCGGCCTCTCCAACATCACCCTCAATGGCAGTACCACCCTCGGCACCGGGGCCACCACGATTAATGTCGAGGCGCCCCAAACCACCCTCACCCTCGGCGGCCTGCTCAACGGAGACAGCACCACCAGCCTGCTCAAGACAGGCCTCGGCACCCTGAGTCTGCTCAACAGCAACAGCTTTGCCGGAGGGATCACCCTCAACGCCGGGCAATTATTGTTTGCAGGACAAAACGACTCCAATCCCACGCCCATGCTTGGTGGCAATATCACCATGAATGGAGGACTCCTGCAGCTCCTCAACAGCGGGATCACCAACTACGGACTCATTACCTATGGCAGTGGCATTATTGCCGGCGGCAGTGCCACGGCGCTGAACCTTCAAATCGGCAACAATGGAGGGACCGCCAACAACAACACCATCGAAATTCCCTCCCTAAGCATGAGCGGCGGCCAGATCCTGAATGTCACCAGCGCCAATAGTTATACACTCCGCATCTCCAGCCTCATCGTCTCCGGCACGGGCGCTGTAAAGATCAACCCCTCCCTGGGAACCGTCGTCACCATTTCCAACTATGGCACCGGTCCCAAGCCGGTGAACATCGGTCAGGGCATGCTGCTTTGGCCGGACTTGGTTACCGTCGGAACCATCACCGCGCTCACCAACGACAGTGTTAACCTCGGGCCCAACACCATGAACCTCACCGGTTCGACGCCCCAAATGCTCGTGCGAAAACCCACCAGTCCGATCACCCTCAGCAACGGGACGGCGGCGGGGTTTGTCCAGGGCGGCCTCAACACGTTTTTCACCTCCACCTCCGCCACCAGCACCGCAAACGCCATCCATCTTCTTTCCCAGGGCGCTGCAGGCATCGGGTACTCCGGACAAAAGATTTCCACCCAAGCTTCCGATGCCGGCTTCCTCAACAGACCGCCGACAAGCTCGTGGGCCGTCGCCAGCAATTCCCAAAGCGCCTTCTTCGTCCAATCGCTGGAGGCCTATACCGGTCTTTTGAACATCAACAGTCCAGGGATCTACAAATTTGTGGCGGCTGCCAAAGACCAGTTTGCTCTTTATATCGACGGTGCACTGGTCACCTCCTACAACGCCCAAGGCGGAACAGGTAACTTGGTCGACCAACCCGCGGCGAGTCTCAGTCTCTCCGCCGGACTGCACGCCTTCGCCTTCAAAGCAGCGGACATCTTGCTTAACAACTCTTTTGGCGGCCAGCGACTCGTCTATTCCGGTCCCGATACCGGCGCCGCCTTTCAGGCCATTGCCAAAGAAAACCTCTACTACGCCTCGGGCGCGCCCTCGGCCGCCAACCAATTCAACCTCGCCGCGCAGATTTCCACCAACTACAATCTGGGCGCTGGAGCCACCGACACTATTGACACGATGGGATCTGTGTTCGGAACTGTGGTCACAGGTTCGCTGCTGATGGGAGACAGTTCCCAGCTCAATATTGTCAACGGTACCCAGGGCTCGATTGCAGGCGGTTGGTTCGGTTTTGCGGGCACCATTGCGATTGGCAACGGGGCCGTCCTGAGTGCCGGCTCCCTTCCCTCAGGGCAGGCAGGGAGCACCCTCGCGCTGCTTGGAAATGTGATCCAGTCTGGCACCGGCAAAATCAATGGTCTTGCCAAGCGCGGGGACGGCATGCTGATTCTGGGCGGCACCAATACAAGTCTCGTCAACGGCACGAGCACTGCGACCTTCACTGGGGATTTAAACGTGGCGGGCGGCGTGGTGTTCCTGAACAGCCCGGGCGCTCTACCCACGGGCTTGACCACCCTTGGCGCTCCGGCCTTCACCACGGCCGCGAACCCCAGCACTGTTGCACCGGGATCACTCTTGGTCACACTGGGGGGCACGGAAACAACCTCGGCGCTGCTGGTCGGGATGCCGGTGAGCGGCACGAACGTGCCAGCAGGCGCCACCATCGCAAGCATCACGGGCCCCAACACATTCATGCTCTCCAGCGCTCCCTCCATCGCCACCACGGGGAATCTCACCATGGGTTCCGTCGCCGCCGTCCTGGACCTCAACGGGCAAACCAATGTCTCCGGCAATGTAAAGACTGCTGGGGTTCTTCCCAGTATCTACGCGCCTCTCACACCCGCCGCCACCGGCACGCCCCAATCCTGGGGCTCCATGGCGTCTCTTTGGAACAGCAGTCCCAATGCGGCTTCGTTCTCTGGCACGCTCACTCTGGCGGCCGCCGCCACCATCGGCGGCTATGGCGATATCGAGCTCAAAGGACCGCTGAATTCCAGCGTGCCTCTCACCAAAATCGCGACCAACATGCTCACGCTTTCAGGAAACAACACCGGCTTCACCGGGGCGATTACCGCCAATGCAGGCATTCTTCAGCTGGGATCGACACTCGCCCTCGGCACAGCGGCAATCACGGTCACCATCAACAGCAGCGTCAGCATCGTAGGAAACATCGCAGGAAACAGTGGCGCCGTTTTAGATATCAACGGCCAGACCACTGGCGCGAATATCACCATCAGCGGAGCAGGCTTTGGGGCAACCGGCATCATTCAGGGCCTGGCCAAAGTGACCCCGCAGGGGGCGCTCATCAATACCAGTGTGTCGCCGGGAAGCCTCAACACTCTCGTCCTCGCTGGAGCCGCTTCGATTGGAAGCAATTACGTCAACGAACGAAGTGGCATCGTCCAAGGCGGCAGCCTGTTTATTCAAGGAGCCGTCACCGGCGCTTATGTCCTCACCAAAGTCGGCTCCAACACGTTGGTAATGAGCGGTTCCAACACCAACAACACCCTCACGCTCAATCAGGGTGTCGTGATCCTCAACGGCTCTGGTCTCACAGGAGGCGATACCACCCTCAGGTCAGGCACTGTCACCGGTCTTTCCATGGGCAACATTCTGCGTTTTGACGATTCCGGAGTCACCACGGGCCTCCGCTCAGGGGGAGGAAAATCACTGTACATGAATTCTGCTGGATTTGAGTTAATCGGTGGCGTGAATGCGGGGTCCGATGGGTATGGATCGATAAACATGTCCTCGGGGTTCAATTTGATTTCTCTGCTCCAACCCACAAACGGAGGGTCCCTGCTTTTCACCAACATCAACAATGGCGTCAGAACATTCAATCTCGCCACGGGTCTGGTGCGTGGTGTGGTGACGAGCGGCAGCAACCAGGTGGGACTGCAGGGCCTAGTGGGGACCACTGGGCAAATTGGAACGAACGGTAACATCAATCGTGCGCTTGTCCCTTGGTGGTTGGTGGACGGCACCGTCACTGGCAGCGGCACCAGCTTTGTGGTCCCCGATGTCGCTGCTTACTTGGGCGCTCGGCCGCTCGACTTCGCGACGGAAACGAGCGCTGGGACACTTTCGAGCGGGACATTGCTTCTCGCAAGCACCGCGAACAACTGGATCTACGGCGGCACTTTCATTCAGGCCGCCCTGGCAACCGGCGGCACCCTCGCCACCACGCAGGTGAACTCCCTCATTTTCGGAGGCTCCACCATGATGACCGGCGGCACCCTGAGCGTTGACCTCAACAGGACGCTGAACATTGAAAGCGGCGGAATTCTTGCCACGGCTAGCAGTTCCATCATCCCCGGCACGTCCGGCAGCGGGGCGCTCAACACATCCAACAACGCAGCCTTCTATATCCACACGCCCGGCGCGAGCACGGTACTCACGGTGAACATCCCCTTGGGCGGCATCCTCTCCCCCACCACCGGCGGCCTCGCAAAAAGCAGCGAAGGCACCCTCATTCTCAACGGCACCTACAACTCCTACACGGGCATCACCTCGCTCAATCTTGGGACTCTCCAGTTTGGCACCTCGGCTCCAACCCTGAACCCCGTCTTCTACAACTTCAGCACGCCCACCGTGGGATCTCTGGTCGCCACGACTCCCACAACCAGCGACTGGTATTCCAACCCGGGGTCCGCTCTCGATCTCAATGGAAACTCCCAGACGGTCCGCTCCATTTATTCGCCGGGCACTAATATGAACAGCGTCACTCCGAGCACCGGCGGGATCACCTTGCCGGGCTCCGGCGGGATCATCACCGACACTCGCAGCAGTGGAAACGCTTCCGACTTCACGATTGTGGGCAACACCACCCGCGATTTTGGCGGCCGTTTCACAGGCAACCTCAACCTCCTCAAGGCGGGCGAAGGGATTCTTAATCTCGTCGACAACAACTCCTACAGGGGCACTACCACGGTCATGGGCAGCGTTCTTTCTCTCACCGACCAAGGCTCCCTTTCCGCCACTTCCGCCATTTCCATCCGCAATTCCGTCCTGCAATGGGACGACACCGGGTTGCAGGCCAGTGCCAATCGCCTCAATCCCACTGCCACCCTTTCTCTGGACGGCGGCGCCTTCGCCTTTATCTCACGCTCCGGCACCGACAGCACCGCCACCATCGGCTCGCTCAACCTCACAGGCGGAGCGAATATTGTGCGCGTGCAAGTCGGCGGAAATCTGGGCATGGGCAGCGGCACCCTCAACATCGCAGGAATTAGCAACCGCTCGCCCGGCGCCTCACTGACGGTGATTGCTGCCACGAGCACCGGGTATGGAGGGGCAGGAGCGCCGGGTGATAACCCGAATTTTAAATTCCTCGCCCCCTTCGTGCCCCAACTCACCAACGGGATCCTTGGAGGCTGGGCCCTCGCTGCCGGAGCAGACGGCCAAACGAACAACAACTATCTGTCTCTCGGCTTCGCCACCTACGATCCGGCCGCCGGTTTCCGCCTGCTCTCCCCGGCGATGTTGACAAGCACCTTTGCCTCCTCCCTCACCAGCAGCAATCTGGCGGTTTCAACCACCGCAACCGTCCCCGCTGGTGGTGCCACGGTGAATTCACTGACCATGGCTGCTGCCTTATCAGGAATCACGTTTGCGGCCGCCACGGACAAACTCACCCTGGCGAGCGGCGGGTTGCTTGCTTCAAATTTGAGCACAGGCTCTGTCTCCCGGCAGATTGGAAGCACCTCCATGCCGGGGCAACTGACCTCGGGGGGGAACGAACTTTTTATCCATAATTATTCATTATCGACCCAAGGCAACCTGAACCTGAATGCCCAAATCACAGGCGACATCTCTGTGGTGATCGACTCCCCGGCGTCGAAGGTCGTGGGGTACGCCAATGTCTACCTGAACGGCGGAAACTTCGCCCTCACAGGCGCTACCACAATAAACGGTTCCACCCTGCTGACCCTGGCCTCCGGCACCGCAGGCCTCGCCAAGGGCATGGCTGTGTCGGGCCCCTTTATTCCCGAAGGCACCACCATCGTCGATTTTCTAGGCTCCGGGACACTCCTGCTCTCCCGCCCCGCCACAGGGTCCAGCGGCTCCTTCACCACCACCGCTTCCAGCGCGCTCACAGCGTCCACCACCCTCACTCTGCCGTCCACAGGCAGCCTCGCGGTGGGCATGAACATTGCCGGCTCCGGCATTCCGGCCGGCACCACCATCGCGCAGATTCTCGACAACACCTCGTTGGTGTTGAGCGCCGCCAGCTCCGTTTCCCAAGGCACGCAACTGCTTACCTACTGGCCCTCCAGCACCATCACACCCACCGCCGGTCCGGGTAACAACTACACCGGCCTCACCTATATCAACGGCGCCACCGTCTATTTAAACGCCCCCGTAAACGCGATTCCCGGAGACTTGCTTCTTTCTGGCGGCAACAATCAAGGCACTGATTCCCTGCCCCTTACCAGCGCACAAGCCGTCAACCAGCGCGCCAACCAGATCGCAGATACAGCGACGGTCAAAATCCGCGGGGGAGCCCAGTGGGCCTTGGGCGGATTTAACGAAACCATAGGCAACCTGGCGTTTGAAGCGCAAGGGGGCAGCAACGGGGGCAACAGTCCAAACGTTCAAACAGGAGCCGGCGTGCTCACTCTCAACGGCAATATCAGCGCCACCAAGCTCGAGGATCCGCGCGTCATTCCCGCTATTTTTGGCACTGTCTCCCTGCAAAGCGGTGCCACGATCAGCGTGGCCACTGTGACCAATACAGGGGTCACGGGCCCCAATGGCCTCGTGAATGGACAAGTCGGCCTGGCGCTCAACGCCAGTTTGTTGAATGCAACATTGCTCACCAAACTGGGGGCCGGCGTGCTCTCTCTCGGTGGTATCGCCCCCTCCCTGAGCACCTTTAACGTAACGGGGGGGGCCATGGTCCTCTCCAGCGCCGCCAATTATCCCGCCCAGTTTATCCTCGGCCCCGGCACCTTCCTCGATATGCGCGGCCAGACCAATACCCAGATCGGTTCCGTCAGCGGTGTCGGGACGATTAAAAACTTTGCGCTCACCGGCGGCACCTTGGTCACCGGCGCCGACAATGCCGATGCCACCTTCTCTGGCGCCATGCTCAGTGACTTCAGCAGCGGCTTGCTGAGTGTGAAAAAAATCGGGTCTGGCAATTGGAAGCTCACAGCCGATAACAGCCTCAATTTTCTGGGCGCTCTCACCATTGCAGGCGGCAGTGTCACACTGGATGGCGGCAGCGCCAAAGCTTCTTTCCAAAGCCTCCTCATTCAAAGCGGTGGTCAATTGACCCTCGACAACACGGCAAGCGCCCAGAACAACCGTCTGGGGGGAACCGTCCTGTTTACAGGCACCACAACAACCCTTCAAGTGCAGGGGGGCGGCTTCACACTCCGCGGCAACGCTTCCTCGGATGTGGCAGAAGCCTTCACCACCTTAACCCCCGGAGAAGGAGGCGGCACCCTCTCTCTTATCACCGCAGGCACAGGCCTCCTGAGTATGACGGCGGGCACACTCTCCGCCCAGAATGCCTTCTCAACCTTGCTCCTTCGGGGAGACAATCTCGGTTCCGGCTCCGCGGCAATAGGTACGGCCGCGATCAACCTTTCAGCGGCCTTCAACGTCCCGGGAACACAAGGGGCGGGCGCTTCGAATACGACGACCATGTCGATCCGCCCCGACATTTTAGCCGACAGTTCCGCCACGGGTTTGGGGAGTGGCTTCCTCACCAAAGACACCGCCGGCTTTCTGCGCCCCCTCAACCCAGCCACCGAACTGCTGGCCTCCACAGGCGCGCTTAACGGCGCAGCCATTTTTCAAAACGTAGGACTCTCTTCGGCGCAGTTCCTTTTGGGCTCGGGCAGCCTCAATAGTCTGACACTGCTTGCCGGAGGTTCCTTGGGCGTCTTGACAGGCCTCTCTGACACGACCCGCTTGACGGTCAACTCCGGTGGGATTTTGAATTTGGCGGGGACCGCCAGTCTGACGGTGCCGGTGCTTACCAGTGGTACGCTGACCATGGACATTCAAACAGTCGGGACGAGTGTCTTAACTCTGAGCAGCGCCATTGTGTCCTCGGGAGGACTCGTGAAGGCCGGGGATGGAACGCTCGTGCTCAACGGGGCGCAATATTTCAGCGGCGGTAGCGGCCTGGTGCTCAATGGCGGTGTTGTCACCTTGAACGGGGGCACGAACACGCTGCTGGTGGCACCCTCAAGCGGCGTTCCCCTGCTTTTGGATGCAAGGCTCAATGGTTCCTCCACACTTGATTTGAATGGAAGCAGCCAGGCAGTCGCACAACTCCTCGGAATCAACACCCTGCCCCGCATGGCGGGCACCCTGACAAACACCAGCGCCACTCCCGCAACGTTCACCACCGCCTCGAACAACAGTCAGACCTTTAGTGGCAGTATCACCGGGCCCATTTCCTTGCTCAAACAAGGAGCAGGTACCTTGGTGCTCAATGGCTCCAACACGTACACCGGTTCCACGGTAGTCGCCGGGGGAGGACTGACCCTCAAAGACGGCGCCACCCTCACAAGCACAAGCAGTTGGACCGTTCGCTACGGGACCCTCACCCTGGACAATACGGGCCTCGCAACCGCACCGCTGAGTGCGTCCTTGGGCGCAGGAAGTTTGTTCCTCCAAGGCGGCAGCTTTACCTTCAGGGCCATGCAAGGCAACGATGCCACCTCCCTCGGCACGCTGAATATTGGCAGCGGCGGCTCCACCATCACCAACACTCCCATGCCCATGGGCGGCAGTTCCGTGCTCACTTTTTCCAGCCTTTCCCGGGACGCCTCCGGTTACGGGACAGTGAACTTCCCGGCCGTCTCCGGATCCTTGGGCGCACCCGTTGTGGGTTTCCCCGGCTCCAACAGCGTCAACTCCGGCTCCAACCCGCAGATCATTTTCACGACACCGCCTCCGATGGCTAATGGCATCATTGGCGCCTGGGCAGTTGTCAATGGCACGGATTGGGCCGTGTATTCCGGCACGCAAAACGCCGTCAGTGGCGCCTTCGGCATCGGGGCCTTGGGATGGGCGGATCCCGCCGGCAACAAACCTTTCGGCGCATATTCGGGCGCGGGGCTCACCATGTCTACGGACGCCAGCAACTGGGCGGGAGGTGGCAATATGGTGACTTATGGCGCGGTGCGGGTGAACACCATTCAGAACAACAGCCAAAATACGTTGCACTACTTAACGGCAGGGGCCGACAAAGTGCTCACCATTTTGGGTGGCGGAATCCTGTCGGCCCCGGTCAATGGACCCGCCCTTTTCTATGGAGGCCAAATGACTGCGGGCTCCGTGGGGACCGGAACACTCTACTTTCAAAGTTACCACAACAGTGCATTCGTCTTTTCTGCGCTAATAGATAATCCATACGGGCCGTTGAGTTTCGTCAAAGCGGGGCCAAACAACCTCAACCTGGGTGTAGGATTGTATGCGCCCAGTCCGGTTGCCACCACCAACCAACGCCTGGTCACGCTTCAAACGGGCCTTCCCACCCCCGTCACCTCGGGGTTGGTCCCCGGCATGGCTGTGGCAGCCACTACCAATGGCCTCAACGTAGGCCAGTTTGTGACGGGAATCACTTCGGGAACCGCCTTCACCGTCACCAGTACCGTTGGCCCGGGAGTGACCACTACCAACACCCCCTACGCAACTATTTTCTCCTACCCCACCGCGCAGGTGCTCCAAAACATCTCCTTCACCGCGGGCACCAGCCAGATCACCGTCCCTGCGGGAGTCAACATCTGGCCCGGCGCCTCCATTATTTACACCACCGCAGGAGGCACTCTCGCTGTCAGCGGAGGCACCACAACCTTCGGCAGCACCCTGGCCACGGTCTCAAGCTCTGCGGGCTTGATTGCGGGGATGACCCTGAGTGGCCCTAACTTGCCAGCAGGAATCACCATCATGTCGATTTCCGGCAACACGCTGACCCTCTCAGGCACGGCCACTGGAACTGGCAGCCTCCAGAATTTCCTAGCCAATGCAGGCACCTATCTTCTCGGCCCCACAGTCACCGGTGTTTCCGGTAACACCCTCAACCTCTCTGGAACACTTTCGAACACAGGCACCGGTATTTTGATCTTCGCCGGAGGCACCCCTTCCGTTTCTCAGATTGCCCTGGGCGCGAGTGGCACCTCCGCGCTCGCTCTCACAGGCACCTCAAACCTCTCGCCAGGCATGTGGGTCAGTGGCACCGGCGTGGCACCCGGCACCACCATCCTCTCGCTCAGCGCCGGTTCGGTCGTGCTTTCCTCCCCCACCACCACAGCTGTCCGCAACAACCTGACCTTTACCACTGTTCCCGTCGGAGTCACCTACTCCGGTGTGCCTCTCACCCCGGGAACTTCCGCACTGACTCTCAACTCAAGCGCTGGTGTCTACACGGGTATGGCTGTGTATGGATACGGGATTCCCATTGGCACCGTGGTCAGCAGTGTCGTGGGCGGTACGGTGTCCCTTTCCAATCCTGTCAGCAGCGTCACGCCGAACGCCACTTCCACGCTCACCTTTGGTTCGATGCTCACAAATACGGCGCTCACAAACTCCGGTGGAGTCCTCACCGCAGGCACCGTGAGCATCGGCGGCGTGCAGGCTTATGCCTCCAGCGGCAGTGCCTCACTCAGCATCTCCGACTGGACAGGTCTCTCCCTCGGCATGCGGGTCACCGGCACCGGCGCCGCAATCGATCCAATCATCACCAACCTGAGCACCGGGACGATGTCTGTGCTTGGGGCGACCATTTCCGCAGGCTCTAATAAAATGACCGTCACCAGCTCCACCGGACTGCTGCCCGGCATGTTGATTTCTGGAACCTACTCGTACCTGCCTGCAGCCACCTTTATCCAATCCATCTCCGGCAATACACTCACCCTCTCGCAAAATGCGATTGGCAGCGGCACAAGCGGCTCTACTTTCAATGTGGCTTCTGGAACTGTGACCCTCAACGGCACCGTGGGTGGTGCGGGCGGTGTCTTCCCGATCGCCATCAGTGCACCCGCTCTCGTGCCCACATTTGCCAACTCGTTTACCGGTTCGACGGTCGTCAATCAGGGCGCGTTGAATCTGAACTACGGCTACGGCACCGCTGGAGCCGTCTTAATCAACGGAGATGTGCTCCTCAACAACGCCAACCTCACCCAGAGCAACTTCAACGGGTTCATCGCACACACGAGTAACGTCACGATCAACGGTGGCGGCGTCTTCACCTTCACCGGAACCAACACCATGAACAGCCTCACGTTTAACAACGACGGCGGCGTGGCCACTCCCACCGTGTCAGGGGGCTCAATCCTGCTGCGGTCCGGCAGCATCTTCGCCACAAACACTAATTTCGCCACAACGCCCACCGTTGCCAGCGGCATTGAACTGGGCGGCCTTAATCTCACGCTCAACACCAGCGGGACTTCGCCCAATTCTTTGATCCTTTCCGGGGTGATTCAAAATCTCCTCGGAGGAACACTCCTTCCCGCGGGCCTTGTCAAAAACGGCCCCGGCTCGGTCGTACTGAGCAACAGCAACAATAACTTCAACGGAGGCGTGATCCTCAATGCGGGCAACCTCATTGTTCAAAACAACAACGCTCTCGGAGTAAACACCGGAACACTCACCCTGAACGGAGGCGGGATGATGTCTGGAAACAGCACAATCACCCTGCCACAACCGGTGCTTTTGCGGGGTAACGTTTCCTTGGGCGGACCTCTTGCGACAAACAACATCGTCTTCAGCGGGTCCGTGGATCTCAATACCAGCCGCACCATTACGGTGACCAGCCCGCTTTCCACAGCCACTCTCACGGGTACCCTCACTGCCGCTGCCGGCGCCACACTCACCAAGGCTGGCTTGGGAACCCTCTTGCTCAGCGGTTTCGGCAATGTTTTGCCAGCAGGAGTGACGGTCACCGCAGGCCTCCTTCAAATCGGAAGTACCACCGCGTTGGGCACCGGGGGCAATGCGGGCACTCTCACGTTCGCTGGCGGCGGAATCGATGTCACCGCCGCGTTGACACTGGCCGGCAACAACGTCCAAGTCTGGTCAGGTGACTTCGGCTTTAACGGCACGAATACGCTCAACATGGGCTCGGGGGCGGTGACGCTCATGGGCGGCACCCGCACGGTCACCGTGCAAGCCAGTACGCTGACCGTAGGCGGCGCCATCGGGGCGGGGGCCGCAGGTATCGGCCTCGTCAAAGCGGGCTTTGGCACCTTGCTGCTTTCGGGCACCAGCACCTACACCGGTGCAACCACGGTGATGGGAGGCACGCTCAGTCTCGCCAGCACCGCTTCTCTCGCGGGGTCGCTCCGTTTAAACACGGGGAATGTGATCTTTGCAGGCTCCAACGCTTTGAGCACCGGCACCCAGTTTACGATCGCGGGCGGCTCTTGGGATAGCACTGCAAATGTGACTCTCAACAATCCAGTCCAAACGTGGGCGGGGGATTTTATTTTCACAGGTTCGAACGCGTTCAACCTTGGAACGGGGAGCGTGACGCTCACTGGTTCACGAGCGCTCACCATCGCTGCCAACACACTCACCGTGGGCGGCGCCATCGCAGAAGTCGGAGGTTCCTATGGGATCCTTAAACTGGGCGCGGGCGCACTCACTTTCAACAGCGCAAATTCCTATTCCGGCGGCACCACTTTCGGGGCTGGAATCCTGCGTGCGAACAATCCCCTCTCCCTCGGTGCCGCCGGCACGCTCACGTTCACGGGTGGCACTCTCCAATACGGGCCGGGTGTGTCCATGGACTGGAGCCCGCGCTTTGCTTCCATCGGTGCGGGTACCATTGCTGTTGTCGACGTGGGCGCCAACAACGTGACCTTTGCAAGTCCCCTCGCGGGCTTCGGGGGATTCACAAAAGGCGGCGGCGGACAGTTGGTTCTGGCGGGCAGCAACACCTTGAGCGGCTCTGTTTCAGTAAACGCAGGACTCTTGAATCTTCAAAACGGACTCGCCCTTGGAGGCACTGCAGCGGGAACCACAGTTGCCCCCGGAGCCTCCCTCCAATTGCAGGGAGGCCTTTCCTTGGGCGCAGAAGCACTCACCATCTCCGGTTCAGGTGCGGCCGGACAAACCGGAGCGCTCGTAAACTTCAGCGGGAACAATTCGCTGGCAGGCAATATTACTTTAGGCGCAGGCACAGTGTCCGTCATCAGCTCCGATGCCGGTTCGCTGGCTCTTTCTGGGGGCATCACCGGAGGCACGCTAGTGTTGACAGGCGCGGGCGCGGGTTCACTCAGCGGGCCGATCACCAGCGGCACTTTAAGCAAGAGAGGCAGTGGCCTCTGGACTCTTGCTCCCTCCGCGCAGTTGCCCGCCACGGCACTCAACCTCAATGGCGGAAGCCTTGTTCTCGATTACAGCACGCTCGGCAACGACCTTCTTGCGGGCAGCATCGCCACCACCTTCGCCGGCGGAGCGCTCCTGCTCAAGGGCGCCGCCTCGGGCTCCACACAAACACTGTCCTCGGGCGGTTCTCTCGTCGTCACCCCCGGGCAGGGGCAGTTGCTAGTGGATCCCAACGGTGCAAATGTGACTGTCACTCTGGGGACGCTCGCGCCTTCGCTCGGAAGCGCCCTCTTGCTTGGGAAACTTCCCGGCACCGTGGACTCCGTCACCTTCACCACGGCCGGAGGCACCATCACCAGCGGCAGCTTTGGAGCAAGGGTCCTTTATACGGATGGCACCAACTACGACTGGGCTGCCTCCACCTCCGGAAGCGCTCCCTATACTTTATCAGCAATTTCTTACAGCAGTCCCCTTCCCCTCGCTGGAACGCTGGCCTCCAATTATTACACCACCGCAGGCACCGCAGTGACCGGCAGCCTCACTGTGTATGCGCTGAAGCTCCAACCGGGCGCCTCAGGGGGCACTTTGGCCCTGGGGACCTACCAGCTTACGCTCGCCGGAGGCGGGTTGCTTCTCGATGGCTCCAATAACTTCTCCATCACCTCCGGTTCCCTCACCGGGGCCAATGCCGCTGACCTTGTCCTCAACCAGTTCGGCACCGGGGTCCTCACCATTTCAAGCTCCATCAAACTCAACGGCGCAAGCACCGCCCTCGTGAAAAATGGCTTCGGCACCGTGGTGCTCTCGGGAACCAATGTTCAAACCGCAAATTATTTAAACGCCGGTATCCTTTCCATTTCAAAAGACGGCCAACTCGGCGCCGCGGGTACATTGTACTTTAATGGCGGTACCCTCCAAGTCACCGCCGGCACCACCACCACTCGCGCCACGACCTTGGGCGGTGGCGGAGGTTTCCTCGACATCCCCGGAAGTGTAGCCGTCACCGAGGCCGGATCGATTTCAGGGATCGGTTCTTTGGTGAAACTCGGAGCAGGCACCCTGCTCTTGAGCGGCAGTAACACCTTCAGCGGGGGACTCGTCCTCAATAGCGGTTCTGTTTCAGTCGGTTCAGATGCCAACCTCGGTCCGGCAGCGAACCCCCTCTCTTTTTATGGCGGCACACTCTGGCTCACCAACGGCACCAGTAACGCACGTTCCTTGAATCTCTACGGCGATGCCACGATTGGCTTAAGCAGCGGTACAACCACCTTGAGCGGCTTGTTTGCCGGCGGCGGTTCCCTCACACTCGCAGGCGCGGGCTCTCTTGTCTTAGCCTCGGCCAATACCTTTACGGGTCGCACGTTGCTTGCCTCCGGCACTCTCGTTCTCGGAGACGTCGCGGCGCTTTCACGAAGCACCCTCGACACCAGTGGCTCCGGCATTTTCTCATCCGGTACCTTCACAAGTTTCAGCCTAGGCGGACTCATGGGCACCGCCGGTTCCCTCGCACTCCAATCCGGCGCGCAACCCCTTTCCGTAACCGTTGGCGCAAACAATACCTCCAGCGTTTTTGCAGGCACTCTCTTCGGCTCCGGTTCCCTCACCAAAGTGGGCATCGGCTCTTTGACGCTTTCCAGCGCAAATTCCTACGCAGGCGCCACCACCCTCAACGCCGGAACCCTAGTCATGGGGAATGCCGCCGCTCTGGGCTCCTCTGGCACCGTCTTTTTTAATGGAGGCACGCTTATGTATGGCGCAGGTGTTTCCGTCGACCTCAGCAACCGCCTCGCCCTTTCCTCCCCGGACGCCACGGTCTTACTGGATACTGGAAACAACGTGGTGACCTTCACCGCGGGGATGTCTTTCGCAGGTTCCCTCACCAAGGGCGGCCAAGGTACCCTAGTCTTGTCCGGGACTAACACGTACTCCGGTGTCACGACGGTTAATTCGGGCACCTTGCAGCTCGGCGCGGGCGGGACCACAGGGGCGGTGACCTCCAGTATTAACAACAACGCTTCGCTCGTGTTTTCCAGAGCAGACTCGCTGCTCCACCCTGGCAGCCTCTCGGGAACCGGCTCTCTGACTAAGACGGGCACAGGCGATCTGACCCTCTCTGGAGTGCTTGCCTACACCGGCACGACGAATGTGCTAGG
>CANJPY010000056.1 GCA_947476255.1 Chthoniobacteraceae bacterium | reverse complement strand
GTTGCTGAGCGCAGCGGCGATGAATTTTGGGAAGCTGTTGGGATGGGTGGGCCGTTTTTGGCTCTTCTTCCGAGCGCTGGTGGCCACGATTTTCAGCCCGGGTTACGCGACCCCTGTCGCGTCGCTGTGACTTTTTCAGAATCGACTAATGAGAGTCTTGCCGCTGTAGTTTGTCCATGCCTGGCTTCCTCCCAGTAGGATATTGGCAAGAGATGTGCCGATCGTCAGGTTGCCGTTGAGGCTGCTCCCAGTGGTGATGCCTCCTGTCCCGATCGTGAGGGAAGGCGAGGCGGTCCCGTTCAAGATCACCGTGCCGTTATTGAAGGTGAGACTGCGAATCACCTCAGGTCCGGAGAGGGTGATCGTATTGGTTCCGGTGGCGTTCGATCCGGCCGAGAACACCGCATCATCCAGAGCGGTGGTGAGGATCTGAAAAGCCCCATTGCCTTCGCCCGTGGGATCCGTGTTCCAGAAACTGCTCGTCCCCCAGGTGCCGGTCGTAATGTTGGCAGATCCGGTCGCCGCGCCATTGGTGTCCCAGTAAAGGATCGCAGCGCGAACGGGCGCACCCGTCCAGACAAGTGCAAGCAGCACCCAGAACGCCAACCCACGGCTAACCCAAGGGAACCGTCGAAACATCTTCTGAAGGCGCCCATTCCTCATCGCTTCTTTGGGCGAAGCCGCCACTCCATACGCCCCCGGCCCTACCTCAGGGCGCGAAGGAGAGATGCTTAAGCGAGATTTGACTCTTTGCTTATCGGTGTCCCGCCGCAATCGGACAACGAAACCAAAAAACCGAAATATAATTTCCATTAGATCATTACTCAATGCACTTGAAAGCATTCACAAACAACGCATAGCATTTAATGAGCCACATGCATTTCAAACCCACAAATGCATGTCGAATAAATCATGCCACCACTCACCCAAGCCCTTCATTCACAGGCACCCCAACTAAAAATTGAAAAACTTTAGATATTCAGTCATTTAAAACGCAAGACCCGCAAAAGACAGCGTGCAGCAAAAAATGCCAGCTCAGTGCGCATGATTCTTTCTCTAAATCTATTCTTCAGAAGAAAACCTGGCCATGAACACATGCGCCATTCTGTCGCATCCTGTATTCACTATCATTTTATTGACGATTCAACGCCCGCCCGTTCCGATCCGCTCAGACCCTCACGCAATCGGCGCACGATCATTTCATTTATTTTTTCTCCCTTTCCATGTTGACTCGCATTCCTCCAGAACCGTTCTCCCTCCCGCCATGAATCCAAGCTCGCCTAATTCCACCTTCCGCCACGGCGTGGCCGCACGCAGAAACCTTCGTTTATGCGCTCCAGCGCTGCTCCTCGCGTGTGCGACCCACGTTCAAGCTCACTCGGGCGAAGGGGCTGTAAACGGTTTTGTGAGCGGCTTTACGCATCCGCTTTTTGGGGCGGATCACATTGTCGCCATGGTCGCCGTTGGCCTTTGGGGAGCGTTCCTCGGGACGCCAGCGGTATGGCTGCTGCCCGTCGTTTTTCCTGCCGTCATGGCCTTTGGGGGCGCGCTGGGGGTGATGGGCGTGCCTGTGCCCGCGATTGAAACCGGCATCGCTCTTTCCGGAATCGTGCTTGGGTTAATGGTCCTTTTCGCCGCCCGCCCGCCTCTGTCGGTGGCGGCTGTCCTCGTGGGTGTTTTCGCCATTTTCCATGGCCACGCTCATGGCACCGAACTTCCCAGTGCCGCAAGCCCGCTCACTTACTCGATTGGTTTTGTGCTATCCACAGGCCTCCTGCACCTCGGCGGCATCGGCATCGGCCAACTCACACGCTGGCCCTGGGGGCACGTCGTCATCCGCGCGAGCGGCGCGGTTATTGCATGTGTGGGGCTGGGTTTTCTCATGCATTGGCTCTAAAAAAGCCCCATTTCAAGACCCATGCTCAGCCTTTTCCTTCCCCTCGCCCACGGTTCCATCGAGGGCATTGGCGATCTCTGGAATGGCGCACTCCACCCTTTGCGTTCGCCCGCACAGATGATGGTGCTCCTCGGACTGGGCCTTTTTCTCGGGCAGCGCCGCCGCCTGCGAGGGAACGTGGGAGCCTTTCTCCTCGCGGTTCTCGTTGGCTTGGCGCTCACCCAATGGCGCGCTATTCCCGAGCCCCCCGCCTCCCTGCTGTGCCTCCTGTCCATGCTGATTGGTGCGTTGGTGGCGCTCCGGAAGCCATTCCCCTCTGGGGTGGAGCGCTTCCTTTTCGCCGCAAGCGGCTTCTTGCTCGGCTGGGATTCTCAACCAGAGGACGTCACGTTTTGGAGTGCCTTCAAAGTCCTGCTTGGAGTCTGGGTGGGCTTGGCGGTCCTTCTTCTGAATTTTGGAAATTACGCCCAGATGGCTCCAAAAAAAGCCTGGGTCAAAATCGGCTTCAGAGTGCTTGGCTCCTGGATTCTGGCGGTTTCAATCCTGTACCTCGCCTTCAATCTGAAGCAATGAAACCCTCAGTGGTCCGACCCCTCGCACCGAGGACCGGTCCCTCCCATTCCATATACGCCACGCCACTTAGTAACACTCAAAGCGGGTCCATCAATTTCGCGCCCTCCAAGGAGGCAGGATTGACAGTTCCCATCCATCCTCACAGGATCCGCCCCCACTTCGCCTATGAAAAAGCAGGTCTCACTCATCCTTTGCCTTGGAGCAATGCTCCTGAGCACGACTCCGCAGATCACCCTTGCCCAAGCCAATATGCCCGAAACCCCTTCAGACGTTAAGGCCGCTCCCAGCGATGCGGTAAAAACCCCCTCCGGCCTCGCCTCCAAAGTCCTCACAAAAGGCACCGGAACCGAGCATCCTGCCGCCGCCGACACGGTGAGCGTCCACTACTCGGGATGGACCACCGATGGAAAAATGTTCGACAGCTCCGTCAAACGCGGCCAACCCACAAGCTTCCCGCTCAATGGCGTGATCAAGGGCTGGACCGAAGGCGTCCAACTCATGGTCGAGGGAGAAAAACGTCGGTTCTGGATCCCCGCGGATCTGGCCTACGGCGAAAATCCGGGGGGCGGACGCCCCGGCGGTTTGCTCGTGTTCGATATCGAACTCCTTTCCATTAAAAAGGCGCCGAAACCTCCAGCCCTCGCGGCCCCGGCGGATGCAGAAAAGAACGAGGCAGGTGCGTCTTTCAAAACCATCTCCAAGGGCACCGGCACGAAATCGCCAAAGCTCGAGGACACTGTCACTGTCAATCTGACCCTCTGGAGTCCTGAAGGTGAAATGCTTCAGAGTACCGAAGATCAAGGCGGTCCCGCCAAGATTCCTCTCGAAAAACTCCGCATTGGTGGACTGCCAGCAGTGATCCAGACGATGGTGGACGGTGAAAAGAAGGTCGCATGGATCCCCGCAGCGCTCGCTTTCGGAGGCAACCCGCCTCCCGGCGCCCCCGCAGGAGGCCTTGTGGTCGAGGTTGAATTAGTCTCCTTCAAGGAAGGTGTCCCGCCTCCGGCCGTGCCTGCAGACGTGGCGGCAGTTCCTGCCGGCGCTGCAAAGACCGCTTCAGGCCTCGCCTCCATGGTTATTTCCAAAGGCAGTGGTAAAGAGCATCCCAAGGCCACAAGCAGCGTCACCGTTCATTACTCGGGTTGGACCACAGATGGAAAACTCTTCGACAGCTCGGTGACCCGCGGGGAACCTGCAAGCTTCGGCTTAAACCAAGTCATCAAAGGCTGGACCGAAGGCGTCCAGCTGATGGTACAGGGCGAAAAACGCCGCTTCTGGATCCCAGCCGGCCTCGCCTACGGAGAAAATCCAGGTGGCGGGCGTCCAGGCGGGATGCTTGTATTCGATATCGAGCTCCTCGAAATCGAAAAATAAGAACAGCAGGCAACCCTCTCTTCAGGTCGCCAGCGCTCGCTGGCGGCCTGCCTGCCCAAAGCTTCCGCTCCTTTTAAAAACGAGCCCCCCGAACCAAAATCCACCTTTTCAAAACCTCGCACTTTCTTTCCATGAGTACACCCTCCTTCGCCAATGTCACCGTCGACGCCAAGGCCAATATTTACTTTGATGGCCGCGTTGTTTCCCATTCGGTCCACTTTGCAGATGGCTCCAAAAAAACAGTCGGCCTGATTTATCCCGGTGAATACCACTTCGGCACGGGTGCGCCCGAACGCATGGAGATCATTGCGGGCGACTGCAAAGTCCTTCTCGACGGAACCACCCAGGTTCTGGAGATCAAGGCCGGAACCCATTTTGACGTGGCGGGCAACAGCGGCTTCACCATCACCGTCGCCGCTGGCATCTGCGAATACGTCTGCTCCTTCCTGAGCTAAACTCGGGAACGACGGATTCGCAAACGCAGGGGCCTCCGCAACGGAATCCCCCGCCCCCCCTGCCCCCGCCCCCTCTTACGCTGGCGCTATTTACTCACGCGCAGCACCTTGGCTTCCTGCGTCAGCGTCAGCGCTGGAATACTCACCAAACCTTCCGCATCGCTCGTGCCCTCGCCCTTGGCCGTGTCGAAGCTCCATCGGAATTTGGTTCCAGGAGCCAGCTTGAAATGCTGAGCCCTGCGAACGGTGATATCCGCACCGGCCTCTTTGGGGATTTCAAATTTGGTCTGTAATTGCGCCGCGTTTGTGAGGGAGAGGGCGGCTTCAAATTTCTCGGCCGTGTCGGCGATATTCTTCCAGCGAAAGAAGGCGTTGACCTGTCCAGACGTCGTGTTTTTAAGGTCCTCTGGCCACGGCAATGGCGAATTGCAACTGGCCTTGGTGAAGACGATGTAAGGTTCGTTTTTACGCACGCTCAACCAATCGAAGGAATCGATCAGGTCGTTGACCTTCATAATCTGGGCGGAATTGTTAGCGTGCCCGAAAGGCCCCCAGTAAAAAAAGAGCGCGTATTTGCGCTCCTCCATCGCTTTGACAAACCGTTCGTGACCTGCGGACCAGCCGTCATTGGGCGCCGAGTAGTCCACCACCACAGGAGGATCCGGCAACTGAACACCAGCCGGCACCGAGGCCGGCGCGAAATACATTCTCTGCGAAACGTGTTCAATGCCTGCCGGCACGTTGGCCTTGATCGCCGCGAACACATCGCCATGCCGCACTCCTATCCCCAACGTTCCACTGCCCCCCATCGAATTACCGCTCAAATAAACACGGTTCGGATCGATCCCGTATTTTTCCATCACCCATTTCACCGTATCGATCACTCGCTTCTCCACAGGGGTGCTAGCGCCTCCGCCGTTTTTCTGAGTGAGCTTCGGATCCTTGAGATGCATCCCGCCCCACCACCAGTCGTTCCCCCTGTTTTTACCGCAATCCAGATACAGGGCGTAGTGGTCATCCGGGGAGCGGTAGATGTCGTGATTGCCTACTATTTTTGTGCAATTCACACAAGAAGCTACATCGTGCCCTGCGGAGTGGAGCACCACGTACAGGGGCGCGTTTTTGCGGGCTTCTTTGGGATGAATGAGAATGAAGGTGTCTTTTTGCGCCGCCGCGTAGCCCCATTCGGGTCTGACCCCGCCCTCAAAGGTTTGCACCAACCGTGCATCAATCGTGGCGTCCTTGGACGCGTCCAAAACGGGAGGCCAGTCCTGCTGAGCCAAAAGCGGGAGAGCAAGGGCGGCAAGAAACGCGACGGGGAGGATTTTCATCCCCCGTTTTGTCCCAAAACCCGTGCCTTTGGAAAGAAAACCCTTTGCGGCACACGCGAATGACCGCAAAAACCGGCATTTGTTTCTCCCCCTCGAACCCGGTTCAGCCCGCACTGGCCTTGAAGTGATGACCGCCCAGACTCGAGCCAGTTCAAGGCTTGGCAGGGACCGGCAGGAGTGCCGTCAGCTTTTTGATGGCGCCACGCATTTCACCCTGCGCGCCGGCGTCCGTTTCCCGCTTGAGCGCTTCCTCCAGCGCAGGCAGCGAAGCCGGGTCACCCGTGTTGCCCAAAGCGCGAGCGACATACCCGCGCCTGTGATCGTCCGTCTCACGCTTGAGCACCTCGACAATTTCCGGGCCGGCCTCTTTTGCCAGCACCCCCAGCATGCCCAAGGCATGAGAGGCCTTCATGCGCACCAGTGTCTCGTCGTGGTGCAGATATTTTCGGATCAAACCAATTTGTTCCTTCGGAGCCACTTCAAGCATACTGAGCGCGCCAAGCGCCACCACCCGCGTGACCGCGTCCGAATCCTTTTGCGCGACCAACTCCAAAGCAGGGACGATCTTCCCCTTCGCATCTGGCACCGCCTTTCCTATGCGCCCCAAAGCACGCGCCGCCGTTTCACGCGCTTCCTTCATGGCATCTGCTTTTACTTGGATCACCAACTGCTCCACTGCAGAGACCGCATTGCTCCCCAAATTACCCACCGCCGTCGCCGCCGTGGAACGAACCATTCCATCTTCGTCCTTCAAGGACCGTTGAATCTCCGCATTCAATCCCTCTGATAAATCTGAATGCACAAGCGATTTGATCGCAGCTTGCCTGACCGCGATGTCCGTCGAGTTTAATTCTGTCCTGACTTTGGCCGCCCGCTCAGGCACAGACGGTTTGAGATCCGCCGCCGCAACTTGAAAACAGAAACCCGAAAGGGCAACGGCAACGGTGAATCGCAGACGAGTCCCTGCGCTTAAACGGATTTGGACAATTTTCATGGGGAGCAAAGAGTGCGGCCCCTAGGGAACAAGGCCTCAGCATCAGTTAGTTCAAGCCGAACACGATGTAAGCGCTGCCTTTTAAAGTAAAGGCTCATTCTAGGCGGGCGCCTTATCCTCGAGATGAAATGCCCTCTCCAAGAATCCCTACTCAACGCGTTGAGCGTGCGCCTGTGCCAAAGCGGCACGGTAAGATCCCATCGGAAGTTCCTGACTGGCTGTTTTACTTGGCAGAGAACGGAAACACTTTTGCCTCTCCTCCAGCCACGCAGATGCTTTCGATGCGCAGTTCTTGTTCGATTTCAGGCGCCAAGATGGGTTCAATCTCAAGGGTGTGCTCCTTATCCGCAGCAAGGTTCTCTGAGATCAGAGCGACATGATGAGTGTTGCCATTCGACCTCGCCGCTATACTCGCCGAGTCAAATTCGCGCAAAGGCTCCGAGGCATGAGGCAGCATCCGTTCTACGAGTCTGCCGTCGATGTAGGCACGGTACTTGGCAGCTTTTGTTGTCCCTTCGCCGAAGAGCAAAACCGTCGTGCCACGAAACGACACTTTCAATCGTGCCACTTGCTGCGGAGTGAACGTTTTCTTCCCCTCGGCATCTTTGGTTTCAAGCCTGTTCGAGGCAATGACCTCGTCGTCGAGCCAGCGCGACATCAACATGTCGTAATACGCGGACGTACGATTTGGGGCGCCTTTGCGCCAGCCTGCGGGAAGCTCTCCGAGAGTGGAAATCCGCACACGGGTCTGCTTCAAAAATGTGTCCGGGTTGAGCATTCTCTCCGGTACAGCGCAGACCACCTTGCGCTCAACTCCGTCTTGATACGCCGCCCATGCCGCGTCGGCAAAAAGCTGATAGCCAGCATCACCAGGATGGACGAGATCGAGGGGCCACAACTGCTCCAGAGTGACCGCTCCGGCACTCAAACGTTCCACCGCCAATCCGATAGCGTCACCAACCGTGGTCCCGTATGCATTCGCGAGCGCGATATGTGCTGTGCGACGTTTCATTTTATTGAAATCCGCCCCTTTGGCATCCCAACCAAACGGAAAAATCACCTGCACAACGGGTGTGTGCGCTTCGTTGATAATCCGCCGCAGAAGCGACTCGTAAGCCCCAAGCGACTCCGGTGTGGTTTCATTGATCCCGTCATTCGCGGAAAAGTCGAGGAACACCAAATCCGGTTTGTGGCGCAAGACATCGCGATCCAGCCGGAAGACCCCAAGTTGTGATCCAGTGCCACCAATCGCTGCGTCCCGAAACGTGAAATGCGCCTTCGGATACTCTGCATCGAGTCGTTGGGCGATACGTGCGCGATACGACGTCAATTGAGGATCCGTGGCATTTGCGCCCCACGAAAGCGATGCACCAAAAAAGACCACAACAAGTCGATCACCCGCCTTCGCGCGTTGGTCAAATTCAGCGAAGGACGGTCTGGCCCGTCTCACATTGCTGGTCTCCGCAGAAGCCGTCACAACCTTCACACTAGGAGGCTTTGTTTCGGGCGTCGCGGCCAATGCAGCAAGGCCGAGCCATGCTGCACCGAGGAATGGAAAAATGATTTTTAAGGAGTGTCTCATGAATGGGTGGTCGCTGACAGTATCGCTGGCTTTTTAACGAGCTCGCAGCTTGTAGTTTTGCCGTCCCGATTCTATCTGCACAGTCCATCTTTTGGACCAACGCCATCCAGTGCGGCAATTCAAGAGCGCCAGCCTGAGGTTATTGTATAACGAGGCCGTAACCGTTTCTAAAGACCAAACTTGTCCAATCCCCCCTCCCCGTGAATCAAAAAAAAGCGGCGCGCGAGTCCACTAAAGTCCCTCTTTTTTCCAACGCCGCGTGAAGTTCAGCGTCTCTCTGGTGGACAACACATAGCTGAGCGACGCAAGGCTCCTTCCGATACACGCGCTCCCTCGCAACACACCCAGAAGAACAACCGACTATAAAGTTGTTCTCCTCAAAATCCGAACAAAGCCGGTTTGCCCGCGACATAGTCAACCACATGCCACAAAAGCTCCGCTCCCAACTTAACCACCCGCAAGGGCGCCCCTATCATGCTCCCTGTGACTGCAGTTTTCGATTTCTCCTTTATTTTAAATCGCTGCCATGCCCTCCAACCGTCCCGGAGCACAGCCGCCTGTTGCCGCGAGTTTTCTGCTGAATAAAAGGTCTTCCGTTGCACCCGCCTCTCATCGTTCACCTTCTTCCTCGCATAAACCACCTTGTCCACGTCGCCCTGCAGTTCATAGAGAACCACTCTCTCTAAAAAACCAATCGGCCCGACACGACTCAACCTCAGCATCATATCCCACTGAGCGCATTCCGAAAGACTCGCATCATACAAACCCACCGCTTCATACGCAGTCCGTCGCACAAGAAGCACCCCCGAAGGCGCCGAATCATCCGCCCACACCAACGTCTCAAAAGAGCTTGGTTCACACGCCGGCCACTCTCTGATGCCTCCGTCCCTGTACCCCAGTCGTCTCGAATGCAGTTGCCATTCACCGCCTACCGCTGCGGGTTTCTCCGCCACGTCCAACGGCCTTGCAAGCCCATGCGCGCCCACCGCAGAAAGATTCTCCTCCAAACACTTTCTCAAGTCCCCCATGGCGGACGCCACCCAAACATCACCAGCGTCAATAAAAGTAACACAGGCGGCTGCAGGCGTGCTCTCCATGAACCCCCTATTGTACGCCTTTGCCACGCCTCCATAGCTTTGACGCACGAGGAAAAATCGGCTGTCGATGTCCATTGTTTTTTGAACCACCGACGCAGTCGCATCCGAGGAACCGTCGTCGACCACGATGCATTCCCACTCCTGAAACAACTGTCCTCGAATGCTCTCCAATGTTCGCGCGATCACTTGAGCGCTCCCGCGCGCATAAACAATGATGCTAAGCTCAGGCGTAAACATAAGGCGGCGTCGGCTGAAACGTTGAAAACAAGGTCTCCTGCAAACACCTTAGATTCATCACATAATCACCGGGCGGAAATTCCAGCGCATCCCTCGGAATAGGCTCGTCTGCGGCGACCCCTCGCAACAAAACGGCCCCGGATGCAACCCCGCACGGCACAAACCCCCGAGCCCTCTCTACCGTGTCAATCTGCCCATAAAACGTACACCCACCGATGCCGTCCAGAACTTCGCCAGCTTTCAAATCTCTCTTGGCAATGGCCACCACATCAGCAATGGGCGCTCCTAAAGGGGCAATCGTTGGCTCCCGATAAATCACCGCCTCCGCTACGGAAATCGGCACCTCCAGATGGCACAAATGATAAGGCCTTAAGAAGAGATAATCTGGGCCCTGCCCCATTTTCAAAGAGTCGCAATACTGCCCCACACGCTCCCAATCACTGCAGCGCCCGATCACAAAAACGCCGGATTTAAAATCGTCTCCTTGGGCATACTCAAGAACTCCAGTTTTTTCCAAAACCGCCGCAAAATCTCGGAGGGCGTCCTTTCGAGAGGTATTCACACCATGCATCCCCCTGACCTCGGGCACCAAACCCGTTGCATTCGCTACGATCGCATTCACCAAATTCATTCTGGTGCCGTCTGCAACGGAACAAGCCACCCTTTGGCTTGTCCTCATGCGAGTGGCCACAGAAGCACATTCGCGCGGAGTCGCGCGGACATCCACGCTTTCGCAACAATTAACCGCCGCAACCACCTCGAAGCCTACCAACTCCATCCACTCCAAAATCCGCATCATACACCCAGGCTGATCCCCGTCTCCATAGCCATAAACAACGCCCTGCTGCCGAGCTCGCTCTGCCAAATAACACCCCAGAGTCGCATCCAGCTCTGCGTTTACAACGACGACATGTTTGCCCGCCTGAATTGCCCCCAGCGCCGCGCGCGCCCCCACACCCACATTGCCAGTGGCCTCCACTAGCACCTCCACTTCCTTCAAGGAAAGCGCCGCAGTGAAATCTCGGCACACACATGCCAGCCCCTGTTCCACCGCAATCTGAATCAAGCGCGGATCATCACTCACTACGATTTCATCCCGGGGAACCCCCAGTGAAAGCCATATATCCACGGCTTTTTCAATACTCCGGTTGACAATGATCGCCGGCTCCACGCCGTGTACGGCCTGTAGCTGTAGGGCAATACCACGTCCCATGGATCCAGCCCCATGAATGACAACTCTAATGACCCGCCCAAACTGCTGTCTCCTCCTTAATTCACGATACAAATGCATTCCAGTCCTCTCTCTGTTTTGAATCTTCCCGCGCCGTTATCCACCAGAGCTTCGATCGTGCCTCCGCGGCAACGTGTCCTTTCTAATTTTCAAAAACCTCCACCCAAAGCCGGTTTAAGAGTCTTTGGTCTCGTTCTTTTCCCCCCCTTCATAAGGCCCAACCAAGCGCACTCCGCCAAGGCCGCACCCAAACCCTCGAAAAAATACATGCGCTAAATTCCACCAAAAACCAGGTCCTCAAAATGTATCCCAAACCTCTCCTTCGTTGTCCGAATCGACCGCAATAATCACTCCCGCGCTTTGCATCAGCGCCTCTGGGATCGCTTAAGCGGAGCACGGCCTCCCGCGGGCCCAACTTAATTTTTCGCCGCAACTTCACGACCCTCCGCATTGCGACTTAAGCTAAGGACAAATCGCCGCACTCTCGTAAACAGACATATAGTCCTGCACCACTCTGTTCCACAAAAACTGGCGTGCGTATTCTTGTTGTTTCAGGACGGGCGTTCGCACCTCCAGGCCGGCCAACCAACGTAACCCAGTGCTAAACCCCGCTATGTCCCCGGGCGCCGCATGCCGGCACCAAAGCCCTTCGGGAGCGACCTCTTTGAGCCCATCTACGGCGCTCACGAGAAGCGGTTTACCGGCAGCCATCCCCTCAAGCGCTACAATCCCCATGGGTTCCCTTAAAGACGGCACAACCAACCCCAGAGCCCCGCGCATCAACGCCTGTACCATTCCCCGGTAGGCTCGGCCCACGAAATGCACTCGCTCACTCAACCCTAACTCCCGCGTTAGGCGCCGAAGTTTCTCACCATCAGGTCCGTCACCTGCAAGCAAAAGATCTACGCCGCAGAGACCTGCGCTTGCATAAGCATCCAAAAGCGTGTTGAAGCCCTTTTGTGGCACAAACCTTCCCAACGCCAAAATATACGGCGCAGGATGAGGCCATCCCGCCCCTGCATCGAATGCCTCACTGCCAATTCCATTATAGATCACTGAGGCTTTGCTGGCCAAGGTTCCGCCCATGAAATCATCCGCATCCTTGAGTGTCGCATTTGAACAGGCAGTCACCCTGTGCGCACTTCGTAACACTTTTCTTAAAATTCGATTGTACAGTGGAGACCTAAAATAGATCCCCTGTGCATCCATAGTTCGCTCTCCTTGAAGACTCACAATCAATGGCACACCCAAAATATGCGCCGCACAATGCGCGTACCAAGCATTTGAACTCACACACTGCACATGTACTGCTTCGGCCTTGAATCGCTTCAATGCACCGACCAGTTCCCGAAGAATCCGCGAGCGGGTCGCATAAAAACTGATCTTTGCCTTGAACCCATCTTCAGGAAGACGAAATGGAAATCGACGCAATAAAAAGCCGTTCCACTTTTCCACAATGGGTAGCCCACGCGGCCACTGATTGACACAGAGCATCGCCGTAACACCTGTCTTTTTTAAATGAAGCGCCAGTTGCCCACTGAGTTCTTCAACCCCTCCTAAACTTGGATGAAAAGCGCTCGGAAAAAGGGCGATGCGTTTCATCGGCTGACCTCCTTTAAAGCGGGTGTTTCCAAGGGAACCTCTGAACCGGCGTACAGTTTCTCGTAAGCAGAGCATACACGCCCCCAATCGAAGCGGCGGGCCGCCTTCACTCCACCAAGCTCTAGAAACTGCCTCAGCGGATTATCTTTCAGGACCTGCAGCACGCCCCTGGCGAGCGCGTTCTCCTGCACAATCAATCCCAGGGCACCACCCCTGAGAACCTCTAGAGCGCCTTGGTTTGGGGTGGCGACCACGGCAGTCCCGGAGGCCATTGCTTCGATGTAGGGAACCCCAAAGCCCTCGTAGGTACTAGGGAGACAAAACACCCAAGCCTTCCGATAAAGCTCACAAAGAACGTGTTCAGGAACCCGTCCAAACCATTGAATATTCGGACCGGAAACTGGCTCCTCGCAAACAACCCATAGCATCGCCTCCGGGATTTCTTTCAATATCGTTTCAGAAAAAGCTTTCACTAGTGCGTCCCCGCGTTTTCTGCCCCGCATCGTTCCTACAAAAAGGATCGAAGGATTTTCCGACTTATGAACTCCCGGATAAAAGCGATCCAGATCGACTCCATTTGGGATGACATGCTTTACGGCGGGAATCTGCTTGCGTGTATTTTCGGACACAGCGACAGCAACGTCGCACAGACACGTCGAGCCATACTCACACACCGCGAGTCCAAGCATCCGCAGCTTTTCACGCAGGCTTTTCTGATGTTGAAACTCGACAAAACACGACCCGTGGTAGGTATGGATATGCCTAGGCCTCTGTTTGTTCCACAGAAACCAATCGTCGCCATGGGCATGCAAAACATCGAATTTCGAGAAATCAACATCTCGCAGGTCCCACGCAAACCCAAATGTCCTCAGGTGTTTTCCAGGCTGAATTCTGACGTGCTTGTACATGGGATTTTCACCAGCTTCACACTGCGAAAAAACAGTCACCCGATGTCCCCTCAAGACCATCTGATTTGCCATCTGATGGACTTGATAGCCCACCCCGATTTTACTTCCTCCAGGCAAATACAACGAACTCATCGCAATGTTCATATCAGCGTCCTTTCTTCCCTTTCTCCCGCACCTCTGCTTCGTTGGCACGCGCCCGCAGGGAAGGACGCTTCCTCTCACGCGCCTCACCCGCTCCAAAACACCCGCCTTTTACGCTCCGTGATAAACCCGCTGCCGCTGCGTTTCCCAAGACTGCAAACTTAGCGTATATCGTCCGCCCCTAAAGAGCATCCAATCCCCTTGCTAGGCTCCATCACCACCTTGCCACAATGGGAGACCGATCCAGCCCAGACATGCCCACACCCACAGCGTCTAAAAGTACAGAAGCCGTCTCTTTCCAACAGGCCCGTCCTGCTCTTGTGATCGAGCGCTGCCGCCACTTTTGAAGTTTCTCACGATCGTTGCAGAGTTCTTCCAACTTATCCGTGACTTCTGCTGGTGAGTCCGAGTTTACCAAAATTCCAGCCTCCCCACACGCCTCACTCAATCCCCCGTGCGGAGAGGCTATCACCACCAACCCAGAGGCCATGGCCTCCAACACCACCAACCCGAAAGGTTCTTGCGAGCGTGACACCACCAGTGCGAGGTCATGCTCCCTCATTACTTGTGGGAGCCATCGTCTGGGAACATGCCCCAGCCAGTCGACATGAAGCTCTGCCATGCTATGCCTCAATTTTTTAAGAAACGGGTCCTCTTTCTGTCGTTCGTTTCGATAAAACCAGGAGTGCCCAGCCACAGTAAGTGTGACGTCTAAGTTTCTATTTTTTAGGTTTTTAAAAGACTCCACAACAAGATCAACTCCTTTGTTTGGATCCAGTCTTCCCGTATAAAGCAATCGCAGCCTTTTTGTGTGGCGCTCCACCTCAGGGTAAAAGAGTTTTCCATCCACGCCTGCATAGGCCACACGCACACGCTCCCGAGCCAAACCGTATGTCTTAAGGAGCCAATCGTGGACATACCGACTGCAACTTAAGAAAACATCCGTTGCATTCAACCCTGCCCGAATATCTCCGTTGCTATGGCATTCGTTGTGCACCCAAACAACGATCTTAGCACAGGGGAGGATTTCCCGAACGAGCGAGGCTCCTACTAAATCATTCGAGAGCACCACCGCATCCGGCCTCACCATTCTCAAAACCTGCTGCACGCTCTTCCAGAATCTCCCTTGATGAGGCCAATCCCACCCCATCATGCGCGCCTGCAGATGGGAGAAGGTGCGACCGACAAGACCCTCCGAAGGCATTGGTAAAAACTTGAGTCTGCCCACGGAATAAGAGGGCTGGGCATCATCGTGTGCCACAATAAAAGCCTCGTGCCCCATTTTTTCCAACTCACGAACGACGTTCATTGTGACCGTAGCGATGGCGCCGCCACTCACTGGGGAGTAGTATTCAAAAGGTAACATCACGAAGCAGAAGCGCATTACTTTAAAAATTGATGATTTCGAGCAATTCGGAGAAAACCTGCCTCCAGTCTCGTTTCTCTGCTCTTTCCCTCGCCCGGCGGCCGTACGCCCCTCGCAAATCGTCATTCAGAAGCAACACTCGCAGTCTTGCCTCCAACCCGTCTACGTCATCGCGTTCAAAGATAAATCCCGCGGATCCCACGATTTCTGGAATCCCACCACATCCTGAGGCCACTATGGCCTGCCCAGTTGCCATCCCCTCTAAAACCGTCAGAGGACACGGATCTTCCCATCGCGAGGGCACCACATGGATGTCCGCACTCGCAAGAATTCGAGGTAATGCAAGACGGTTTACAAAACCGTGATTAAGGACGTTCACTCCTTTTTCTTCCAATTTGACACCTAGATTACGAATCATCGTTTGATACGGATCACTTTCGTGGCTTCCATAAAAGCGGGCGCCCAGAATCTGCACATCAAACCCGTTAAACCCCTGAGCGAGACGTAAAGCTGCACGCAACAACAAGTCAGGAGCTTTCTGGCGGTCCGTGCGCCCTACAAAGCCAATCACCGGCCTCTTGTTTCCCATTTTCTGCACGGGTCTAAACCGTCTTACATCCACTCCATTACGGAGAATGTGAACCGCTCCTCCAAAATAACTCTCGTTCCAGCGGGCGCAACTCGCACTCACTGCGACCGCGGCATCGACGCTTCCGACAAATCCCTCGCGCCAGGGACTGCGACAGTGGTTACCATTGTGGAACAGATGAACAAGGCGCGCCTCTGGCAAATGGGGGCGCAAAGCGACCACACTTTCAGGATCGTTGTGGAACACAAAGACCGCCCGTTGCCATTCCTTTTTTTTGATGGTCTTCAACAGACGTGAAACCCACGCCTCTTGTCGGATATGTGCCCATCCTTTCCTGCGGCTAATCCAACCGCAGAGACGTCCAGCCCCCCGTATCTTAGGCGGAAAGGGATACCTAAGCTCCACGGTTCGCACCCAAGGATAGGCATCCACTGCCGCAGATCGTGTCAGCACCCAAGGTTCGATTCCAAAGCCCTGAGCGGCCCTGCACATCTCCCAAATCCACGTCGCAATCGCTCCACTTTTAGTTGGCGTAAAAGTGTCTCCCGTTGAGTTCACAAAGATAAGCGTATTTTCCATCTATCCACCTCTAGTAGCCGCCAGATGCCCCGCCGTGTGTCCCTCCAAAACAAGAGCCGACGTCTGCACTCTTGAGGGGCTTGTTCACTTCCTAAAAAGGGGCCCGAGCGAGACAAAGACTCTGGGCGCGCAACCCAAACTGAACGCGCGGCTTGAACCCCTCTCCAATCTCATGCAAGCACTTCCATAAAACCCTCCAAACACCGCTCCCACGTAAACAACTGGGCACGGCGGCGTGCTCTAGCGCCGAGTGCTAATCGAAACGGTTCATCGACAAGCAGCTTTCGTAAATGCGAGCAAAGCTCCACCACGGAATCCTTGGAGAACAAAAGTCCATCCTGTCCTAAAATCTCCGGTGTACCGCCTGTCCTCGTAGCCACCACAGGAAGACCAGAGGACATTCCTTCAAGAAGACTTAACGCACAGGGTTCCTCCCAACGCGACGGCAAAACATGCACATCGGCGTTTCTTAACTGCTCCGGCACTTGCTCCCTTGAGAGGTGCCCGGTCGCACACACCTCACCACCGGCGCGCACCACCTCCTCGCAAAGATTGGCCAACTGCGACTGATAGGCATCGGCTTCCCAACGCCCCCAATGATTAGAGCCAATCAATTGCACCCTCAACGGAAGCCCCTCAAGAGCAAGTTTTAAAGCCGCCCTAAGTAAAATATCAGGGGCTTTTTCGATCCCCGTACGTCCTAAAAAATTGAACGTAATTCTCTGCGTATTTTTGCGCGGGGCTGGTTTAAACCGTTCGAGATCCACTCCATTATACACAACCCTTACAGACTTCGTACCGTATAGCCTTCGAACCTCATCGGCAACATACTCGCTGACCGCTGTGACCGCATTCACCGAAGCGCTAAACCGCCGCCTAAAAACTTCTTTCACGATCACTGGATTGTGGAAATGATGCACAATTCGTGCCTCAGGACACTCTGCCCTGAGATAGACCGCCATCTCCGGATCATTGTGCAGCAGCAAACAACTGCGCGTGAGTCCGCGGCGACGTAACGCACGCGCCACGTTGCGCGCGTGTGAGCGCTGCTCCGCCTCTCTCCAACCGGTGAATCTCCTGATCAAGCGTCCCCGCCATTCCCGCCATCCAGGGACGCGCTCCGGCGAAGGAGGCAAATGTTCCACCTCGATTCCCTCGAGCGTCGGAGCGGACGAAGATCGACTCATGATCAAGGACCTCAATTTGGCACGCCGCGACACTTCCCAGATATGCGTGGCTATCGCACCGCTGGCACTTGAAGTAAAGGTTTCGAAGCTATTGTTTACCTGCACGAGCTGCATCTTTTTCAACCCTTTCTACGTCAATCCTGAGCAAAGACTCACCACTCGGAGGACAAGACCTCCCAGCGTCCTGCTTTTTTTCAGTACGCCTTCCGTACCTGCCCAGAAGGTGAGCCAGCAAGCCCTCGAAGGTTGTGCTGAAGACACGCATCCGGTTTCCATGCCTCGAGCGCAGCCCTGCGCGCAGATGTCCAAAAACGATGTTCACCATGGCCCTCCAATAGTGCGCACCGGAGTGTTTTGAAGCAAAGAGAAGGCTGTTTCGTACGGCGTAATAACTGCCGATGTTTTTTAGCTTTTCACCGGATTTGGCACACTTGTGGAAAATGCGCGCCTTAGGCACGACCAGCAGAAACCAGCCGGCCCGCTTCATGCGCAGGCTCCAGTCTACGTCTTCCCAGGTTAAGTAAAAGCGATCGTCCAGCCCACCTACATGCTCGATGGCGACCGCTCGAACCAGCATGGCACAACCACTGACCCACGCCGTCGGGTAGGGAGCGGCGTCCCGGCTTGGGTGCAAGGATTGGTCATGTGTGGCCTCCCCTTTCCGGATAGCGAGCCGGCCTCCGGCAAACCAAATATCTGAGGGAGTATCGTAATAGTGCATCACGGGAGCAACGATACCGGAGCTAGGATGTGCCTCCGCTGCATCCACTAGGGAGCGAATAACTCCCTTCTCTAGCGTTGTGTCGTTATTGAGTAAAAACACGTACCGTGCGCCAAGTCGCTGCGCCTCGGCCAAGCCGAGATTATTACCTCCAGTGAAACCCAGATTGGAGCCCGCGCTGATGACGTGCACCGGAAACTGCTTCTCTCGAATGACCTCCACGGATCCATCTGTGGAGCCATTATCGACGAGCACGATTTCCAGATTGGGATAACCGTCTTGAAGCAACGAACGCAAGCACTCGAGAGTGTCCTCCAGACCGTTCCAGATCACAATAACGACAACAACCTTTGGTTTCATAAGGAATTCCCTCCCGCTACGGCCGGCCTTTCTGCGTCACCGTCTCTGCAGAGCAATCGAAGGGGTCCGCTCCTCTAAATGAGTTTCACCTTGTATCTCTGAAGGAATTAAACAATCCGCAATCCTCAGGGCCGGCCAAACTTCCCCGAAAAAAGGGTGCATATTTTTCAGCTGCTTCCAAAACCAAACGGAAGGCAACCAAGTGGTGGCGTAATACACCCACGCCCGCCGGCCGGAGTGGCCCCAGGAGCGTATTTTTCTTCGCAATTCTGCCGGCGATCTCGCCCACGAGTTGTGCACAATCGCCTGTGCTGAGTCCAATATCTCCTCGCGAAATTCACCCGACGCGCAGGGGCTCTGGAGCTGGATGCTACGCTGGTCTCCTCGCACAACCGCCCTCAGAAATTTCTCATTCGTACGCCGAGAATGCACGAGCCGCGATCCCGCGCGAACGACCACGGGCGCGATGTATTCGAAATGAGCGAGGCCACCATTCGCACACACCTCCAAAAACTGTCCCGTGGCCAATTTCCGATAGAGAACCCGCATCGGCCACTCCAGCGCATGAAGTCCAAGCGATTGAACTTTCTCGATCCCTTCTAAGAGACACCTGGCTTCCGGAATCCATTCGTCGGTATCAATTTGCAAAACCCAATCTGCATCCTCAGAAGCCAGATTGAGAGCTACGCTTCTTTGCCGGGTGTCATTTTCCATCGGGTCCTTCACAGCACTTGAAAAGTTTCCTCCCACGAACCGCATCTTCCGGTCGCCATCAATGGCTTTCAACCGGCGAATACATTCATCTACGGGAATCGGCGCTCCAGTCCAGCCCTTGCCGGCGGTGTCATATGACACAACAATTTTCTCCACGTGAGGATAATAAGATTGAACACTGTGTTCAAGCCATGTGGGGTCAGCCGCAAGTACGTACGCGCTTAATCGATCCATAAAATTAACCCTTTTTTCCACCTGCAGACCTTGGTTTCATGCTTTAGAATAAGACGCACGGCATCAATCACTCACAGTTTCCCCCCCTTTGTGCGGCGTCTTCCAGAGCCACTATGTGTCGTGGCCTTTCAAACAAAACCGTGTTCGTCAGGCAGGGTATGTGACTGTTGACCAAATCCATCTCATCGCGACGCGACAACTCACCCACACCCCACCGAATCCATCCCGTGGGCTCTCATTCCTTGAATCGCTTTTTAGGTGCTTGCATCATCCTTGCGCTGCAGAGTGAAGTCCGCGAAGACCACCCCATTTGCGGTTGCCTCATCCGCCACAGCTCCGGGGTATGGAAGAATTGGCAGCACCTCAAACACACAAGCGTGTTCACACATGTCCAGAAGTCCAGAGGCACAAATAAAGATGTCGATGCGATAAGATCCGGGCTTGAGCCAGGGATTACGGATCACGAACTCGAAGTCCATGTGCGCGGCCGCATTGAACCACATCCCGAGGAGACGCGAATCACATTGCGCGACAACGCTGCCTGCGGCATCGGTCAGGTGAAGCGACAGAAAAAATGGCCCCTCAAAAGGACTGCGTCTTTCGATGGAAAACAAAATCCGTTTCTCGTCGGCACACTCATAAAAATCCCTTTCCGGTTTTGCCTTCACGACTCGTAGTTCTGCTGATCCCGGGCGGTTGGTGCGCGCCAGTGCATCGGGTTGTTTGGAATACAAACCAGCGATATAGCGTTCCACCCCGCTCTGGACACTCCCATCGTGAACAAGTCGTCCCGACTCCAAGACGAGCGCTCGGGTACACAGAGCCGTGACAGACTGGAGGTGATGACTCACAAACAAAACCGTTCTCCCGCTCTGCGCAACTTCGCGCATTTTTCCAAGACACCGTTTTTGAAATTCAATATCGCCCACGGCGAGCACTTCATCGATGAGTAAAATCTCGGACCGAAGATGCGCAGCCACGGCAAAAGCCAGTCTGACGTACATGCCGCTAGAGTAGCGTTTGACAGGCGTTTCAAGAAACCGCTCCACCCCGGCAAAGGCGACAATGGCGTCAAATTCGGCGCGTATTTCCGCCCGTCGCATCCCAAGGATGGCTCCGTTGAGAAAAATGTTTTCGCGGCCGGTCAACTCGGGATGAAATCCAGTCCCGACTTCAAGAAGGCTTCCGACCCGACCATAAAGGTCCGCGCTTCCTTTGGTAGGACTTGTAATTCGGGTGAGTACCTTCAGGAGTGTACTTTTACCGGCGCCATTACGCCCGATGACACCCACAACATCGCCCGGAGCGATGGTGAAGGAGACGTTTTCGAGCGCCTGAAATACGGAGTGCGGTGAAGGCTTCCACCAGGCACTAGAGCGCTCCTCAAATCTGTACTGTTTGGAGAGCGAACGGACATCAATGGCCGGAGGCTTGTTAGAGGACATCAGCAAAGGACCTTTCCATTTTTCTAAAACCCACCAATCCGACGACGAAAATGAGGCCGCAGCTCACGAGTGCATAGAGCGCCCATGAAAGCTGAACGGGGTCAGTGCCCAAAAGGGAATATCGGGTTCCTTCCAATATCCAACTCATGGGGTTCCAATAAAACAGTCCCTTCCATTGAGAGGGAACGGCGCCCAAGGCATAAGCAACCGGAGAGGCGTACATGATGAATGGCAACAAAACCGGCAAAACGTGCTGTACATCTCGATACCGCGTCATGACAGCAGCCGCGAGAAGTCCCAGTCCCATGGCTGCAGCCAGAGCCCCCGCAAGCCAGACGGGCAGCAGCAAAGCTCCAACCCAAAAGAATGGCGCTTTTAAGACAAAGGCGGCCACAAAGAACACGCCCAGACCGATGGCGAAGTCAACGAGCGAGGACAATACCGTTGAAAAAGGCAGCAACAGCCTTGGAAAATAGACCTTGGAAACCAAAGCGGCATTCCCAACAAGGGCCGTGCTGGCTTTTGCCAAGGACGATTGGAAAACATTCCACACAAGCAAGCCAGCGAGTGAAAACAGAAAGTAGGAGGACTTTTCCGATCCAAGACCGGCCACCCACCCGAAGACAATGGAAAAGATACCCGCGCCTGCGACGGGTTGGAAAACGACCCACAAAATGCCAAGGGCGGTCTGTCTGTAGCGCAGCTTTAGATCTCTAGAAGCCAGCGAAAAAAGAAGGTCCCGGTATTGCCATAGCTCCGAAAAATCAAGCCAGCTTTCCTGGCTTACAGGGCGGATTTTAACCACATTTCGTGCGGCTGGCTGATCCTTGGAATGACTGAGGTTAAACACCGTGCCACTCTGGGGAAGGCCGTTCAACGCCATTTCAGGGTGCATCGCTGCGTGTTCATCGTGGGGCTGAAACAAAGAATCCGGGCCGTCAGGTTCGGTTTTTTTTGAATCCCCGCTTTCGCGAACATGGGACGAGACCCTATCCGTACAATTTTCCATAAATCCATCCCCTTCAGCAATTTTCAGTCCGTCGTGCCCGCTGGCAACCCCGCTTGAGCGTTCTATTAAACCGGCTGTTAAACCAAACAAACAGAGATCCCAGCAACGGTTCACCCGCCTTTCGGCTGCTTACTTAAGCCCCTCTGAGCGCATGAAAGCGCTTGGGAGTGTCGAGGGTTTGAAGCGCCGCCTCCTGACTCCGTGTGACTACCTTCTACTACGCTATACGATTCGGCGATGGCCGTAAAAAAGGCATGCCGCAGGACCAAACCAGAGTCTTTAGGGCTCGCTTGCTGCGAATTCCGCGAGCAACTCTTTCAATCTCTGCAGGGCAGCCTCTGCGTCTGGGCCGTCGGCTTCGATCGTGCACTTGGCACCGCACCCCAGGTCTGCGCTCAAGACATCAAGGATGCTTGCGGCGGAAAACACGTCCCCCCCCCTTGAGATCGATATTTTGGAGTTAAATTGACGGGCCGCTTTTACGAATTGGGCAGCAGGCCTAGCGTGCAAGCCGAGGGAATTCAGAATTTCCACCTCGCATTTCATGTTTCACCCTAACATGCAGAAGGTGAGGATGCAAATTATGAACCTAATATCGTTTTTATCCAAAATTAATCCTCTTCAGTAGTGGCTTCAAAAAGGCCGCTTGCAAGGGATTAACGGTTTGTAGGACACTCGGTGAAATGAGGGCAGCATTTTTAAGAACGCCCGTCTCAATAGATTTCGAGCCAGAAAAAATGCCCTTCATTTCTCAAAAATGTGACGAATTGATCATTGATTTGACACAGGCGTAATCCAGTTTTTCGACAGTGAACACTTCAAGCCACACTCCAAAAAATGATGTTTCCAAAGGGAATACATTCGGCAGACGAATTCTGGCGAGAAACGCTTCAAGCTCGCAGTATTCTGTGCGAATTGCGAAATCCAAGGAGGACGTCCGAGCCGCCCAAGGACTAAGATTTTTAGTCTTCAATTTGGAACTACAAGAGGGATTGGAGTCTTCCTTTCTGACCTTGCGGGACGAAGATACGTATGACGCAGCCTGTGACCACCTCTTGGTCGAGAGCGCAGGGGAGGTGGTAGGCACTTATCGCATGCAAACAGGGGTGCGGGCGGCCCAGCATGGAGGATTTTACAGCGCACAAGAATTTGATCTGACGCCTTTCGAAGTGGTGCGCAGCCAAGTATTGGAGCTAGGCCGTGCATGCGTCCACAGCGAACACCGTAATTTGCAGGTTTTGTCCCTCCTTTGGCGGGGAATCGTCCAATATGCCAAGGAACATGGCTGCCGCTACCTTGTGGGCTGCAGTTCTTTGACTTCCCAAGACCCAGAGGAAGGCCTCGCTGTTTATCAAATGCTGTCTCAAAAGCATCTAGCTCCAAAAGAGTTTCAGACCCTTCCACTGCCGGCTTGGGAATGTCCAGTACCACGGCAGGAAAGGGAACCCGCGCCGGTTCCGAGAGCTCCGAAGTTGCTGACAGCCTACCTCTCTCTGGGAGCCAAAATTTGTGCTCCTCCCGCGCTTGACCGGGAATTCAAGACCATCGATTTTTTGACATTGCTTGATCTTGAAAATCTCCCCGCCAACGCAGCCCAGTTTCTTTCCTGAGTCCACAGCGCAAAAGAACACTGTCCTCCCGAGCCCCAGTGAAATTGGAGCGTCGGCTTCTTTGCATAAAAGCGCTCGGCTTTTGATGCAACTCCTCCATGGGCTCGTCCATATTAGGCGTTTGGGAATTCCCAATGCGGAGGAAGAGCGCCCTGCCCTTCTCGAGAAAAGGGCGGTAAAACTCCAGCGGCTATGCGTCGCACTTTTGCATCATCTTGAGGTGAAACCCATCCTAGAAGGAACACTTCCTTCTGGGGGGCTTTTGATTACTAACCATGTGAGCTTTCTGGATATCATGTTTTTGGGTGCGTTGCGCCCCATGGTTTTCGTCGCAAAGTCGGAGGTCGCAGACTGGCCCCTTGTCGGAAACATAGCGACCTGTGCCGGAACTCTTTATGTCGAACGGAGCCGCCGCACAGATGTGTCCCGGGTCAATCGGAACCTCAAGCGGGCGCTGGAAGCGGGAATTCTTGTCACCTTATTTCCCGAGGGCACGAGTTCAGATGGCTCGGTGGTTCTGCCATTTCAAGCCTCATTGCTGCAACCCGCCGTTGATTTGGGAGTCCCAGTGACGCCGGGGCACCTCCAGTACACCGGACTCGACGGGTTGCGTGCGGACGATATCGCGTATTTTGGGGATAGAGATTTGTTGCCCTGCCTTTTGGCACTCATCCGCAGAAAGAGCACCACGGCGACTCTGCAATGCGGAGCTGCGATCCAAGACGCAACCAGTCGCAAAAGTCTGACTCAAAAGTTACACGCGGAAGTCGTGCGGCTTTCGGGACAGCCGCAGCCTTGATTCGGGCACATGAGGTCGGCCACCACCGTTGTTCCGAAGGCTCTCGCCAAGGGGCCATTATTTGCCAATACAAAAAGTGCTGAAAATCCTTCCCAGGAGATCTTCTGTATCGGCCCGCCCCACGACCTCTCCAGCGGCTGCCAGAGATGCCCGTAATTCTTCCGCCACAAACTCAGGAGGAAGTTTGTTAATGAACGCCGCCTCGGCAGCTTTGAGAAAGTCGGCACTACGCTTGAGACACTCGTGGTGCCTCGCGTTGATGGTCACATCGTTCTCTGCCTCCGATTGTCCCAGAATTTGTTGCAGCTTTCCTACAACCGCGGCTTCAAGGTCTGCCAGTCCGCGCTGGGAAACACATGAGATTCTGACCGCGCTCACGCCTCTCCAACTCGGGTGTTCCACAAGATCTGCTTTATTCAACACCCACAGCATACGCGGGTCTTGCGCAGGGAGCGGCGCGGGGGCGGATAGCGCTCCATCAAAAACCACCAAGACAAGATCGGCCTGATTCCGCTGTTCCTGGGCACGGAGAATACCGGCTTGCTCAAGAGCATCAGCACTATCCCTCAGACCTGCAGTATCGACCAAGCGCAGAGGCCATCCCTGAACCATAATCGCCTCCTCCAGAGTGTCCCGTGTCGTACCCGGGAGAGCACTCACGATGGCGCGATCGAAGCCCAAAAGCAAATTAAGCAAGCTGCTTTTCCCGACATTGGGGGGTCCGCTTAAAACAGTGCGTACCCCCGCACGGAGGACACGTCCTTGCTGGGCTGTGGCCAATAACCGCTCTAGATCCGCGATCTTTTCCCGCATACGCCCAAGCATCACGGCGCCCGTATCGGGAGAAATGTCTTCCTCTGGAAAATCGATGAAGGCTTCAACATGCGCCGAGAGATCAAGGAGTTCTGAGTGAAAAGAACGTATCCAGTTGCCAAGCCGTCCCTCCAACTGACGGGCCGCCGCCTTGAGCGCCAAATCGCTTTGGGCGCCAATAATGTCCATCACCGCCTCAGCCTGTGTGAGGTCAAGTTTCCCATTAAGGAATGCACGGCGCGTGAACTCACCGGGCGCGGCGGCGGAGGCACCGCTCCGTAGCAGCAACTCAAGAATGCGGCGCGTGACAAGACTTCCGCCGTGACAGGCAATTTCGACGACATCCTCGCCTGTAAAACTCGCTGGAGCGCGGAACGCCGTGAGAAGCACCTCGTCCAAAACGATCCCATGATCAGAAATCACTCCGAAATGGGCGACGCGCGGCCGAAACGGCTCGATATCCGACGTCTTTTTTGTGGTTTTCGAGAGAAAGACCGACCTCGCAATCGAAAAGGCATTAGAGCCGCTGAGCCGGATGAGGGCGATAGCGCCCTGACCCGGCGGAGTGGCAATGGCGGCGATGGTCTCCATTCAAATGCAAAAAAAACCTGCGACTGGTTCTAACGCGGATGATTTCTGTCTACAGCAATTGTCCCAGCGCCTTCACAAACCGCTGATTCTGCTCCATGGTTCCCACGGAAACACGGATCCATTGCGGCAGCTTGTATGCCGCCATGTCCCGAATGATGATTCCCTGCTTCATGAGTGCGTTAAACACCGCTTTGCCATCACCCACTTTCACCAATACAAAGTTTGCGTAGCTTGGAATAAATTCGAGGCGCATCTTTGAAAAACTTTCTTGGAGAAAGCTTCTTCCTTCATCCGTGATTCTCTTGGTTTTGTCTTGATGTTCCTGGTCCAAAAGACCGGCGAGTGCCCCGGCTTGGGCAATCCCATTGGCATTAAACGGCTGCCTCGTTTTTTGAAGCACAGCTATCAAATCCGGGTTAGCCAGCCCATACCCGATTCGCAGATTGGCCAGTCCTTGAATTTTCGAGAACGTTCTCAGCACCACGACATTCCGTCCCTGCCGCACAAACTTCAGTGTATCCGGCGCATTTTCAAGAAACTCAAAGTACGCCTCGTCAAAAACAACCACGACATGGTCGGGGACCTTGTCCATAAAACGATCGATTTCCGTTTGGGAAACCAAAGTTCCCGTGGGATTGTTGGGATTGGCGATAAAAACCTCTCGCGTGGCGGGCGTAATTGCCGCCGCCATCGCCTCCAGATCGTGCTTGTATCCGGGATCCGGGACTTCGACGGTACGCGCGCCAAACAGCGTTGCCATAAGTTTGTAAACGACAAAGGCATGTTGAGCGGTGACGATCTCGTCTCCCGGTTTGAGGAACGCATGCCCGATAAACTCAATCACCTCGTTTGAGCCGCACCCTAGGATCACGTTCTCACGCTGTAAACCGCAGCGCTTGCCGATAGCTTCCCGCAAATAATAGCCGCCGCCATCCGGATAAAAATGACTCCTTTCAAGGCAAGCGTGCATGGCCTCCAAGGCCTTTGGGGAAGGCCCGAGAGGGTTTTCATTCGAGGCCAGCTTGACGATCGACGAAGGCTCAAGGCCAAGCTCACGAGCCACATCCTCGATGGGCTTACCGGGTTCATAGGCAACAAGGTCACGGAGCCAGGGATGGGCGAGATTCCAGATGGAAGACATAAAGCTCGGCAGCATAAGGGGCACAGCAGCCATTTGCCAACTTCCAGCAGACATTGATTTCAAGAACCGCCAGCATCCCCCCCGTTTCTGGCTCCGAACCAAGGCCCCATGCATCCTCCTCCCTGGAGCTCTCCGCTCTTTTCTCTGAGATCGGCTCTTTTCTCTGAGATCAGCTCTTTTCTCTGAGATCGGCTCCAAGCCGGACTCCAATTTATGGGGAGCTCACTTCTCTTACAAAAATATTCACCTGCCCGTCGGGCGTCCTACGCACCTCCCGGATTTCAAATCCCCGGCCGTCTTCACGGGCCACAGACCCACCCTGTTGCGGCGGTACGGCTCCGGCGGGATATTCCACAATCACACGAGGCTGACTTTTGCCCTCTCCCGCCCCCGCCTGCCGAAGCACCGCCCTGTTCGTACCGACAGCAGTCACCGTAAAACGACCGTGCAAATAAATCGGGGCCCCATCATTGCGCCCTTGCAGAGATGTCGCCTGCTCTGTCGTCACTGATTTACCCGAGGGAGACTTTCCGCCGCTGTATGTTTTCCAAGTGCCCGTCGGCTGGGTCGTCGAGGGCGCAGGAGAAGCCGCGAGAAAGGGTTTCCCTCCAGTCCCCGCATTCCCCGCATTCCCTAGAGGCGCAGCCCCCGCGCTCGCAGAAGGCGGCACTGTGCCGCCAGAGACCGCCGCCTGCTTCGGTATGACTTTCGGCGGGGCTGTGACTGCGGGCTGAGTGGAAACCGTGCTCGCAACCTGCAAAACTGGCGGGGCTTTCGAAGATGCAGAACCCGCTGGAGCCGTATTTCCCTTCCCGTTTTTTGCGGCTTGCGAATCAACGATGGAAGCCAAGCCGCCCGACTTCACCTCCGTCCGGCTTACGACGCTTGCTGTCCCGGTTGTCCCAGTTGTCCCAGTTGTCCCAGTTGTCCCAGTTGTCCCAGTTGTCCCGGTTGTCCCGGTTGTGCCTGAGTTGGGGACGACTCTGGCCATCCAGGCAGGATTTCCATTCTTTACCGGCTCGGCCTTCCCCCCCCCCTCCATCTTGGAGTCAGCCTCACGGCCCTGCGCAACGACGGAACCGGACACCACCATTTTCCCGTCTGTGGCTTTGCCTGGAACGCCATCCATGGTGGATGCGGTTCGCTGCTCCTCTCCGAGCCCCGTCCTCGGAGAAATCACCGCAGAAAGGGGACTGGAGGCTTCGTTTCCCATCGTTTTCTGTGCGGGCCTCGCACTTTCAGCGTTCGCGGCCAAGGCAGAGGGCGGGTTCGAGGAACCAAGGGGAGGGATGTCGTCAACCCGGATAATCTCTCCCGAGAGCTCCTGAGAGTCCGGTTGTGAACCTTTGACAACGGCCTTGCGGCGAAGATTATCCCGCATTACAGACCGGACCTCCTCCCCCCGCACCAGAGGAAACCCGGCAGCCACATTGAGAGAACCAGGCGGTTCGAGGGAGAAACTTCCAACTCCATTTTTGAGGGCATAACTGCCATACAAAAGCGGAAAAACAGAGACCTGCAACCTCCCATCAGGTGCGTGACAGACCTGCACAATCGCAGAAAGGTCCAAGGTTCGCTGAAGACGCAGTTCCAAACCAGGTTGCAGCAAGGCAAGCACGTCCGATACACGCTCCTTGGGGGTTGGATAAACAATCTCGGCCAACATCTGGGGAAAATCCACGGCCTGAGTCAGCACCACAACCCCCGAGTTAATGAGGTCTCCACGCTGCAGTTCGTAGGCCCTCAAGATCACAAACTTCCCTGTCAGGTACGGAACGGCCTTCTTTGTCTCCGAGTAATTTTTAAGGTAGCAGCGAAAGAGCAGTTCATTTTCCCGCTGCATCTGCAGGGCAGTGTATTTGCTGTAACGTTCAAAAACCCTCTGCGCCTCTAAAAACTCGCCCGGGGGGGCCTTGGTGACGATAAATCGCGCAGGGGGCGCCAGTTTACCAAGCTTCTGAAGAATACGGTAAGCCCTTGGCTGTTCAGGATGGCCGAAAATATAAAAACTGCCCAGCCAGCAGGCGAAAACAAGAGCCGCAAGCAAAAGCAGAAACACCGTCCACAGAAACAGGTTGTCCCGTCCCTTGCTCTTGGTCGGTTCTTCTTTGAAAACGCTGTTCGGCATGGCTCAACTCAACGCGCCTCCCTATCAACGGGCAGTCGCAGTCGCCTCCCTTTCCTGTGCCACCCCAGCCTTTGCCACCCCAGCCTGTGCCAGCACTTCGCGGCCCTCCAGGGGTTCCTCCAGGGGCTCAAAGGAGGTCCCACAGCCGCAACTCCGAGCCGCATTAGGGTTGTGCAAACGAAACCCAGTGCCCACCAGATCATCACAATAATCGAGAGAGGCACCGCCGAGAAACCTGGCGCTTGCTGGATCCACAAAAACGCATGCCCCTTCAGATTCATTGACAATATCCTCAGGACCAGAAACATCAAAGCGCATCTCGTATTGCATCCCCGCACAGCCGCCTTTTTCCACCACAATGCGCAACCCCATTTTCCCCGAAACTCCACCCGAAACTCCACCCAGTTGGGGGAGGGATGGCACAGCGGGGGGAACAGCGTCCCCTTGAACACTCCCCCCTTGAACACTCCCCCCTTGAACTGAACTCTGTACGTCCTCGGCTGTATGACGTTCCGCCAGCATCGTGCGCAAATGAGACGCGGCCGAGGGAGAAATCGAAATCATGCGAGTAATCTACGCTTGGATCTTCTGTTAGTCAAACGAGTGCCTAATCTAAACATACTTGCCATTCGATATTTTGCAAATCCCTCCAAGGCGATCCTTGAATCGTCCTTTTTAAAACTCTCTGATGAAAACACCCTCGTTTTTCTTACTCCTATTTTACTCCCTTAATATCGCGGTACAAGCAGCCGCGCTTGAAATGCGTCCAAACCGCACAAAAATAGAAACCATTCAATTTTCCAAGCTTCCCGAGCAGGCGGAATCCCAAGAAGTCAGAGCACGCCTACATTCTCTGGAAATCCCGGGGCTGCTTTCCCTCGCACGCGAAAGTTTTCAACTCGCTATTCCAAACTCTTACTCCAACGACGGCACCTGGGGGCTCATCGTCTGGATTTCCCCCAACGAATCCCCTAGAGTCCCGGAATCGTGGGACGCCGTTCTAACCCAGCATAAACTTCTATGCATCGGAGCCAACAACGCCGGAAACAAACGCGATATTTTGGACCGCATTGCGCTGGCCGTGGTTGCAAACATCGAAATGCGCTCTCGTTTCAATCTGAATCCCAAAAGAATGTATGTCTCCGGCTTTTCAGGCGGCGGACGAGTCGCCAGCATCCTGGGCGTGGCATACGCCGATTTATTCACAGGCACGGTTCCGATGATGGGTGTTAACTTTTACACAGACCTTCCCTCCCCCGACGGCAAAAAACTTTTCCCCCCTCAATACATTCCAGACGACGAAGTTCTGGGAATCGCAAAGCGTTCCTCCACCTTTGTATTGGTGACTGGTGAAAAAGACTTCAATCGTGCGGAAACTAAAATCGTGCTTGAACAAGGCTTTCGGAAAGAAGGCTTTCCTCGACTCCTTTATCTCGAGGCCCCCCAGGTAGGCCACGTGATACCGGAAGCGCAATGGCTCGAGCGGGCGCTCACCTTTCTGGACCGGCACACCCAATAAATGCTCGCTGCGCACCGAATGACTGCGTCTCCGTTCCGCTTGTCGCTTCTGCCATGGCTCGCGCTCTGCCTTGGGGCGGAAGCACACCCCAACCCACAAAACGCAATGTGGGTGCAATTCGAACCCTCCCAAATTCACCTCGCCCTAGACGTCTCGCTACAAGAGCTTTCCGCAGCGTGGAGTGCCCCCGCTCAAGCCCCTCTCGAGGCCGGCCCAGAGCCCTTCCTCGGGGCCGCACAACAGCATCAAGCCTACATCCTTGACCACCTCGTTATTTCTGTCGGAACGAACAGACTCACCGGGAGCGTTACGAAAATCTCGCCGCCCGCCAAAATGGGTGATCCAGAGCGGACTTTTTTCCAATACGAACTTCAATATCCCCTGCCTGGCGCTGCTCCCAAGACGGTTTGGTTTTATCAAGATATGCTCAAGGAATGGCCTTACGCGCCCGGCACCGCATGGAACATCAGCTACATCGTCAGAACCAAACGCGCGGGTTTAGACTCCGTGACATCCTGGCTTTTGAGCCCCGGCAAACCCATGGAATTCCTCACCGGCTGGGATGCTGATTCGCAGAACCCACCAGATGCTTCTCGAGAAATCAAACCTCAGCCTGAGCCCGGTTTCTTTAAAAATGCACTGCAGCACTTAAGGCGTTTGCTTGGTCTGTGATGCCGCGACAATCCAGCGCCAAAGCCACAATGCCGCAGCAGGTGGGCCGCCCTTGAGTGCAAAAGCAAAAGACCGAATGCCGCCTACCTTCCATCGTTGACAACAAAATGAAGGGCCCGGAACGCGTAGCCTGAACTTTTACCATCCTTCTCCTCTAAAACCTTCAATTTCAAAACATGTTTTCCCTCGGGGAGCGTGTCCGCAAACATCACAGTTCTCGGGTAATGAAGACCGGAGCTGAATTTGTGAAATAGATTCACCTTTTTGGGGGCGCCGCCATCAATGCTGGCCTCAAGGGTCCCAGCATCAGGGCCTGCAAGCACGTACGCACCCACAGCCGTTCCCTCAAATGGAAAGGACAACTCCGCCCCCACCTGCGCCCCCTCCAGCATGGTTTCTTTTGTAAATCGCTCCCGCTTGCCTCCAGTCAGACTTTTCCAATCAGGAACGTGAATCTTCCAGGATTCGTTGAATTTCAATTCGCTAAAATCCACAAAGCGCCCCTTGCTGTAACTCTTATCATCGATCGGAGGTTCAGGTAATGCATGGCTTTTTGCAGGCCCATTGGGTGCCGCACTCCACTGGGAGGCAAACAGATCTGCAATCATATCGGCGGCGATACGGTTGCCAAAAGGGGCGGGATGCACTCCTCCAAACTTTTTCCAGTCGAACTCCCCAGCAGCAATTTTAGCCGTCACAGCCTTCGCGAGGTTGATCGTCGAAATCCCATACTTTTCAGCCACTTCCGTATGCGCAAGAATGGGCAGAGGCACCTCTCCAGCGTTGTATTTCTGCATGGAACTCTCATTCAGAAAAAAAGTCATCACCACATCAGCCTTCGAGTATGTGCGCCGCAAATGGCGGATAATCCCCTCCATGCCGCGGATGCACTCTTCCTTGGAATGGGAGGCATCCTGATCGTCATTAACCGCATACTCAACGAAGAGCAAATCCACAGGGCCCTTCGAAAGCACGTCGTTCTGGAGGCGGAAAGCACCTGTAGTGGAGCATGTTGAAGACACTCCAGCAGCGGTGAAGGTGAAAGCGGTTTCAGGGAATCTCTTCTGCAAAAGTTCGCACACCATCGGGCGGTATCCCTCCATCTCGGTGATCGACCCCCCAAAAAAGGCAACGTGCCCTTTCTTTTGCTCCTGAAACTGAACCCGCGCGTTGTTGAGATTTCCACGCGGTGTCACATTCAAATCAACGGCTTGAGCGTTCGAAAAAAGAACAATGCCAGAGAGTGCAAGGAGGGAGACTTTCATCACCCCACCAGTTCGCAGAAAACAACGTCTGCCAAAAGCCCAAAAACGAGCGCATTGCGGAAGTATTCTCTAAATAGAGTAGGGAGACGAGGATGGTTTGCGGCCACAACCACCCCATGTCCTCCTCTCCCCCTCATCGAACCGGACGGGCGGATTTCCCGCATCCGGCTCTCGGAGGCTGTTCTCCGATTTGCTTCATTTGTATCACCGTGTGGCGTTCGTGGGAAAACGAGTCAGGCCGTATTGCTCATGCAGGCGTTCGTTCTGATAATGCGGCCCGTAATGCGCCCGGATCTTGGCATGTTTCTTCCACAGCCATCTCCGGACTCGATGACACACCTGCCTCTGCATCTTCCCAAACCCCTCGTCCCTTTGCGCGTAGTCAAAGTACCCGATCCAGCCGCGTACCCGCTCATTGATCCGGGCCACTACTGTTTCAGGCTCTGTCC
>CANJPY010000055.1 GCA_947476255.1 Chthoniobacteraceae bacterium | reverse complement strand
CCACACTGACCAGCCCCCGACGAACTTCGCGCAAGCCCCTTCCGGGGCCGGCTGCGCTCAGCTCGCTGTGCTCGCTATCGCTCCGCCGCCCCCGGAAGGGGCAGCCAGTTCGCAAAGAACCCAATTACAGAACAAACTTTACACCGGCACCCCTCCCACTAGCATGGGAAAAAGTGCAGTCCAACGCAGGGGCCTGCGGCGTGGACGGCATTACTGTAAAGCACTTCTCAAAAGACAGCCAAAATCGGGTGCTTGCCGTTAACAAGCAACTCAAAGAAGGCACTTACGCACCCAAGCCAGTCAAACGGGTGATGATATCCAAGCTGGGCAGCAGCGAGAAACGTCCCCTTGGAATACCAACGGTGGCGTATCGAGTGGTGCAAACCGCGACAAGGATGGTGATCGAACCCATCTTTGAGAAGGAGGTTGCCGAGCACAGTTATGGGTTTTGCCCCGGACTTGGATGCAAGGATGCCCTGCGCCGCATGGACGAACTGCTCAAAGGCGGGATAAGGCATGTGGTGGATGGGGACATCAAGGGATACTTCGACAGCATTCCACATGAGCGACTGATGAAGCTTGTGAAGGAGCATCTCGCTGACGGGCGGGTGCTTGGCCTGCTGGAGAAGTTTCTCAAACAAGGAGTCCTCAACGAAATGGGAGAGTGGGAAAAGATAAGCCGCGAGGAGGGAACTCCGCAGGGCGGAGTGATCAGTCCACTGCTGGCGAACATTTATCTCAACCCACTGGACCATAGTATGAAAAAGGCTGGGCACGAAATGGTGCGCTATGCGGACGACATGGTAATCCGTGTGAAGATGCGCAGAGCGCCCAAGATGGGCTTGAAAACCTGAAGGAATGGATGAAGGAAGCGGGACTGGAGCTGCATCCTCAAAAGACACGAATTGTGGACATGGGGCAACCCGGGGCGCAGGTCGAGTTTTTGGGATACAAGTTCTGGCGAAGCAAGAACAGCGGGAAGATCCGCCGACTGATCCGCGACAAAAGCGTGAAGAAGATAAAGGAGTCCCTCAAACCGGAGCTCAGAGGCAACAGAGGGAAGAGCCTTGAGGCCATTCTTGAGAAGCTTAAAGTGCCGATGGGAGGGATCTAGGAATACTTCAAGCAAGCGGAAGCGAAGTCGCTAAGATCCATTGACGGAGGGGTGAGGGGATGACTGAGTAGCATCCGGCGCAAGCGAGCTGGAAGACGAGGCCGAGGTGCGGCCGAGATCAGCAGCGCTGGAACAACCACTACTTTGCCACGCTCGGGTTCTTGAGCCTCGAAGAAGCCCGTGAGGTGGAAATCAAGAGTCTGCGAACAGCAGTCACCTGTTGACTGGAGAGCCGGATGCGGGAAATCCGCACGTCCGGTTCGGAGGGGGGAGCAGCCCAACTCAATGGGCTGTTCCTACCTCTATCCTCATTGCCGTTTCAATGTTTAGCGCTATTTCCAGAGGCCGTTCGGGTACTCACCGGAGGCCGTCATCTCGGCAATACTGGCCTGCACCTTGGGTTTGTCTTCCCGGTAGGTGACTCCAAACCAGGGAGAGGTTGTCGGGATGACTTTGCAGGTGGCAGTTTCTCTTTTCACGAGTTCACCTACGGAGAGGGGGATGTAGCACTCGCTCTTGAGCTCCGAGCCCTGCGCGGTGAGGAATTCCTCAAACAAGCCGTGAATTTGTCCGAAGAGATGGGGGGAGAAGCCCCACATGTTCATGGACACGGGTTCGTCGCCGGTCAGCACCAGCGCGTTGCCGTCTTCGCTGGCATTACGGGCGCCGAAGGGCGTTTTTTCAATTTTAGTGAGCTCTTGGATCTCCTTCAGATAACCTGTGGAATCTGTTTTGCAGACGCCGCGCGCGACGGTTCCGTTGTCGGAGAGGGTGTTTTTGAGGGTGAATCCGACCATGGCGTAGGCGTTTGAGTCGGAGGGCAGGGTGTTCAAATGCTTGGCGAGCACTTCAAAGGAGTGGCGGCCGTAAAAGTCGTCGGCATTGATGACTGCAAAGGGCTCTGAAATGGCGTCACGCGCGCAAAGAATGGCGTGGGTGGTCCCCCAGGGTTTATCGCGGCCGGCCGGGATCGAGAAGCCGGCGGGAAGTTTGTCGAGGGTTTGGAAGGCGTAGTCGACGGCGATCCGGTCGTTGAATTTGGCGGTGATGTTCTCGCGAAAGGCCTGTTCGAAATCTGGGCGGATGATAAAAACGACCTTGCCGAAGCCCGCGCGCAAGGCGTCAAACACGGAGTAATCGAGGATTGTTTCACCGTGGGGGCCCATGGGATCAATTTGTTTGAGGCCGCCATAGCGACTGCCCATGCCGGCAGCCATAACGAGGAGGGTTGGTTTACTCATAAAAATTTGAAAAATAGAGAGATGTTCTGTTTCTTTGCACCCGGCTGGCGGAAGGATGCGCCTCGGTTGAACTTCGGATCTGCCGGACTCTACGGCTTTATTTCACCCGGTTTGGAGCCGATCCCCGCGCGATCCGGCATCAGGGCGCAGGCTCCTTTGCACCCGAACAAGCGGCTGATGAGTTGTCGGTTCCGACTCACCAGCGCGTAGATGCGTTCTGCCACAAAGATGACACCCGGAAACCAGAGCACCAATGCCAGCGGCATAAGCAGGGGCAGACGCATGGAAATGAACCGGATGGCTCTGGCCCCGCGGTGGATCCGGCCCTGGTCGGTGACACAGTGGATGGCTTCATTCAGTTGTACCGCAGTGAGCTCGGGGGCGAGAATCTTGACACGGGCGTCCGACGCCGGGACAAGCGCGAACCGGTTGCGCCAATCCAGCCAGCTCAGCAACTTCATTTGGAAGGTGCAGAAGGAACACTCATCATCGTACAGAACCGTATTCGGATTCATTCCGGGAAAGCATCCCTGATAATCCCCGAAACCGCAATCCAAGAGACACAGCAAGTTGGCTGTCCGGGCCGTGCGGAGCTTCATCCTGACGACCCGCACCGTGGAGCGTGCAGAACAGGCTTTAGCAGGGCTTGCTCGGGCAGGCGACGCCTTCGAAAGCATGGCATGACGGCTCTGCACGCCATCGACAGGAGGCAAGTCGATCTCCCGGTTTGGAGGACGGGGAATCGAAGCACTACATGCGGTGTCATAATTTATATGACGAGACACAAATCGGGCAGAACCCTAAATTGATTCTAATAAAATTCGTGCTTGTGAATTTAAGCGACGACCAAATCAACGTTCTCCAAAAGGCGCTTCAGGTTACCTTCAACGCGACAGCTCACGAGAGTGAGTCCGCTGCAAGGCACACACCAGTTTACATTCCAGAACTGGATGAAAGACTGTCCTCAGCGCTGGTCCAATTTCTGTGCGAAGAAGTGGATGCACCGAAGGCAGAGAAGATTATCGAAATTCTGAGCACCATTGCGACCGCTCTCTAGTGGCTGGTTTTCTGGTTCACTCTGGTGAGTTTCCGAGGCGGCGAGGTCTGGTATAGGCGAGCTGTGAGATAAAAATCAGCCGGGCTTTTAAGACCAAGTTTTTGATTAATGCGGGCCCGATAGGTGAAAACGGACGGGATGGAGATTTTCAGCTGGCTCGCGATCTCCTTGGTGTTGAGCCCAAGCGCATAGCACGAAAGGACTTCCCTTTCTCTGGAGCTTAACGGGCAAATCTCGGGTTGGGGTTTGATTTCCGTATTGGCGAGCGGCGGATCCTCAGACGGGACTTTCTGCCAGGAACTTGGATGACAGATCCCCAGATAGCCGACGATTTCTCCGGCGGCAGTGGCAATGGGCCGTGTGCGCAACTGGATCTCGAAGCGTTTGCCATTGCGGGACTGGTTTTCGAGTTCGCCGGCCCACCCGCCGCTGGCAGTGCCCTCGAAAATCGCCTCAATGAGTTGATCTGGTACGGAGCGGGTGTGAATGGGGAGGTTTGCGCGCCCCAGCATGGAGGCACAGGTGAAGCCGTAAAGGCGCTCGAAAACCGAATTCACATAGACGAAGCGTCTGTCTGGGAGCGTAATGGTCGCCGCCTCCTCGATGAGTTCCAGGGCGTGTGCCGCTCCGATCAATGCCTCGCGAGCGGCTGGGGAAAAGTGGTCCTCAAGGAACACCTGAACTGGCGAATGAATGGAAAGTGGAGTTGCCTTGATCATTTGCGAGACTTCAGTTGGAAGACTAGCAATTTAGACAGTCCTTGGCAAACTTAGACAGTGCAACTTGCGTTACAAAATGACGCCTGCGACGGCGGTGGTTAAGTAGCTTGTGCATAGGCCGCCGAGCATCGCCCGTGCGCCAAGTGACGCCGCTTCGGAAAGGCGGTTGGGAGCCGCGTTCGAGATTGCGGCGGCAAGCATGCCCACGGAGGCTGGGTTGGCGAATCCTGAAAGCGCATAAGTCGCCAGAGTGAAAGCGCGGGGCGAAAGGGTTTGCCGGAGTTCGCTCAATCCGAGGTATCCGAAAAACTCGTTTAACACGACCCTTTGGCCCAGAAGTTCGCCGATTTCGAGGCACTCTTGGGCGGGTATGCCCATCAGCCAGGCAATGGGGACATGCAACACTCCGACGAGGGACTCCATTTTACGGGGGGAGGCGACCCCGCCGCAGGTTTGAACCCACAGAAGCAGGTGGTTTACCACGGCAATCAGGGCGGTAAAGGCCAGCAGCATCGCGAACACCGAAAGTGCCAGAAAGAGGCCCTGTTCGGCTCCAACGCAGACCGCCTCCACCGTTGATTTTGCCCCCCGGGGAGGGGAGAGGTTGGCTCCGGCGCGCGTGGGGCTTTGCTGTGTTTCAGGCAACAGAATCTTGCTGCACCATAACCCGCCCAGAACGCTCAAAACGGTGGCTGTCATGATATGACCAGCGCCGTCTCCGAGCTTGGAATAGACCGGAATGGCGCCCAGGGAGAGCGTTGCCATCCCCAGGGTCTGAATGGACAGCAACTCGCTCTTGGTGAGCGTGTCCACATAGGCTTTGATGACTAGGACGGATTCTGTGTGGCCGAAAAAAATGTTTGCTGCTGCATTCATGCTTTCGCTGCCACTGACGCCCAAGGAAAAGCGCAGGGCCCGCGCCAGAGACTCGACTAGTTTTGGCAGTACATTCCAGTGATTGAGCAATGAGACCAAAGCGGAGATGACTGTGATCAGGGCCCCAACCCAGATTGCAAAAATAAAGGTGTGTCCGCGCCCGAAGGCGTGCTCCAAGCTTTCGGCATCAGCGAGTGGACCAAATACCACGCGGGCCGCCTGAACGGCAATCTGTGTAAAGTGATCCGAAAGGCCGTCGCAACCTTTGAAGAAGAGAGCTCCCGGCGGCGTTTTTAAGAGAATAGCGGCGGTGACAAACTGAAACCCCAGCGTCCAGAGGCCCAAGCGTAGCGGGAATTTCTGGCGGTTTAAGGAGAGGCTCCAGAGGAGGAGGGGGAAAAAGGCGACCCCGAGGAGGGCCTGCAGGCGAAGGGGATCCATGGGTGAGAAACGGAATAAAAAGAGGCAGTCGGGCGCTTGGTTGTGGCGACTCTACGCTTGCTGGCAATGGGTGAACGCCCTTTTGTGCGGTTGGAAGCGCTCGGGGGAGTGCTGCGGGAGTGTCGGCGTTGCGCGCACTTTCTCGCCAATTCCAGATTGGTCTCCGCGGGACGGGCGCAAGTTACACGCGCACAGACGCGGACCGCGTTACGGAACCCGGCGGAGTATGCGCACCTTGTGGGCTTCGCTGTCGCCAATAAAGACGGAGCCGTCTGCATCCACGAACACTCCATGCAGACGCGCCATCGGGCATTGCAAGGGATCGCCGTCTGGACCATCGCCTTTCTGGCCGTTTCCGGCGATGAGCAGCAGTTTTCCGGTGGCTGCATCCACCATGCGTACGGTGTGGCTTTCGGTGTCAGCAAGCCAGGCGTTGCCGGCTTTGTCGATCGCAATGCCTTTGGGGCCCTTGAGGGTCGCTTCGCGCGCGGGCCCCCCATTGCCCGTGAATCCGCTGGCTCCCGTACCCGCGACGTGCGTGATCCGGTTTGCTTTGAGATCAAATTTGAAGACTTGGTTGCCCTCGCGCGTGGCCAACCACAGGTTCCCTTGGGCATCGAAATCCAGGGAACGCGGGCCCTTGAGCGGGGTACCCGTGATCGGTGCGCCATCGGGGGTGGGACCTGCAGTGCCGGTACCGGCAAAGGTCGAGATCTGAAGGGTTTTCATATCCACCTTGCGGATCACATGGTTGCCAATGTCGCAGATGTACAGGTCTCCGTCGGGCCCAAATTGAATGCTGTGTGGTTGTTTGAGTTGCGCCTGCGATGCCGGGCCGCCGTCGCCGCTGTATCCCGCGGTGCCGTTGCCTGCGAGCGTGCTGATCACTTTGGTGCGCAGATCGACCTTCCTGACCGCATTGTTCCCCATGTCGACAACGTACATCTGGCCATCCCCGCCGAAGCGCACTTCGTGGGGCAGGTTAAAGGTGGCTTCAAGGGCTGGCCCGCCATCGCCACTGTAGCCTTTCTTTCCCGAGCCTGCCACCGTGGAAATCTTGCCGTCGGTGCCTACCCGGCGAATCCGCTGGCCGGTGTATTCGCAAAACCAAATCGCGCCATCCGGCCCACGCACCACGCCAAAGGGATTGTCAATCTGGGCTTCCGTTGCTGGGCCGCCGTCGCCTGCGAATCCCTGTTTGCCATTGCCGGCAAAGGTTTGGATGCGCCACTGCGCGCCTGAAGCGGAATCGGCGGCGCTCAGAAAGGCGGCTCCAAGGCTGAGAAGGGCGAGTGTTGTGCGATGAAATTTCATGGGTGGGATGATTGTGAGGAACGCTATTTCCTCTTTGGCAGTGGTGGATTTTGCCTCGTTTATTCCCGGTCATGCAAGGCTACAAGACTAGCATCCGTCATCCCGTCTCCTGGGGCCGCAGAGGTGAGGTAGGCGCCTGAAGTTGGCGCGCCACAAAATCCCAGATCTCGGCGGATTCTTCGACGGTGTGTTCTGGGAACTTTACAAAACACGTTGCCCCCCTGTGCCGGGCTCCTTCCTGAAAACCCAGTGCCCAGCGTGGGGAGTGGACAGCGTCGTTTGTCTGCGTGATTTCCTTGGGTTGCGCGAGGCCCCACTCGTTCTCAAAGTTCTCAAAGTTCTCAAAGTTCTCAAAAAACATGGGCGCGGCGTTTTTGTGCAGCAGATAGTCCGGCGACCACTTCTGTTTCGCCGGCAGATGGGAGCAATGAGATGACGGAGAACTTTGCATGGCTTTTACGTACACGCTAAAGACATTTAGTATAAATTTTCGATAATCTCAGTGTTCGTGACACATTGTTGATTTAAATTCGTTCCCAACTTTCACTTTTACTTTGCCGGCACCGGTCTGGTGCCTGCTTTGCTCTGGTGGCAAGGAGAGAGCTTCTCAAGCGAGTACTACCCCATGAACTCCCCATTACGGTTGGCCTTTGTCATCGGTCTGGTTTTGCAATCTGCTTTGTCTGCGGCGGTCACAGTTTCCGAACTGAGCGACCGTATTCGAGTGGAAATTAACGGAGAACTGTTCACGGAATGGCGCCATAAGGAGTGGGTTGCTCCTTATCTCTATCCGGTGACCGGCCCCACGGGAGAAAACATCACCCGTAACTTTCCCATGTTACCCGGGGTTGCCGGCGAAGAGCAGGACCATCCCTGGCACCGGTCCATCCGGTTTGCGCACAGCGACATCAACGGCTTCAATTTTTGGTGGGCGCCAGGGAAAGCTCTGGCGGGACATACCGTGGAAATCAAGCTTGAGCGGATTGAGAGCATGCGTTCCGGGGAAACCGGCGAAGTGGTGCTTTGGAACCAGTGGCTAGGGAACGGGGAGTTGGTGTTGCGCGAAAAGGTGCGCTTGTGTTTTACCCCGCTTGAAAAAAGGGAAGTGCTGCTGGACTTCGACGTGGAGTTCCAGGCTTCCAACGGCCCCGTAGTGTTTGGCGACAAGCGGGATGGTGGTTTGCTGGCAAGGGTGGCTGGCACCATGAAGGTGGAGGACGAAAAGGGAAACAAGTTCAACGGCACCCTTGTGAACAGTCGCGGCGACCGCAATGCGGAGGCCTGGGGCAAACGTGCGGAATGGGTGGATTATTCGGGCCCCGACACAACCGGGCGTCCCATTGGGATTGCCCTGTTTGATCACCCGTCAAATCTTCGTTTTCCCACCCACTGGCATGCGAGAACGTACGGGCTCATGACGGCGAACCGGTTTGGGACGGATCATTTCAAGGGGAATTACAGCGATCATAAAACCCTTGTATGCAAACCTGCCGGGACGAATTGCCCGGCCTGCGCCTCCCATTCCGGCGACTATACCCTCCCGGCGGGTGCTGCGCTCACGCTGCGCAACCGGTTCTTTTTTCATCACGGAGATGCACAAGCGGCCAGTGTGGCGGAAAAGTACCGAGCTTATGCCTCCGAACCGGCCTCCATTGTCAGTCTGATGCGCGAACTGGCCCAGCAAAGAAAATGGAAGGAGCTTGTTGAAAATTATGGTTCCGAGGATTTTGCCGCATGGGCGGAGGCCTCACCCAACCAGGCCAACGAGGCTTTCAGGCTGCGCGGCAACGCCTACTATGCCTTGAAGAACGGCGCTCAGGCTGAAATCGAGTTTAAGAAGGCGCTGTCCATTTCCAATGGGGATGGTGCACTGCTTGCGTGGGTCGGCCTCGCCGACAACTACGTTTCCAATTTGAAGGACGAGGCAAAGGCGTTGGAAGCGCACAGGGAGGTCCTTAAAAAAACGGGGCCAAAGTCAAATGGCTGGCTTCCCATCAACTCCACCATTGCCATCGCGCGCCTGCTCATCGACCAAGTGAAACTTGAGGAGGCTCTGGGTGTTCTCAACGAGTTTGAAGTGACGGACTCGCTGGCGCCCATATGGAGGATCAAACTTTTGCGCGCCTATGGCCAGCTTTATGCCGCCATGGGCAGGGAGGCGGAATCTCTCTCCAAATTCCGGGAAGCCATCGGACTTGAGGCGCCACGGTAATTCCCACGCATTGCGTAACGGCTCCGCGAGTAATCCCCATTTCCCAGCTGTTTTTCGCTGTTCTTGCTCCCTCAAACATACCCTACATGAAAAGCTGGTTTTACACCTTCGATCTCGGTCGAATCCTCTTTGTTCCAATCCAAGAGCAGCGCGCAGGAGTCCTCAGGAAGGGGCGAGTTCCAACGAAAAAACGCGTCACTGTGGGTTTGCTTTGCGTGCTTGCCTCTTTTTGCAGCGTCGCCGCTGGAGCCAATACGCCTGATGCCGGCGCATTCTGGGCGGGCACTGCCAAAGTCGACATCACGCCTGGGGAGGAAACCATTCTCAACGAGTATTCGCAACCCCTTGCTATTCGGGATCATGTGGAGGCCCGCGTGTTGGTGCTCAAGGATGGGAAGTCCTCCGTGGCGATCGTCTCCGTGGACATGCTCGTTTTTGCCTCTGCAAAGGTGGTCGAGGAAGCGAAGCGCAAGTGGGGAGTCAGTCAGGTGGTCTTGAGTGCCACACATACTCATTCAAGCTTCAGCCCGAGGGGGTTGATGATCCGCCCTCCAAAACTCCCGGACTGGACCCGGACTGGCAGGGCGCCCGCTGAAACCGTCGACTGGCCCGGTTTGTCTTCGGACCCCTGGTATGCGGCCACAGAAGAAAAGATTATCGAGGCGATCGGACAGGCGATGAAGAGTCTTTTTCCCGCGAGAGTTGTGTCGGGCAAAGGCCCGTTTGAGAGTGCGTACATGGCCCACAACAGGCGCCTCGTCGGGGCAGACGGCCGGGTGACGCCCTTGTGGGAGAATCCGGAGCGGCGGCCCACGTCTCCTGTGGATCCCACGGTGGGGGTCCTCCGCGTGGAAGACCTTTCTGGGAAACCGAGGGCGTTTGCGGTCCTGTATGCGTGCCATCCCGTGGCGCTCATGTCCGCGGAGGTGCTCTCGCGGGATTTTCCGGGGGCAATGGTGGACTACGTGGAGCAGGAACTCGGCCCCGACTGCATGGGGATGTTTTTGCAGGGGGCCCAGGGGGATCTAGATCCATACGATCTTCACAACCTCCGCGGCGAAAACCGCTTTAACATCGTGAAACAGGCGGGGATTTCTCTGGGCAAAGGTGCTCTGCGAGTGGCCGCAAGTATCCCCAGACCGCCCGCTGGCAGCGTGCCGTCTCTTGCGTTTAGGGAAAGCCTTTTGGAGGTTCAGAACCGCAGCCAACCGCGCACCACAGAGACTGGGATGCTCACGGTGGTCATCAACCAGAACCTTGCACTTGTGACGATCCCGGGGGAGCCTTTTATCCAGCATCAACTCGATCTTTCGGCCCGTTCGCCCATCCCCAATACGTTTATTCTTGGCGTGGCCTATCACGGAAAAGGCACGCCGTTTTTGGTGTACGTGCCCACGGTCAAGGCGGTGAAGGAGGGGGGCTACGGAGCAACGGAATGCAGTTTTGTGGCGCCTGATACTGGAGAGAAGATGGTGAATGAAGCGGTTGCGCGCATCCGTGAAATCAAGGACGAGAAGCTTCCGCAGAGGTAGGGTGGAACAAGGTCTTTTTCCGAGTTCCGCGAAACAAGGCAAGAGGGCGGGGTGCTGCTAACCTTGCACTGGCTTTGGTATCGAATGTTCTCGGGACGTTCAGATGCCCTGTAAGAAAGGCTATGATTTTGCTTTGGGACACGGATTTGTTTTTCCGTTAGGGTTCCCGAATGCTGGCAGAGGAAAATAAGGGCTTTCAAAAAGAGACGGGAAGACTGTTGCTTTTGGTGCTTGTCGTCGTTGGGCTTGTGGCGGCACTGCATTTTACTCCGCTCAGGCACTGGCTGGAGGAAGCGCAGAGTTTGAAGGCGCGAGTGGACGAATTGGGGTGGAAAGCGCACGCCGTATTTGTTTTTGGGAGCATCGTGGGGATTGCTCTTGGTGTTCCGCGTCTGGCTTTATGTGGGTTGGGAGGTGTGCTTTTCGGCTTTGTGGAGGGTTTTCTAGCGTCGCAATTCGCTGGGGTTTTGGGTGCCTACGGCACCTTTTTGCTCACACGCTTGTGGGGGCCCAAGGAATGGGTGGAGCGGAAACTTGCCAATAGCCAGACACTGCGGAAGATTCTTGTGGCGCCCAGTATCGGTACGATCTTTGTCGCAAGACAGATGCCTGTTCCCGGGATCGTCCCAAATGTGCTGCTCGGGGTGCTCAAGACCCGGCATGCCACGTTTTTGCTGGGGACGTTTTTGGGCTATCTGCCCAGCAATATTCCCGTCGCGCTGGCGGGAAGCAGCATGGCAAAAGAGTCCCTGTCCAAAGCCATTGCGCAGGTCTCTCTGAGCATGGTGGCTCTGGGGGTTTTCAGCGCGCTTATCTTGGCAATTCGCCGGCGTGTCAAAGTGCAGGAGTGAGTTGTTTGAAATGGCAGGCTAATGAAAAACCGGGGAGTGGGTGTTCTTCCCTGCATTGCTCCCGCAGTCGCGTTTCTCTCCAAAACTTCAAAAAACATGAAATCCCATTCTCGTTTCCTGCTTCTGAGCGGACTACTGGCCTTCAGTTCCTCCCAGGCTGAGCTTAAACTCCCCGCCATTATCGGGGACCACATGGTTCTGCAGCAAAAGCAGAGCAATCCTATCTGGGGGTGGGACACGCCCGGAACAAAAATCACAGTGAGTTTCTCCGGGCAAATCAAGACGGCGGAAGCAGACAAGGAGGGCAAGTGGACCCTCAAGTTGGATGGTCTCCCAGCGAGTGCTGAACCCCAGGTTCTCAAAATTTCCAGCCCCACCGAGAGCAGGGAAGTTCAAGACGTCTTGATCGGAGAGGTTTGGATGTGTTCGGGGCAGTCGAACATGCAGATGTCTCTCGGAGGTGACTGGAACGGCGACCTCGAAGCTCTCACCGCCAAATCCAGCACATTCCGCCTGATTACGGTGCCCAATGCAGGGTCGCAGGAGTTGCAAACGGACTTTAAAGGACAGTGGGTGCAGGCGACTGCCGATTCGGCCCTGCGATTCAGCGCAGTCGGGTATCTCTTTGGTCGCTATATTCATCAAATTGTGGGGGTTCCAGTGGGTTTGATCCACAATTCCTGGGGTGGCTCCGCTGCTGAGGCTTGGGTGCGCCGCCAGTCCCTCGAGAAGGACCCCCGTTTCGCCACCTTGATGGAGAACACCCTGAAATCAGAGGCTCTCAATTCGTCGGAAAAAGCGCGGAGCGACTTTGCCGAGGCCATGGTGAAGCACAAGGAGCTTGTGGAAAAGGCCAAGGCCGAGGGAAAGCCCCTTCCGAGGGAGCCCCGGTCGCCCGATTCCTGGCTCAAAGGCAACGCCCGTCCCGGAAATATATTTAATGCCGTAGTTTATCCCACGCTTGGTTACGGAGTCAAAGGCGTGATCTGGTATCAGGGCGAGACCAACGCGTCACGCGCGTGGGAATACGGGCAACTGTTTCCATTTCTGATTCAGGAATGGCGCAAGGAGTGGAACAATCCAGACCTGCCCTTTTACTGGGTGCAGTTGGCGGATTTTATGAAGGAAGACACCAGTCCCGGTGAAAGTAACTGGGCCGAACTGCGCGAAGCACAGACAAAGACGCTGGCGCTTCCGAATACCGGACAAGCCGTGATTATCGATCTCGGGGAAGGGAAGGACATTCACCCCAAAAACAAGCACGACGTGGCTTCGCGGTTGGTTCGCTGGGCTTTAGCGAAGGATTATGGAATCAAAATTTCCTATCGGAGCCCCGAATTGAAGGCGGTTGAGTTTCAGGGAAGCAAGGCCACCGTCACGATTGATTGTTTTGGCAGTGGCCTGCGCCCTTTTGACGTCGAAGAGGCACTCGGCTTTAGCGTGTGTGGTGAGGACAAGGTCTGGCACTGGGCCAAGGGGCGGGTACTGGGTAAAGATAAAGTCGAACTGACGTGCGAGGACGTGGCCAAGCCCATCGCCGTGCGCTACGCATGGGCAAACAATCCGCGCTGTAACATCACCAGTCTGGAAGGCTTGCCGTTGACCCCCTTCAGAACGGATGACTTTGAAATGACCACCAAACCCAAGGATCCAGCGACGGTTCCCGCGAAGTAAGGCGGGAGGGGGCGATTGGCTTCACTCAGGGCGTGCGCTTTGTCGGAAGAAGGGCCTTGGACTGTTCGATGATGCTGTTTTGAAAGTATTTCAGCAAGTGCTTGGAACGCTTTTTGTTGGGGGTGGTTTTGACAGTAGTGCGCGCCCTCGCAGCTTTGGGGCTAACGCTTCCTGCGGTATCTGGGTTGTGCATGGAACCCTTTGGCCTGCACCCCGGTTTCATTGCTGCGCAGACAGTTTTACGAAAATTCTATGAACCTTCAGAAAACCGTTCTTTTGGCCTCTCTTCTTCCGTCCGTTTTGGGCGCTCTCAACGCTGCTGAACCCGCAACGGCGACGGCACCCGCGTCTGATGCTTTTCCCAAGCAGAAGGCGATTGTGGGACTCAGCCCTGCAGAGACTCTGAAAACATTCCAGCTGCCAAAGGGTTACCACTTGGAGGTGGTGCTTGCGGAACCTGACATCAGGGAGCCCGTGACGGCGGTGTTTGATGGGAATGGACGGATGTTTGTCGCGGAAATGCGCTCCTACATGCAGGACGTGGACGGGAGCAATGAACACGCCGCCAACAGCCGCGTTTCCCTGCATTGGTCGAGCAAAGGGGACGGCCAATTGGACAAACACACTGTGTTTATCGACAACCTTGTGCTGCCGAGGATGATTCTCCCCTTGGGGCCCGGCCAGTTGCTGGTCAATGAGACGGACACGCAGGATATTTACCTCTACGAAGACACCACAGGGAAGGGGGTTGCGGATAAAAAGACGCTTTGGTTCGCGGGCGGGCCCCGCGGCGGAAACCTCGAGCACCAACAGAGCGGTTTGATCTGGGGGATCGATAACTGGCTGTACATGACGTACAACAACTGGCGTCTGCGCTGGCAGCCGGGCGCGGCGCCTTTGAAGGAGCCGATCGCGGCCAATGGCGGGCAGTGGGGGCTCACTCAGGATGATTACGGCAAGCCTTGGATCGTGAATGCCGGTGGTGAAAGGGGCCCGCTGAATTTTCAGACACACATCCTCTACACCGGGGTGAACTTGAAAAAACAGTTTTCCGAGGACTACGCTCAGGTCTGGCCCCTTGTGGGGCTCGCCGACGTTCAGGGAGGTGAGAAGCGGTTTCGCCCTGAAGACAAGACGCTCAACCATTTTACGGCGACATGCGGCGCGGAGGTGTTCCGTGGAGATCGGCTGCCAGCGGATTTGCGAGGCGATTTGTTGTTTTCCGAACCCGTGGGCCGTTTGGTGCGCCGCAGCAAAGTGGACGTGACGGATGGTGTGACGACACTCACGAACGTTTACGACAAGTCTGAATTTATCCGCTCCACAGACCCGCTTTCGCGCGTTGTGAACATGAATACGGCGCCCGACGGCACGCTGTACCTCGTGGACATGTACCGTGGAATCATTCAGGAGGGAAACTGGGTGAAGGAGGGGAGTTACCTGCGAAAAGTTGTCCAGCAGTATGACTTGGACAAACAGGTGAGCATGGGAAGGATCTGGCGCCTGGTGCATGACGACTTCAAGCCCGGTCCGCAACCACGCTTGAACGAAGCCTCGGCAGGGGAACTTTCCGCGACCTTGGAGCATCCCAATGGTTGGTGGCGCGATACCGCTCAGAAACTGCTGGTGCTTCGCCAGGACAAGTCGGTGCTTCCTGCTCTAAGCAAACTTGCCACGGAGTCCAAGAATCCGCTCGCCCGCATTCATGCGCTTTGGACTCTGGAGGGGTTGGGGAGTGTGGACGCAGCCATGGTGCGGGGCGCAATGAAGGATGCGGATGCGCATGTACGCGCGGCCGCGATTCGCGTCAGTGAGACGCTCTTCAAGGCGGGCGACGCCTCCTTGTTTCAGGCCATTCTAGCGATGGTAAAAGACAAGGACGCTTCGGTTTCGCTGCAGGCAATGTGCAGTGCGCGGTTGCTCAATCCGAACGAGGCGAAGCCTATTCTGCAGGGGTGCATGATGGGGGCCACGGGGCATGTCGCACTACGGGACACAGCCATGGAAATGCTTGCGCCCAAGCGTACTTGGGGCAAAGAGTTCAGCAACGAACAAAAAAGCCTGCTCACCAAAGGCAATGAAATCTTCAACGAACTCTGCTTCACCTGCCACGGTGCGGATGGTCGGGGAACGCTCGTGGATGGCAGACCGGGGGTCACTCTGGCGCCGCCTCTCGCGGCCTCTCGCACCGTGACAGGTTCCAAGAACGCCTTGGTTGCTGTGCTTCTGCGCGGGTTGGCGGGGCCCATTGATGGAAAGGTGTACGACGCCCAAATGGTCTCAATGGAAAGCAATAACGACCAGTGGATTGCTGCCGTATCGTCCTATGTGCGAAACAGTTTTGGAAACAAGGGCGACACGGTTTCACCCAAGGAAGTCGCGGCATTGCGAGTCCAATTAAAAGACCGCTCCACCCCTTTCACGATTCCGGAACTCTCGGAGTTTGGTCCAACGGTGTTGCAGCGGCGGCAGGAATGGAAGTTGAGCGCCAGCCACAACACGGGTGCCTTGTCCAAGGCTGTGGATAACGACCTTTCGACACGCTACGATACTAAAACAGCACAGGTGCCTGGAATGTGGGTCGCTGTTGAGTTCCCCAAAGAAGAGCTTGTCTCGGGACTGGTGCTCGATGAAGGGGTATCGGCAGGGGATTATCCGCGCGGCTACAAGGTGGAAGTTTCGGATGACGGGCAGACTTGGAAGCAGACGGTCGCCTCGGGAAAAGGGGAGCGCGGGGTGACGGCTATTGCGTTTGCGCCGGTGAAGGCCAAGGCACTTCGCATCACCCAAACTGATTCCGCGCAGGGCACGTTTTGGTCTATTCACGAGCTTCAGGTATTGGACGGCAAAAGCTCGCCTTCTCAAGCTCAGGCTTCCAACAAGTAGGTCTAGGTTATCAATATTCCTATCCGTGGAGGGAGTCCGTTGCCCACTTCTCTCGTACGCTTTTCTTAAAATAAGGAAGAGGAGTCTGAGGAGACGCGCTAAAGATCTTGGCACACTGCTGTGACCCGAAAACGGCGTGAGCTGTGTGAGGTGAGTGATGGTTTTCGTGTTTTCAAGTTTGCCCCCTGAGTGTTCGACTTTTAGTTTTTACAAGCAGAAGCGGTGCCGGTGTCATCAGACGATTCGTGAAGTCGTGCAGCAGCCTTTTAAATGGCAACTGAGCGGTAATCTGGTCGGGTTCATGTTTACGGCTCCTGTGATGATTCTCGCGGAGCCTGTTGTTTCTGTAGGGAACGGCTGGGAAGGAGGATGGTAGCCTGATTAGCTCCACGAGTGGTATCCCTGCGGCAAGTCGGTTCCTGCGTCACGCCGACATCCAAAGGGGCACTGGAAATTCGTAAAATTCGTACCCTTGCGATAAAACAGTGGCTCTCCGGGGCCGGCGCGGTGGTCTGATGCTTGTTGCACGCGGGTGTTTACGCGGACGGCAGGGCCTGTTCGGCCAGCGCAAGACGAAGCTTCCGAATAAAGGCCTCCAACTCGGCCGCCGAAACCTCGCGAATCAGCCACTCAGGCGGTACCTCCACACGCATTTCATCCAGCAGCATCGCAACCACGGCAGGCTCCCAGCCCCTATCCTTGGCCCTCGCATCAGGAATCGCCGCGAGCAGGTCACATCCGGACTTTTCTGTCGTGGTCATCTTTGGCCGGTAGAGCTTGCGCTCTGAGTCCAGATAAACGGAGAAGTCAGCAAAGGAGGTGGAATCCAACTCTCTGGAACCAAAATCAATGGCCCTGGTCAGGCGGAGCGGTCCCCAGTGGTTTGCGGTGCGGATTGCGTTCAAATCGAATGTGATTCCGCTGTTGGATGAGAGGCCGAGGACAGAGTGTCCGCTTGTGAGATAGTCAATGTCGCCCACGCGCGCCTCGGGTTGTGCACTGACTTTTCCGTTGCGGATGCGGTCCCAAGACTGCCCGGAGGTGACAGGAAAATCTGTGATGACCACATCTGCGGCCAACTGCAAAGCTGATACTTCCTTTGAATTCTTGGCGCCCTTTGGTAGAAAAACACCCTTGATAAAAGGCATTGGGGCAGAACCATTTTGGAGTATCGGAGATCTTAAAATATTTGGGGTTTCGGTTTTGAGGAAACTTTGCGCACTAGTTCCGAAAGACCCTGTAATGACGTCGAGACCGGCCTTTAGCGCGCCCCGCGACGATACCGCGCGCGCGAGCTTCGGAAACGGGCCGAAAAGCATTTTATTATTACTTGCATTTGCGAAATTGTCCGTCGGACCATGTCGCAAGACAATGCTAAAACCTCATGGTAAAGTGCATCCAGTTTGAGTGATCCGTTGTTTTTCTTATGAAAGATTGACCCTTCGCAGCTCTCTGCCGTGCGGTCAAGTAAGCCAACTGCTCAGAGCATGATCGCGGTAAACATTCAGGCTTCGCCTCGCTCAGTTTATACAAAAACGATCCCCCCTCTGTTTCGAACAAAATAAAAAAGCCCCATGAATACTAATTTCTGTAGTCGCGTCATCATGATCCTAACCATGGCCGGGGTTAGTCTCTACGGCTCCGAATTGAGTCTGCCATCGCTGTTCAGAGACAATATGGTAATCCAGCGCAACAAGCCGGTTCCGGTCTGGGGTTGGGGTGAAGCGGGCAAGGACGTGACTGTTGAGTTCTCCCCTGCGGCTAGATCGACCGACTCACCGCAGGCAGGCCAGAAGAAAACGGCAAAGGCCGACCAGCAAGGCAAGTGGATGGTCAATTTGGACCCTATGCACGCCAACAGTGAGTCTTGTAAAATGGTTGTCTCGACCAGCAACAAAGAACCAATAACCATTAACAACATTCTCGTGGGCGATGTCTGGCTCTGTTCCGGCCAGTCGAACATGGAAATGCCGGTGGGATATATGTCATGGACAGGCGGGGCGCTTAACTATGAAGAGGAAATCTCCAAATCTGCAAACCCACTCCTGCGTCAGTTTAACGCTGTCCATGACTTCAGGGCGAACAGTCAGACCCTCGCTGGAACATGGAGCGCTGCCGATAAGAACACGACGGGCAACTTTTCCGCTACGGGATATTTTTTCGCGCGCGAGCTTCAGAAGAACCTTAAGATTCCTGTAGCGATTATAACGGCAGCGGTCGGCGCCACGCCGATCGAAGCGTGGATTAGTCGCGAGAAATTGCTGTCGGATCCTCGCATTGCGGATCTCGCCGCCAAGCAGGCCGAGGATATCACGGTTGGCGCCAAGAAGCGCCATGCGGAATATCTCGTTGCACACTCTGTGTGGCGGGAGAAATACGGTCGGATTGACGCGGGGGCACCTGTGGATGGCAACGCTATGGCAGCCGCCGCGACCGACACCTCCGATTGGAAACCGGTCACGTTTCCGGGTTCGACTGGCAAGATTGGCGCCACGCATGGCGGTATCACGTGGTTCCGTCGAGAGGTTGAGATACCGGCAGGTGATACCGAAGGGCTTTGGATTACATTGCCCGGTATCCGCGATTTCTTTGCGGTGTATTTCAACGGTGTCAAGCTGCTCTCTACAAGCGTTGACCAAGGTCACCGCGTTCTTTATGCGGCTAAGATTCCGAAGCAGGTCATCAACCCCGGTAAGAACGTTTTGGCTATCAGGCTACAGACGTATTCCGGTGCGGGAGCGATAGGCGGACGTCCTGAACACTTCCGTATCTCAAAGAGTCATGTAGGCGGGAACGACGGCATTCCGCTGGCCGGCGAGTGGCTCTGCAAGGTAGAGACGGAGTATGCGACCTATCCGAGAGGGGCTGATCGTGAGCCGACCGAGGCTCCGGGCATCGGTACCTACTACCACCACACCTCGGGCTGGTTCGATCACTTAATTGCTCCGTTGGCACCTTATTCCATCGCCGGTTGTCTTTGGTACCAGGGGGAACACAACGCCGGCCGGCCGGCCGAGTATCAAAACCTCCTGAAGCTGCTGACCGCTGATTGGAGGAAGTACTGGGGCGCAGACGATTTGCCCTTCTTGATTTTCCAGTTGCCAGACAGAGGTCAACGGACGGAAAAGCCCGGCGATGAAGAGGACGGTTGGGTTTTGATTCGCGAAGCTCAGCAGAAAGCGGCGATCGAACTATCTCATGTTTCAACGGTCAATCTGTTAAATACCTGCGAGGATGGGGATCTTCATCCCAGAAACAAGCAGGACGTTGGCCAGCGTGCGGCGCGCATGGCGCAGGCGGTTGTCTATGGCGATCGCAGCGTCGTAGCCAGCGGACCCATGTACGAGGCCATGACAATCAAGGGTAATAAGGCCGTTATCAAGTTTAAGAATGCCGATGGCGGGCTTGTGGCTAAGAAGTTGCCTGCAACCTACAAGGTTAATCTGACAAAACCCGAACTCGGAGAAATGCCGCTGGTGTTGCCGAGTCCCAACAGTGAGGTACAGGGCTTCGCGATTTACGGAGCGGTGCCTTTGGCTGAGGGTGGCACGAGCAACCAGTGGGCGTGGGCGGACGGCAAAATCGTATCCGATTCAACCGTTGAAGTGAGCTCAGACAAAGTGGCCAAGCCTCTCGCCGTGCGCTACGCCTGGGAACAGCTTCCTGTTTGCAACCTATACAACAAGGCGGGTTTACCCGCGTATCAGTTCAGGACGGAAAAAGGCAGTGAATGAAGGAAATTAGATTAGTAGCGATTGTGATCGCATCGATGTTGATTCCTAGTTTGCCGGTCGGGTCTTCTGGTTTTAGTTACTGCCCCCCAGTGCCAAACTGGCACCCCCCAAGACTGAACTGATTGAAACCCTGCAAGCGTTTCGGCAGCCCGATTTCGGTGTCACGTTTGGTGTGGTTCCAATCCCCTTCCATCACAATCGCAGCGCTCGTCTGGAGTCCAGTGTAAGCCCCGGAAGAGATCTTCCCGTGGTCGCCCCGGGCTTTTAAACCTCCTCCTAGGGTGGGGTCCGTATTACCCTCGCCTGCGGGATAATCCTGAAACTCGGTCGCTGCCGGAAGAATCCATGGGTTAATACAAATCAGCCGCTTGCGGTTTCCTGCTTTGGCGGCGTTTGCAAGCCGTTCCCAAGGGGAGCTGCAAGTTTCATAGGGGGGAACCTTTGCTTTGGGATTTGTCCACTAAAGAGCCGGCGCAACAATGGACTTGCAGGACGTTTTCTTGTACTTTTGTAACGTCGCTTGAAGTATGAAACGGACCGTCTCTAAGGAAACCATCTCGTACCGGCTCAATGAGACCTTATTCCAAGAGGCCGAGGAGAGTGATCCAATGGCTTGGGCGCAGCGGTTGCATTTCCCGATCGTGGGGTTTCGGCATGCGATTGTGGGGCCCGACTGGAGCACGGGGAAACTGGTCGAGAGCGATTATTTGCACCACATCAACTTTGTTGTTGGAGGGGCGGCCCGTCTTTGGCAGGAGGGGCGAGCCTTCGATTTAAAGCCGGGGTTTGCCTATTGGCTACCGGGGAACTGGCCCAACCAACGTGAGTGCGCCGAAATGTATGGAGACGTACTATTTGACGTTCCGATGCGAATGGTTTTCCGGCGTGGATTTCCTGTTGGATTGGGCAGATCGGGACTTCAGGGTGCTTGGCCCTTGGGACCCGGCCCTATGGACTCCGGATTGGACTGTGCCACTGAGCTTAAATGCGTCCATGCGGTTGTAAGCGTAGCTGATTCGATGGATTGCGGACGCGGTGCCAGATCTGCGTGAGATCATTCAACGACATGTGGCCGCCCATTCTCGATTCGGCTCCTCGCTCGCCTTGATTGAGAAGAAGCTTAGCGCCCAGTTGCGGATGGCTGAGGTTGCTGCCGCACAGGGGCTGAGTACACACGCCTTTTCAATGGCCTTTGGCCGGCTTTTTGGGGTGTCCCCGAAAGTTTACCTGAACCGGCGATTAAATGAGGAGATCCTCCGGACATTGACTGAGTCGGATGTGTCTATGAGAGAGATCGCGGAGCGTTTTGGATTCAGTGATGAGTACTACTTTAATCGGTTTTTCAAAAAAAATGAATGGCCGGTCTCCCTTAAGGTTTCGACAGAAACTGTGGGCAGAGAAATAAGCGCCCTGTGTTGTGGAAGGACCGCTGCTGGGAAAAGAAATGAGCAGCGCCCGCCAAAAGCAGAACTGCTTTAGCGCGCCCCGCGACGATACCGCGCGCGCGAGTTGCGGAATGGGGTGAAAGCAAATCCTGCTGCTGTCACTGCGCGTTCATTTCCTCCGACTGGCTGCGATTGCGAGGGCCCGCTTGCGCAATTCCTCCAACATTCGCAGCTTCTCAGCTACCGGGCGGGTTGCCAACTGTGCCCGATAGGCCTGTTTACTTTTGATGATCTGGGCGATTTCAAAGGTCATGACTCAAGGAATTGTTGCTCGAATTTCCTCCAACTTCCAGCGAGTGTGTGCCGTTCAAGAATGTTCTGAAATCGCTCCGAAGAGAGCGCACCCGACTCGATAAATTGTAGCAGTCGCGCTTTGTCTTTTGGGCGGCCAGTTTGGAGGGCGATTGCGGCAAGATGTTCGGCCGTAAAAACTCTCATTTTTATTTCCTCAACCTCGACCTCCACTGCTTCCTCAAGCGCTTCCTCCAATAGCGGTCCGGTGGGCGGAAGAAATTGCACAGGCCAATCCGCGATGATCAGATACTCATCCTCAATTCGCGCCCCACGCTCAGTGAGATATTTGAACACAGGCTGAGGGCTGATCCGCAAACTCCCCGGCTGTGCCTGGAATGAAATGAAAATGTCCACGTCCAAGGTGGCAACCGGTTCGAGGTAGAAGGTCGCGCCGACGGCACCCCCAATGGCGTAACGGTCGACAATTCCTTCTGCCTCCATTGCGTTTATCTCCAAGAGTACTGTTTTCAAATTCATCCGAAGCCACAGCTTCGTCTGATTTCGGAGGCATTGCATAGTATGCTGGGCTGATCTTTGACGCCGGCCGCTACTTTCTCAAAGGCTGAACAAGCGCGACCAAAGGGTTCTTTCCAGGCTTCCGAACCACAGTGAAAATGCCCGCCTCCTCCCAAAATCTGAGGCCGCGTTCTTTCGCTTTCCGATCGAGGATGCCGAACTTCTCACATAGTGCGGTCGTTAGGCTGATTTGAGCACATTTTGTGACAGTCATTTGGTGCTGTACGGCCAAGAAGCACTTGATTGCAGCGGCGTTATTTCTTGCTGCCTTTAATGCAGCCCCCAAGGAATCCAGGTCAAGGTGCAGATACGGGCGCTTACCCGGTCTTGCTGGCATGGTATTGTTGTTCGCAGATAACATACGAATGAGGGAACAAAATGGCTGTCTACGGACACACGGGTTTCTTGTCTGGAGACAAGCCCGGTATCAAGGAGCAGATTTTTTCCCACATGAAAGCGCCGCGTGGGTCGGTCCACCGATCGGGATGCCGCACGATCTTAACGTCCGTGCGGACTTCAAATCCACCGAGCACGATCCTGCTGGCTTGCCCCATCAAATTTCGGGTTAGACAGACTGCCTCGTCGATTTCATCCGCGGAAGCTTCGATCAATAAAGCATCATGGACAGGCGCGCAGACGCGTATGCCGTGCTCGACCGCAGCAATCACTGCCAGTCGCAACATTTCTGAGCCGGCCCAAGTTTTTGTTGAATCCGTTTTCCTTTACACCAGAATCTGGCATGGTACTGTCCTGTCCCGTTTCGCTGTTAGATGCCTTCCGAGATTTGAGCCAGCCTGCTACGATTACTTGTGATCGTGTCGGGTTCCGTGGGGAGAGTCATGCCGTGGGTAATTCTTTGGGTAAAACGGAATCTTTCGGATGGGTCAAAACGCCCATCCTACAGAGTAAAAAGGGTAGTTAGCTCAGCGGTAGAGCGGCTCGTTTACACCGAGTTGGTCGGGGGTTCGATTCCCTCACTGCCCACCATTCTGATTCTTAAGGACTTACACATCCAGCCTCGGTTTTGTAACCTTGTTTCATAGCGCGCCCCGCGACCATGCCGCACGCGCGCATTGCGGAAATGGCGGCTAAAGCGAATGACTATCCGTTCTACCCCGCCTTCTTCCGCAGTTCCTCGTACAGTCCCGCGTAATTCAGCAGGATGTCTTTAATCCCCATCCGCAGCGTCTCCGAGCCCAGCGCCTGCGTGCTCATCACCGTGTGCGCGTCCAAGGCCTCCATCACTGCGTTCAGAATCTCCGTCTTCAAGTCCGGTGAATTGGAGAACTGTTCCTTGGTATTGTTCGACGCCTGTTGCTGAAGCTTCTCCGACTCCAGCAGCTTCCCCTTGAGCACGTTCTTCACGTACACCAGCTTGTCGCCCTCCGTGACCTCACCCTGGAACAAGTCGTTCACCCGCTCAATCAACTCGCTGAGCAACGCTTGCTCTTTGACCCGCAACTGACCGCTCCCGGCCTCTGTCGAAGGGGTCAGCGTGTATTTGTCGCCTCCAGGAAGCGGGAGCGCCCGTTTGCCCAGGTTACGCAAATGATGATGCGTCAGCACGACCTTTGATAAATCGATCCCTTCCCGGTCCCTCGTGAACTCCAGCAGCGGCAGCAGTCTTCTGTAAAAGATCGAGCGTTTCTCGATCGCCGTATTTCCGTAATCAAAGATCTGCGAAAGGAACGTGTACAGCCGCAGAAAAGTCCCCAGATCCGTCCGGAATAACACCAGCGCGTCCACCGCACTCTTCGCCGCGCTTGCCGCCGCCTCGTCTCCATTGGCCGTCGCCGCTCGGAACGCCTCCTGCGCCGTCTTGTAACTCCGCATCAACCGATCCACCACCGGGGTGATCGCCGCCACAAGCTCACTCTGTTTCGCGCCCGCCTTCAATTCAGCCTCCACCACTCGATTTACCTCAAAGTCGTCGTAATGTCCGGCCGTATCCAGCTTCGCCCGCAAATTAAACACCAGGTTCGGGTCCGTCGCCGCCGACAGCTCCGCCGTCGTGTAATACGTCTTAAAGGCCGCGAGGATTTCCTCCGTGTCATTCACGAAATCCACCACATACGTCGTGTCTTTGCCTTTGTACGCCCGGTTCAACCGCGACAGCGTCTGCACCGCCTGTATCCCCGCCAGCCTTTTGTCCACGTACATCGCGCAGAGCAGGGGTTGATCAAACCCCGTCTGGAATTTGTTCGCTACGAGCAAAATCTGGTATTCGTCCGTCGCAAACGCTTCGCGAATGTCGCGTCCCTTCAAGTTCGGGTTCAGCGCGAAACTGGTCTCCGTGAACGGGTCGGACCCCGACTCCTTGTCGTTCACCTCGCCCGAAAACGCCACAAGCGTCCTCACCTTGTACCCCCGGTCCGCGATGTACTTGTTGATCGCCAACTGCCAGCGCACCGCCTCCAACCGGCTCCCGACAACCACCATCGCCTTGGCTTTTCCTTGCAACAACGGAGCCACGTTTTGCAGGAAATGCTCCACCACGATCTCCACCTTCTGCGAGATGTTGTGTGGATGAAGCCGAACCCAACCCATGATCGCCTTCATCGCAGCACTCCGTTCCACCGTTGTTTCGTCCATCTCCGTGCCCGCGTGCGCCAACTGGAACGCCAGCTTGTACGGCGTATAATTCTGGAGCACGTCCAGGATGAACCCTTCCTCGATTGCCTGCTGCATCGAATAAACGTGGAACGGGACCGGGAGATTCTCCGGCCCAGCCGCCTGGGTCGGATCCGGGAGCGTCCCGAATAACTCCATCGTTTTGGCCTTCGGCGTTGCGGTGAACGCCACATACGTGATCCCAGCCTGACTCGCCCGCGTCGCCATCTGCGCCGCCAGAATGTCTTCCGAACTGACTTCGCCGCCGTCTTTGAACTCCGACAACTCTTCCGCCGATAACACCGCCTTGAGTTTCGAAGCCGCTTCTCCCGTCTGGGAACTGTGCGCTTCATCGGCAATCACCGCAAAATGTTTGCCCTGCGTCGCTGCCAATTCCTGCACTGCTTTCAGTGCAAACGGGAACGTCTGGATCGTACAAACGACAATCTTCTTATCCCCACCCAAGGCTTCGGCCAGTTCGCCGCTTTTGCTGCCTTCGCTCCCTTTGATCGTCGCCACAACGCCTTTGGTGCGCTCAAAATCGAAAATCGCCTCCTGAAGCTGCGAATCAATCACCGTCCGGTCCGACACCACCAGCACGGTATCGAACACCTTCTTGTGGCTCGCATCGTGTAAATCCGCGAGGAAATGCGCCGTCCACGCAATCGAGTTCGTTTTGCCGGACCCTGCGGAATGTTGAACGAGGTATTTGCTGCCCGGCCCTTCCGCCAGCACGGCCGCTTGTAGCTTCCGGGTGACATCCAACTGATGGAAGCGCGGGAAAATGACGCGCTCGATCTGTTTCTTGTCGTCCCGTTTGGTAATGAGATAGCGCCCGAGAATCTCCAGCCAGCTTTCCCGTTCCCAAACCCGCTCCCACAAATAAGCCGTCGGATGCCCCGTTGGGTTTGCCGGATTCCCCGCCGCGCCCTCGTTCCCGAGGTTAAACGGCAAGAACACCGAGCCCGGTCCTGACAGCTTGGTGACCATGGCCACTTCCGAATTGCTCACCGCAAAATGGACCAGTGCCCCGCGCGGGAACTCCAACAGCGGCTCGGGCGCCTGTCCTTTGGGCTGGGGCAGGCGATCGAACCGGTACTGATCAATCGCGTTGGTGATGTTCTGCGTAAAATCACTCTTCAACTCCGCGGTCGCCACCGGCACGCCGTTCAGGAACAACACCAGATCGATGCTGTTTTCGTTTTGAAGCGAATACCGCACCTGCCGCACGACCCGCAGTCGGTTCGCCGCGTATCGGGCCAGAATCTCCGGGTTGATCGCGAGTGCCGGTTTGAATTCCGCGAGTTTGAGCGGCTTTCGCAACCCCAATAGCTCTATCCCGTGCCGGAGCACTTCCAGCGTCCCGCGCTGATCGAGCTGATCCCGCAACCGTGCCAGCACCGTTTCCCCGGCTTTTGCACCGTGGTTTTTCGATAAAACCTCCCACGCTTCAGGCTGCGTCTCCTGCACCCACGCCAGCACATCCGCGGGGAAAAGCGCCCGAGCCCGGTCATAAGCCGCTGCGTCATCTTCAGAATAGAGCCAGCCGTGCGCCGCTAGGTGTTGACAAATCTCCGTCTCGAAAGGTGCTTCTTTGTGCAGGCTCATGAGGTTGGAAAGGTGCTTAGACGGATTTAACCCATTGAAACTTAGCGCGCAGGTTTGCCTGCGGTTGGGTATAGGGCATGTGCTTTTCCCTTAAAAGGCGTCCCGTGGTGATGCCGGGGTGAATCTGAATAGACTTTGAAAAACGGCGGATCGATTCAGTTTGGAAGTGGGCGGCAGTCACAAAAGCTTTCCAGTCCTTTGACGGGATCAGCATCTCCTGTGCAAACCGGTTGGCGTCTTCCTCATGCGCGACATCTTCAGCGTCAGATTCAGATCCTTCGACGAAGATCTTCTTCTTGCGCATCTGCAAGACGTGTTTGGCCTCATGGAAAAAGGTAAACCAGAAGATGTCATTCGTTTTGAGTAAGAGAGATTGCTGGATCAGCGGACGTTTATGAAACCAGCGCATCACGCCATAGACCCCAAGCCCTGGGAGTTCAGGGACCAACTCGTAAACAACCCCCGCTTCAGCGCACAACGCCTTAATTCGAGGGATAAACTCCCCCGGATCGAAACAAGTCAGCTTCCGGATCTCACGGAGGTTGTGTGCAAAACGTTGTTCGTTGAATTCTCCGACCTGCGCGGATTGAGAAAGAATTTCACCTTGGCGCAGCCAGGCAGAAATGGCGGGGATGGTATCGCCTGAACCCTCGGTTCTGCGAAATGACAATTCCATCTCCTCGTAAATGCCATGCCATTGTTCGGGACTCGCTACGCCAAAGAATGACAGCAACGCCTGGGCTTTTTCCTGCGCTGTTTTAGCCGCGCGGAGAAAGCCGTGTTCCACCATGCGAGGGTAAGGAAACCGACGTGCCCAATCTTCAAACCGGGCAATTTTCTTGGAGGCCTCAACCCGCGCCAAGTGTTCACGGTAATTCGATTCTAACCGGAGCCAAAAGTTGGCCGGAATGTTGAGAACATTCTCCAAAGCCAACGCCGTCTCGTGGGTAATCGGATCGATCCCGTTGATGATCCGGTTTACCGTTTTTGCACTCAGACCGGTGCGCTCGGCTAATTCGGTCTGAATCATTCCGAGAGCCTCCAACGTATCCGACAGGGTGTCTCCGGGAGGGGAGGCGAAGTCTTCAATGGGGAGCGATTTATTCATGGGTATCGGTGATCTCCTCGATCTGGATGATGGTGATGCGGCTCCAATCCCAGCCCCCGTCTGCCTTTTTCGGTTCCGGGTCGTTTTCGACAGTGAACAAAAGACGATAAGGGTGAACTAAATCTGCTGAGAACTGGTGCTTTCTGTTTCCTTTGAGCTGATGTATCCGGGCCTGAGGGAGATTTTTCAGATCCTCCAGACATTCGGCTGCTTTGAACTCTGAGATACGCCTTTCGAAACGCCTGGCAGCATCAGTGCCAAGCTCTCGAATGCGTTTCTTGGAGTCGGAAGCCAGTTTTTCGAGCTGGCGTGTTCGATAGCGGACTTCCATCAGAAAGGTACAGCAGGTTTAATTTCTTTACCAACTTGGTAAAGGAAAATAGTTTGGAAATCAGTCGTGATGAAAACCCCGCACATCGATCTTCCCGGTCACCGCCGCCGAAATCAGCGCTGTCCGACGCTCCTGCAACAGGTCGATGGCGCGATTGGCTTCGGTGGTCAGGGCGTCGAATTTCGCGGTTTCGGCATTGATGAACGCGGCTATGGCTGATTGCTCGGAAAGAGGTGGCAGAGGAATTATCGTCTCTGAAAGATATCCTTGCTCAATACTTTCAACTGTAGCGCCCTGCTTAGCCCAGACGAGCAAGAGGGGATCATTGAGCCCTTGCACCCATCTAAAAAAGAAATCACCAAGGCATTTATTCTTATCAAAATACAGAGCCTTCATATCTTGGTTTAAGGCCACTGCGGTCTCTGTGAGAGCGATGGGTATTGTGTGTTTGAGAATACCTGAGCGCACTACCATCAAAACACGCCCTGGAGGAAGCAATGTCGCGGTGCTATTTTTAAGTCCCTCTTCAGTAATAGATTCTTCAGCGCCAAGAATACGTTCGACCTTCATGTCTTTTGGAGAAACCCAAGGGATGTCGCCATTCCAGTAACTTAAGTTTTCACGACTGGGAGTTCCGCCGCCTGAAAATGAAGCAAATGACTTGAGTTTCGTAATTGCCCAATGCTCCGGCACGTCTCCGAGCCACTCGACGCCGGACGGTTTCATTGGGGCGTGTGAGTTGAGGCCTTTGGTGACGGCGTGGGAGATGACGGCTTGGCGTTTTTCTTTGAGCAGCGCGATGAGCCGCCGCTGCTCCTCCACCAAGACATCGATCTTCCCGGTCTCGTGATCCAAAAACGACGCAATGGCGGTTTGCTCGGATAGGGGAGGGAATGGAAGCTCGATGTTATCGAGTTCATACTGCCCAAGTCCCACGCGAGTTAGTCCATTTGCGAGAATTGCGAAACATTCCTTGGCATACGCTGAGTCAAAGAGTCTTTTTACGAAAGCTCCATCCGTTTGCGCCAGTGGTCGAACCATTGACAAGTGATACCCGCAAACAACTCCCGGTAAGTCCTGAGGAACGTGCGCTGCGATCGCAATGTCATCTGCAGTCTCGGAATCTTTGGTGATGATGGTGTCACCGGCACGAAGGGTGAATTTTTCAATTTGCTCAGCCGTAGCCGTCGCTGCCATGAACTCCATTCCACCGAGAATTACATCGTTGTAATAAACGTCCGTGTAGTTACAGAGACGAACAGCAGTCTCCCCGTCATACGACTTTTTATCGACGTTGCTCGGGAAAACGTCACAAGCACGCTTCAGGCGCTTCACCTCCCAATGTTCCGGCACATCGCCTAGCCATTCGACACCGCTGGGTTTGGTTTTGGGGTAACGGGGGAAGCTCATTTGGATTCTCCTTCCGACTCAGGTTTCCGTTTCGAGAGCGTTTTTGCGGTGTGCTCCAAAACTCGAATCACCTCTGCTTCTCCCGCGCTTTCCAACGCGATTCGCCGCCGTTCCGAAAACTCCTCGTATGCGCCTGCGGCTTTTCGATCAGCGGCCTCCCGGCTCACCTGACCTGCACCCGGCAACACGGCCCGGTCGTTAAACCGCAAAAACTCGTCGAGTTTGGTCTGCCAATCCTTGAGGAAGATTTGTTTTCTGCGCCGGGCTTGGTCTTCGGCGAAATCGAGAAACATGACCACGATCCGGTTCAGCTCATCGATCTCGGTTTCAGAGAGATAGTTTTTGGCCACCGTAATATCCGCTTTCCGAACGGCGTCACCCCTCCAATTCGTAAGGCCCATGTTTGGCAAAGTGGCATCGACTCGGGAATGAATCAGTTCCGGAGCCGTTAACCCCGTGGCGGCAAAATGCAATTTGTTCTGCACAAACTGAAAGACCGCCTGCGTTTCCGCATCCTGCGGCGAGTAATCTCCGGCCAGCTTTAGAATATCGCGAATTCGTAAATAAACACGCCGTTCACTGGCCCGGATGTCTCGGATCCGTTCGAGTAATTCGTCAAAATAATCAGGTGCGCCTGAACCCGTCGGATTCTTAAGGCGCTCATCGTCCATCGTGAAGCCTTTCACCAGATATTCCTTCAAACGGGCCGTCGCCCACTGCCGGAACTGCGTCCCACGCTGACTTCGCACGCGGAAACCGACCGCAAGGATGGCGTCCAGATTGTAATGTTCGATCTCCCGCGTAACGGATCGGGTTCCTTCCAATCGAACTATTCGGAATTTCCGAATCGTTGCCCCCTCGGACAATTCACCGTCTGCAAAAACGCCCTTTAGATGTTCGTTTACAGTTGGAACGGACACTTGGAACAGCTCAGCAATCAACGCCTGAGACAGCCAGATCGTCTCGTTCTCAAACCGGCATTGGACACGGACCTTCCCGTCTTCCGTCTGGTAGAGGGCCAGACTCGATTGCGGAGATTCGTCGGAATCGTTTCCGTCACTCATTTTGATAACCCCGCGATCATGGTCAAAATCCGGTCCGTCACGCCCTTCAACTCCGCGTCGATTTCCTCCAAGGCTCTCGGCGGTTGGAACACATAAAAGTGACGGTTAAAAGGGATCTCGTACCCGACTTTGGTTTTTTCGTGGTCGATCCAGGCATCCGCGGCGTGTGGCAACACCTCCCGCTTGAAATAGACCTCGATATCTTCCGAAAGCGGGACGTTCTCTGTGTCCCGCAAACTCGAATCCGCCTGCGGCTTGCCTTTCCCTTTGCCCTTGGTGGCGACGATCACTTTGCCGTCCGCGTCCCGTTCCGGGCGCTCCACGGTGATCGTGCTGTAGCCGAAATCCGTGTTCTTAAAAATCCGGCTGATCGGAACGCCGTCACGGGTGACTTCCTCAAACCGCCCAAAGAGCCGCGTGATGTCCTCGATATGGTCGGCGCTGAGTTCCTTGCGTTTACTGCCGAGGCTTTTGCGCATCTTTTGCCAAAAGCTGCTCGCATCGATGAGCTGCACCTTGCCCTTCCGCTCCACCGGCTTCCGGTTGCTGACGATCCACACGTAAGTGCTGATGCCGGTGTTGTAGAACATATCGGTTGGAAGTCCGATAATCGCTTCCACGAGATCGTTCTCCAAGACGTACCGCCGGATCTCGCTTTCTCCCGAGCCTGCGCCGCCCGTGAAAAGAGGGGACCCATTCAGGACAATCCCAAACCGGCTCCCGCCATCCACTGCCGGCCGCATTTTGGAGATGAGATGCAGCAAAAACAGGAGCGAGCCGTCACTGACCCGAGGCAAACCCGGTCCGAAACGGCCGTTGAACCCGGACTGTTCGGCTTCCTTGCGGATCTCCTTCTCGATTTTCTTCCACTCCACGCCAAAAGGCGGATTGGAGAGCATGTAATCGAAGTGTTTCCCAGTGAGTCCGTCGTTGGAGAGGGTGTTTCCAAGAATGATATTCGCGATGTCCTGCCCCTTAATCAGCATATCCGCCTTACAGATTGCGTAAGACTCGGGATTAAGTTCCTGCCCGTACATGACGAGGCGGGCGTCGGGGTTCATGGAAGCGAGATGTTCGTCCGCCACGGAAAGCATTCCACCGGTGCCGGCCGTCGGATCATACACCGAACGGACTACGCCGGGTTTGGTGAGCGCGTCGCCATCCTCGATAAAGAGGAGGTTGACCATGAGCCGGATGACTTCGCGCGGGGTGAAATGTTCCCCGGCGGTTTCGTTGGAAAGTTCGGCGAACTTCCGGATGAGTTCCTCGAAGACCGAACCCATTTGCGCGTTGGAGACGACGTCGGGGTGGAGGTCGATATTGGCGAACTTTTCGGTGACGAGATACAGGAGCCCGGCCTTGGCGAGCCGGTCGATCTGAGAGTGGAAATCAAAGTTCTCGAAGATGTCGCGCACTGCCGGAGAGAACGCCTGCATGTAGGCGCGCAGGTTTTCTCCGATATTGTCCTGATCCCCCCGGAGCTTCTTCAGATCGAGGGGAGAGGTGTTGTAGAAAAGCTGTCCCGATTTCCGCAGGAGGAACGGCTCGGGATTGAGCCCCGCCGCCTGACGGGTCGCCAGTTCCGCTAAAACGTCCGCTTTGGTGCTTTCGAGGACACAATCGAGGCGCCGGAGGACGGTGAACGGGAGGATGACCTTTCCGTACTCGGACTGCTTGAAATCGCCCCGGAGGAGATCGGCAACGGCCCAAATGAAGGAAGAAAGGTTGGGATCACTCATGGGATGTTTCGTTTGCGGGAAAAGCAGGGGGAGTATGGGTGAGGTTAGGGAGTCGGGGCGACTCTGAAAACGACGAATAATAGCAGGTGGGGTAGGACAAATACGGGGGCAGGGTGGACTTTGGTCAAGTTCACGCCATCCTGAACGATTCTCGGGAAGCGAATGTCAAAAAAGCGGTAGTCTTCTGAGTGTTTCAAGGCACATGCGGTCAGGCTCTGCGACGCAAAATGAGCGTCTGTCGAGGAACGGGTGGCGCTCCTGCGCGCGCGCGCATCGGAAACGGGGGAATAGCAATTTCAATTCAATGCGCCGTACATTACGCCGCATGCGCACGACGCACCCAGACGGGGTGTGATACCCTAGATGACAGGAAAGGCTGCGACCGCCTTTTCAAGCGCCGCCACCCCAACGTTCGTGTAATGCTGGCTCATTTCTTCACTGTCATGTCCGGCAATGGCCATAATGACGGCTTTTGGGATGCCCAACTCCTCGCCCAGCGTTATCAGAGTGGTGCGGAGACAGTGAAAACTGAGCCCGCCTGAACTGCTGCCGCTTCCTCTTCCGGGACTGTTGTGCGCCTTTCTATGCGTCTTCTTTTCTCGCAGTCCTGCCTGAGCCAGCTCTGTTCCTGAATTGAACAACATCGTCGGCCCTGATCTCCACCATTTCAGCTTCGGCCTTTGGCCCGAGAAACGCGATAAACCTAGAAACGGCAGTGAGGGAGCAGATGCCGTAGGCATCACAGCCATTAGCGGTGGTTGAGCGAAGCGACACCACCGGTTGTCAGACCACAAAACAAGGCATCCCGGAGGGATGCAAGACTGCGCCAAGCGTAGGTTCTTCACCGGTATCACGCAGCTTCAGACAGCCCCAGCACACTCTGGCATCCCTTTGGGATGCGTGTTTGTGGGGCTG
>CANJPY010000054.1 GCA_947476255.1 Chthoniobacteraceae bacterium | reverse complement strand
CACACTGACCAGCCCCCGACGAACTTCGCGCAAGCCCCTTCCGGGGCCGGCTGCGCTCAGCTCGCTGTGCTCGCTATCGCTCCGCCGCCCCCGGAAGGGGCAGCCAGTTCGCAAAGAACCCAATTACAGAACAAACTTTACACCGGCCGTCTGGATCAAAAACGGATGCCGGTTTCTATCAGGAATGACCCTGCATCATCGGGCCTCGCGTTTTTAGACTCCCCTCAGCGAATTCTGCAGGTTTCTGCAGTGGATCCTCAGGAGGGGAATGTTAGAGGTTTCAATTTTGACCTGTTTCAAATTCAAGGTGACACTCTTGAAAAGAAGCGGACATTGTCTCCGCTGAGTTGGATGTTGGGCGCCGCTCCGAAGTTTACTTCAAGTCTCAATGGTCGAGTCAGTGTTTTTCTGCTGGCACAGGGCAGGACGCAGTCGATTCACACCTATCAAATGAATGCAGAGGGTGAATGCAATGTGTCAACGAATCCAATGCCTGTGACTCTGGGCGGATTTAACTATGTGAGCCCGGAGGGGGACAAAGTGTGGGGAGGCAACGGATTTTATGCTGTTTCCTCTGGGAACCGGATCCAAACAACGGACAGGCAGGATGCGCCGCCCAGCGTGTTTAATACTTTTGGTGCGGTCACGTGTTGGACGGATAATGAACATGTTGTGGAAGTGGCGCTCGTAAAAAACGGGAACGCGGCCTATGGGGCACAGCGGAGTCTCGTGCTTTGGAGTACTGGACAAGCGGCTTCTGTGGTTTCGGTGCCCGCCCCTAGGGCAGTCGCCGTGGCAGCCAGCCCCGATGGGTTGCTCTTGGCGGAGGGCGGCGATGATGGGCGGGTGCGCATTCGCGATGCGAAAACGCTGGAGGTTCAACAGATCCTGCGCGTTCATGATTCGCCGGTGTCCGTGCTGGCATGGCACCCGACGCTTCCCCGTTTGGCCACGAGTTCAGCTGATCTCAGTGTCAAGATTTGGAACGTTCAAACGGAGCTTTTGGAGGAGTCGTTGGCGTTGCTGGATAAACCGCTTTCGCAGCTACATTGGAGCAGGGATGGACGGACGTTGGCCCTTTCGATGTATGGATTGCGGTGCTTTGTCTCGCCAAAGTCTTGTCAGGGAGATGTAAAATGATGCTTTTTTAAGGCGAGGGCAGATGAGCGGGTATGGGTTCTTAGGGCTCTCTTTTTGAACAGGCTTTGCCAACGCCAATGAAAGGGGCCTTTTCCCGCGTTGACGCTGGGCAAAGAGCGGGGTTTTCTATGGGACCCCTATGCGTTGCCTCACCCTCCTTATTTGCGCGCCCTTCCTTGCGAGTGCCCTTGATATTCCTCAACCCGGGCCTGACAGTCGGCCGCAGCCGAATGTACCGCAGGGGGAAGTGAAGAAGAGTGTTTTCACCGAAAGTCGTATTTTTGAGGGCACCGTACGTGATTATTGGGTGTACGTTCCCAAGCAGTACAAGGCTGAGGAACCCGCCAACTTGATTGTCTTTCAGGACGGTGGAGGGTACGTGAAGCCTGACGGGGCATCGCGTGCGCCGGTCGTGCTGGACAATTTGATTGCCAAAAAGGAGCTGCCTCCGACGGTCGCAGTTTTTGTGAGCCCAGGCACCATTCCGGGGGGAAAGCCCGGAGCCGCCGGTCGCAGCAACCGGTCTTTTGAATATGATTCGCTGGGGGACCGGTATGCCAAGTTTCTTATCGAAGAACTCTTGCCTGCGGCTTTGAACGGCTTGAATGTAACCAACAATCCTGCAGGCCGTGCCGTGGTGGGGAGTTCTTCCGGTGGGATTTGTGCGTTCACCGTGGCGTGGGAAAAACCCGAGCTTTTCGGTCGCGTTTTGAGCAGTATCGGGAGTTTCACCAATATTCGCGGCGGATTCGCCTATCCGGCGATGGTGCGTGCTACCAAAAACGCGCCCAAAGGACTGCGTGTTTGGATGCAGGAAGGAGAGTCCGACGTGGATAATTTGTTTGGCCACTGGCCGCTTTCCAATCAGGACATGGCAAGCGCTTTGAAGTTTGCGGGGTATGAGCACCATCTTGAAATGACCGGAGGCGGCCACAGCGGGCAGGCTGCAGGCGCCCTTCTACCCGATGCCCTCCGTTGGCTTTTTGCGCCAGCGAAGAACTGATCACGCCAGCGAAAAACGACGCCCAGCCCCCCCTTTTTTCTCCTCATGAAACGCTCTCTGCTGCTCTCTCTTTCTCTAGCCCTCGCAAGCGTCCCCGCACTGCGCGCGGACGGTTGGCAACTTCACCCCGATGCAACGGAACAGGCGAGTGTTCCCCATGGCAAGGTGCAGAAAATGGAGCCCTTTCTGTCCAAGCTTTTTCCCGGCACGGTCCGCGACTGGAGCGTTTATATTCCCGCCCAGCTCAAACCGGGCGAGACCGCAGCGTTGATGGTGTTTCAAGACGGGCACGATTATGTGAACCCAAAGGGGCATTGGCGAGCGCCGGTGGTGTTTGATAACCTCATTGCAAAAGGGGAGATGCCGCCCACGATTGCAGTTTTCATCAACCCAGGGCACGACCCCTCCAAGCCGGTGCCGCAAAATCCGTGGAAAAACTCCAACCGCAGCTTGGAATACGATAGTCTGGGGGAAAGGTATGCACGTTTCCTGACGGAGGAAATCATTCCGGAGTTGGAGAAACGCTGGAAAATCTCCGACGATCCCGACAAACGTGCAATTGGCGGGGCGAGTTCCGGGGGCATTTGTGCCTTCACGGTCGCTTGGGAAAAGCCGGAAAGTTTCCGCAAGGTGCTCTCAACCATCGGGAGCTTTGTGAACATCAGGGGCGGCAATGCCTATCCCTCCTTGATCAGGAAAACAGAACCCCTGCCGCTGAGGGTTTTTCTGCAGGATTCTTCGGGGGACATCGATAATCCGTTTGGCAACTGGCCGCTTGGAAACCGGCAGATGGCTGCCGCTCTGAAGTACATGGGGTATGACGTCAGCTTTGATTATTCGGAAGGATACGGGCATAACAGCGAGCGGGGAGGTGCCATTTTTCCGGATGCCCTGAAATGGCTTTGGCGTCACGAAAAGACTGCTTCCACGCCGGATACATCCGGGGACCTGCGCGGGGACCTCACGCTTCTGAACCTGCTCCTTCCCGGGGAAGGCTGGAAGACAGTCGCCGAGGGGTTGGGCGCCGTCGACGGGCCGTGTTCGGACCAGGAGGGGAATTTTTATTTCTCCGACGTCAAGGAGCCGGCGGTTTACAGAATCGCCTTGGATGGGAAAAAGACCAAGTTGGCGGACGAGGGGGTGGGTGGCCTCAAATTCGGGCCGGATGGTCTCCTTTACGGCTGTCAGGGGCAAAAAAAACGGGTGATTTCCATCGATATACGCAATGGGGAGGTGCGCGAGATTGCAACGGGTGTACAACCCAACGACCTTGTCGTGACCCTGGAGGGCCACATTTACATCACAGAAACCGGTTCGCAGCAGGTGACCTTTATCGACCCGAAAACGGGTGCGGTTTGGATCGCCGACCACGGTATTGCGGGCCCGAATGGGATCGCGCTTTCTCCAGATGGCGGGACGCTGGCTGTTTCGGAGTACAAGGGCGAGTATGTGTGGACGTTTCGGATCGAGGGGAACGGAACACTCACGGCAAAATCACCGTACATGAACCTGCGCCTGCCCATTGATCCAAAGGGTGAATTTAAGCTCAACGCGCCGCCGCCGTATCAAGCCGCCTCCAAGGGCGACGGCATGGCGACGGATTGGAGGGGGCGGTACTATGTCACTTCCGCGTTGGGGGTGCAGATTTTTGATCCCACGGGGCGTTTGTGCGGGGTTCTCGATAAACCACAGTCCTCCAAACCTCTCAACTGTTGCACGCTTGCGGGTTCAAAAGGAGATACTCTTTTTGTGGGAAACGGAGATAAGATCTTCAGCCGGAAACTGCAGATCGAGACTCCCAAAACCAAATAGTTGACCTTGCAGATGGTTGAGTCTTCCTCCGCGCCGCGAATTTTGGTCATCCGGGGAGGTGCACTCGGAGATTTTATTCTGACGCTTCCAGCGCTGAAATTGATCCGCGATACCCTTCCCGAAGCCGAGCTCGAGGTTCTGGGGTACCCGCGGATCGCCGAGCTCGCCAACGAACGTTTTTACGCCCGGAGGGTCCGTTCGATTGATTATGGGCCGATGGCAGGTTTTTTTGCAAAAAACGGCACGCTCGATGGGACCTTGGTCGAGTATTTCGCCGGGTTCCAACAGGTCATCAGTTACCTGTTTGATCCGGATGGGATTTTTGAAGCAAATGTGCGCCGTGCGGGGGTGCGCCATTATTTGAGCGCCTACCGTCGTCCCGAAGCCAGACACGCCGCTCGAGAATGGGCCACGCCGTTGGAGACGCTGGCGATGTTTCTGGAGGAACCGGCAGCTCGGTTGTTTTTGAGGGATGCGGATCTCCTGGGCGCGCGTGTGTGGCTTGGGGAGGGAGGGCGAATGCGCCTGGCCATGCATCCGGGGAGCGGGAGCCCCACGAAGAATTGGGGGGTGGAACACTGGGTGAAAATGGGCGAATGCTTTTGGCGGGATTTTCCAGAGGGGGAAGTGGTGCTTGTGGCGGGGGAGGCTGACGAGGAGGCGCTTCGCGCTCTGGAGCGCGCGTGGGAAGGTCGCCGCGTGCGGTGGGCGGTGGGATTGGCGCTACCTGCCTTGGCCGCGGTTTTGGCGGAGTGCGGGCGTTTTGCCGGGCATGACAGTGGGATATCTCATCTTGCCGCTGCAGCAGGTGCGCAATGTCTCCTTCTTTTTGGACCGACGGATCCCAGTATTTGGGCGCCCCTAAACGAAGGGGTAAGGGTTCTTCGTGCTCCCGGGGGCAATTGGGGGCGGTTGGAAGAGGACGTGGTTTGGAGGGAGATTTGTAAAAAGCTACTTTATCCCCTTCGTAAATTGACGGACGGATCGCCGTCTGGAGGTTCGCCATAAATTCGTTTTTTGAGCACTACTGGATTCTTGCTTTTGGGATTTCTTGAAAGCTGCTAATGATTGGCACTTATCAAATGGCAACAACTGTTATTTTAGGAGCGGGAGGTCGCTTGGGAGCTGCGTTGGCCCGGGAATGGAGCAATGCGGGAGAAAATGTTATTAGCTTCGATCGGAAGGAATTACCTTTGGGAAACGCGGAGCGTCTCGAGCAGGTCCTAGGAGGGATTGAATTTGATAGTTTGGTCAATTGTGCGGCGCTTACCAACGTGGATTATTGTGAATCCCATCCCGAAGAGGCCTTTAAAACCAATGGGGAAGCCGCCAATGAAGTGGCCTTGTTATGTGAACAGAAGGGGGCGCGCTGCGTGCATATCAGCACCGACTATGTTTTTGACGGTCAGTCTCAAAAGCCGTACGTGGAAACCGACTCGGCCAAGCCGGTTAGCGTTTATGGAGAATCCAAGAAACTCGGCGAAGAGGCCGTTTTGGCCGCTGGTCCAAGACATTGGGCGGTGCGTGTCTCGTGGGTGTTTGGGCCGGACCGTCCGAGTTTTCTGGATCAAGTCGTGTCCCGTGCCTTGAGTGAGTCGAGCGTGGATGCCGTGAGTGACAAGTGGGCCACGCCAACGTACACTTTGGACGTAGCCACGCTTCTGCGTCCCTTTTTGCGGCGGGTGCAAGGCGGTGGTCTCCTCCACCTCACCAACACAGGGGCCTGTAACTGGCAGGAGTATGGTCAGCACGCTTTAGACTGCGCTGCAGCCGCGGGTTTACCCCTTAAGACCGTGAAAGTCGGTGGTGTGCCCATGAGTTCCATCAAAGCATTTGTCGCAAAACGCCCTGTGCATACCGTTTTGGACACCACAAAGCTTGTGGCCCTTGGACGCCTGCAGCCTCGGCCCTGGCAAGAGGCCGTGGAGGCTCATATCCACAACCGGATTGCCGCTGGCGTTTGGAAATCCCAGTAGCACTTTGGGAATCGGTTTCTTCTTGTTTCTTGAATCCGGCGTGCATCGCTGGCAGTAAAATTTTCCACCCTTATGGCCTACCTAAACGACAATTACCTCAAGCTCCGTGCGGGCTACTTGTTTCCTGAAATTGCACGCCGTGTGAAGGCGTTCTGCGATGCCAATCCAGACGCGGCCAAGCGCCTCATCCGCTGCGGCATCGGGGATGTCACTGAACCTCTCCCGGAGGCCGTTCGTAACGCCATGCATAAAGCGGTCGATGAACTCGGATCGCGCGACACGTTCCGGGGCTACGGACCAGAGCAGGGCTATGAGTTTCTGCGGCATGCCATTGCTGAGAATGATTATCGCGCCCACGGCTTGGAGGTGGCGGATGATGAAATCTTTGTGTCTGATGGCTCAAAATGTGACTGTGGTAATATCCTGGACATTTTAGGAGGCGAAAATCGAATCGCCGTGATGGACCCCGTCTACCCGGTTTATGTGGATACCAATGTGATGGCTGGTCACACGGGTGAGGCTGACGCTTCCGGTGCCTACGGTGGACTGTTGTATCTACCCTGTACCGAAGCCAATGGTTTTGTCGCGGATGTTCCCTCCGAGCGGGCGGACGTGGTGTACCTGTGTTTTCCTAACAATCCCACCGGATCTGTGGCCACGAGGGCTCAGCTTGAAGCGTGGGTTGCCTATGCGCTCAAGCATCAGTCTCTCTTGCTGTATGACGCCGCGTACGAAGCGTACATTAGTGAACCCGGAATCCCTCACTCCATCTACGAGATCCCGGGCGCGCGCGAGTGCGCGATCGAGTTCCGTTCGTTCTCCAAGAACGGGGGGTTCACGGGAACGCGTTGCGCCTTCACGGTGGTGCCAAAGACGCTCATGGCCCGCACCAAGAGTGGCGAATCCCACGCGCTTCATCCGCTTTGGAATCGGCGCATGAGCACCAAGTTCAATGGAGTCTCGTATGTCGTCCAGCGTGGCGCTGAATCTCTGTATTCCTCCGAGGGCAAAGTGCAGGTGCAGGCTCTCATCAGTCATTATATGGGAAATGCAGCCGTCTTGAGGAAGGCGGCCATAGACGCTGGCTTGGCCGTATGGGGTGGTGTGAATGCCCCCTATCTCTGGGTGCGCACTCCCAAGGGCATCTCTTCCTGGCAAATGTTTGACCGGATGCTGTCTGAGGCGAATGTGGTGATTACGCCGGGAAGCGGGTTTGGGTCTGCAGGCGAGGGGTATTTTCGAATCAGTGCCTTCAATTCCAGAGCCGCCGTGGAAGAGGTGGCCGCACGGTTGGCGAAGTTCTAGCGCAGGGCTGCACCGTTTTTGCCAGAGGAACGCCCGTGTCTTGAGCGGGTGCACTGGGCGTTTGCACTGGGCGTCTAGAGCTCAGTTCGTGCAACCGATGGGGCTTTCACTCAACACTCCTCCGTGAAACCCATTTATGCCGTTTATTTTGCGCGAGTACAGGTCTGCAGGGTTCTCTGAGCCCTCTGTCTCTGTGGTAGATTTACGAAAATAGCGACTCAAGCGTTTCAGCGGTTCTCGCAAGATCGCGCTCCGAGTATTGATAATGGCAAGGTATTGTGAGGGATCGATTTCCAAAATCCACCGTCCTCGGATCCTTTGCATGGGGCAGGGACCAAAGAACCGACGGGTAAATGCGGCTCTCAATGAGATGGTTTTTCACGCGCTCGCGCTGTTCCAAGGAATCGAACTGCAGGACGAGTGCAAAAGGACTGCAATCCGCGGGTAGCTCCCACACCGGCGCAAATGCGCTTAAATGCGGCAGCTGTTTCCGGAGTGTACGAAGGTTTTTGCGCCTCTGTTCCGCCAGATTCAAAAGAAACGAGGGATGAAGAATGCTCCTTGAGACGGGGTGCATTCCTCCGGGGCGGCCTGTCCCGAGAAGCGCTTCTCCGTCCAGAAGACATTTTCGAAAGCTGCTCTTCAGGATCGGAACACCCTCCCTGTAGTGCTGCTTTAGGACCATTCCACTCATCTTAAGGCCGGCCGCGAGCATGTGTACGTCGCTCGGTCCTCCGGGGGATGGAAGCTCCTGTCGTGTTGGAGACCAAAGCCACCCCCCGTCCGGAATCGGGATTGTCTTGCGTAACGATACGACGCAGTACGCGGCCCGGCTTCCACGCGCCCATGCCCCGTAGGGATCATGGCTATGGTCCTCAATCACGTCGCACTCGAGTTCGGGGCTTCCTGCAATGGCCTCTGCTCCGCGCCAGCCAAAAAAATTCATCCTCAGAACGACATCCCCTGGAAGAATGCAGGGGGGACGGCCGTACGGGAGCGAAACAGGGGTGTCCGCGTACCGGGGACAGTCCCATCCCGCTTCCTCAATGGTCTGTATCACGCGCGGACAGAAATAGCTTGGGACGCATAAGCGCCGCCATTTACGGGTGGTTTTGCCGTGCTCGAGCAGCGCCACGAGGGCTGCGCGGCCTGTTCCGAAAAAGACACCCTCGGAGAAAAAAGACGTCGTGTCTGCGCTCGCTGGCAGAGGCATGATTTGGGACGAGTCGGGCCAGGGAAAGTCGCCGCCGTATTCCCAGAGGGGATCGAGTGACATAAGTTTGTTAGCGTTTGATTTTTCACTAACCCTTGTGATTAAAGGGGGGCGCGGGTTCATATCTCGAGATGCGGAGCAGCGATTCGCGGGAACGCACCACCATGCCTCCATCATAAGTCAGAACAATTTTTCCCGCGGGTTGAGCCCCATGAAGCTCAAACAACAGCGGGTGGTGCAGGGGCTGGGCTTCGTACAAGGTATACTCGCAGCCCTCAAGGGTGCAGCGGACTCCTTGGGAAAGCGTTCCAAAGGCACGGATCCGGCGCAAGATTTCCTCATCCTTCATGGTTTCAAAGGCGACAGTCATGTCGGCTTGCGAACGTTTGTAGTGGCTTCCAATTGCGCTTTGTGGCTCTCCTTCATCACGGAATTCTTGTGCGTGTAGTTTGTGAATGCCGTGTGTAAAAACGCGCGCTTCTGCGCTAAAAAGCAGATGGTACAGAAGCCCCAAATCAAGGTCGGGTGTGACTGGAAAACGTTCCTGCGCCAGAATCTTGCCCCGGTCCACCCGATCGACCATTTCGTGCAGTGTGGCGCCAGCTTCCTTGGCGTTGTTTAAAAGTACCCCATTGGCTGGATGATAACCGCGAAATTCCGGTAAGAGGGAGGGGTGCACGTTGAGGAACATTTGGTGCGTTTTCTTGAGTTTTGAGACCGGAACAATCACGGGGCAGCCATTGGAAATAAGGAGGTCGAATTTCATTAAATCCAAGGCATCCAAAAACTGGGCGTGTGATTGCGTTTTAATCAGGGAAAACTCGGTGTCCTTGATTTCTTGATGCAGACGGCTGCCTTCCACAACGAAGACGTGTGTCAGGTTTAAGAAAGGGATCTTCTTGATGGCGTCAAAGACCCCGGTTCGGTTGGATGCGAGTACGACTGTTTTGGTCATTATGATCTTCTGAATCGATAGCAAGACACATTGCTCTAAACTCTTTCTTGGACGCCGTGGGCCGATGGCGCCCAATCCTTTTTTGAACCTTCTCCCAGTCCGGGACGCGGACTTCTTAATAGCGGTCCCCCACCCATAATCTCGTAACTGGAGGAGGAGCTGGCCCCATTGTTTTTTGAAAACATTCGCGGGCCCGCTCACTCAGCTCAAACCCGCCTACGGCCTCTTCGGAAACTCGCTTGCTTGCGACACCGAATGCCCGTGTCGGGGGGCGTTCGCAGCGGGTGCGCTTGTGCTCCGGGGCCGGATCTGCCGCTACCCCCTCGGCTTATCGTGTTTGAGCAACCCCAACTCTTTTAACATAAAAGCATAGTCAAAAGCGGTGTCCCGCAGGCGGTCATACCTTCCGGACGCTCCACCATGCCCGCTGGGTTCGAGGCTGATTTTGAACAAAAGGGGATTTTTGTCGGTTTTGAGCTCCCGTAAACGCGCCACGTATTTTGCCGGTTCCCAGTAACCAACTTGACTGTCATAGAGAGCGCTCCGTACCAACATCGAGGGGTAGGCGTTCCTTCCGATGTTGTCGTAGGGCGAATAGCTCCTCATGTAGGCATATGCTTCAGGTTCGTGGGGGTTGCCCCATTCCAGATACTCTCCCACCGTCAGCGGCAGCGTTTCGTCCATCATGGTGTTGATCACATCTACAAAAGGAACGTAGGAAACAATGAGTTTGAACAGATCCGGACGCATATTTGCGACAGCGCCCATCAAAAGGCCTCCCGCACTTCCGCCTGTGATGGCAAGTTTGTCGCTGGTGGTGAATCCCTGCTCCACAAGGTGTTCGGCGCAGGTAATGAAGTCGGAAAAGGTGGTTTTCTTTCTAAACAGCTTCCCTTGATCATGCCACTCCTTGCCCAAATCGCCTCCACCACGGACGTGGGCCAGCGCGTATACGACTCCACGATCAAGGAGGCTGAGGCGGTCCGAGGAAAACTCCACATCACTTGGGATCCCATAAGCTCCGTACGCTTCCAGAAGCAAGGGGTGCTTATGGCCGGGTTCTAATTTTCCTTTGGAGAGAAGTGAGATTGGAATGCGTGTTCCGTCAGAGGCCGTCGCGTAGAGGCGCTCCGACTGGTAGGCATCGGGGGAATAACCGCCTAAAACAGCCTGTTGTTTCTTGAGTTCCCGTTTGCCTGTGCCGACATCGTAATCATAAACCGAATCGGGCGTGATGAAGGATTGGTAGAAAAACCGGAAGGTGGTGGTCTCAAAGTCGTGGTTTTGACCCTGCCTGACGGAGTAGACGGGCTCGGGGAAGGTGATTTTGTCGGCCGTGTTTTCTTCCGGGTGGTGAATGGTGATTTGAAGGAGTCCGTTTTCGCGCTCGAGGCAGACAAAATAAGAGGCAAAGCAGTCTACGTCCTCAAGCATGACCGTAGGCCGGCACGGGATGATTTCCCGCCAGTTTTGAGAAGAGGGGTCCTGAATGGGAGCCTGCACGAGGCGGAAACTTTTGCCCTGATCGTTGGTGCGAATCAGGAAGGCATCGCCACGATGGTCGAGATAATACTCGTGGCCCTCTTTTCGGGGGACCATCAATTTAAAGTCTTCCAGCGGTTTGTCCGCCGCGATGTATCGCACTTCAGAGGTGGTTTTGCTCTGCGATTCCAAACATACGAACGCGTTGCTGCGCGTGCGTGTGACCCCTAGGCTGTAAAGTTCGTCGCTCTCGGTGAAGAGCAAGGTGTGGGTGCCGCTCCCTAGTTGATGTCTGAAAAGTTGCGAGGCGCGTTTGGTGACCGGATCTTCGGTGACGTAAAAGAGCGTTTGGTGGTCTGCAGCCCAGACCACGGACGTGACACGTTCCGCGATGTTTTCGAGGGTTTTTCCGGTTTTAAGATCCTTGGCGTGGAGCGTGTATTGGCGGTAGCCCAGAGTGTCCGAGGTGTACGCGAGCCATAGTCCATCCAGGCTGGTCGCCAAGTCTCCGAGCTCAAAGAAATCCTTGCCCTCAGACAGCTTGTTTTCGTCCAGAAAAACTTCCTCCGGTGCGTCCAGCGTGCCTTGCTTCCGGCAGTGTATGGGGTACTGCTTGTCTTTCTCTGTACGCGAATAATAGAACGCAGCGCCGAATTTGTAGGGAACTTGGGTCTCGTCCTCTTTGATGCGGCCGAGCATTTCCTTGTACAGAGTTTCGCGCAGTTCCGTTAGCGGTTTTGTCACGGCATCCGCGTAAGCGTTCTCCGCTTTAAGATGGGAAAGCACTCCAGGGTCGGACCGCTGGTCATCTCGAAACCAGGCGTATTCATCCGGAAGCGAATGGGGCCCAGTGGGCGCCTTGGCTGGGATTTTTTTTGCAATGGGGGGGCTTTGGTCTGTCATTCGGCAGCCGAGAAAAAGGGCAGGGAAAGCCAGAATGGCGAGGGCAGGGGCAATCCGAACTTTCATGGCTGGGGAAACTTTACCCAAGACGGAGGCGATTGCGATCATTTGGAAAAGAGGTGAGGAAAAAGTCAGTGGGCGGATCGGGTCTGCAGGATTCGCACTTTGCTTGCTGCAAATCGGTTGAGATTTAGAGGCAGGCATGAATGCACGGATTTCAGGGTCTCGATGCGTGATTTGAGGCTTCCCAATCTGGGAAGGATTTTCGTTAAACACCGATTTTTGGGAGTTTTTCTCTTAGGAATCTTTCATGAATGAGTCTCCGCTTCTCAGCGGGCGTCCGCTCTGTTTCAATGGAGGTCTTCATTCGCACATGAGTACACGCACCGCCAGTATAGATCGCGCGACCGCCGAGACAAAGATCCGCTTGAAACTGAATATCGACGGTCAAGGGCAGGGGGCGATCCGTACGAAGATTCCTTTTTTCGACCACATGCTGACGCTGTTTGCCAAACACAGCCTTGTGGATCTGGAGGTAGACGCTGATGGCGACATCGAAGTTGATTTCCACCACACTGTTGAAGATACAGGGATTGCGCTCGGTCAGGCGTTCGCCAGGGCTTTGGGGGACAAGCGGGGAATCGTGCGTTATGGCTGTGCATACGTGCCGATGGATGAGACGCTCGCCCGTGCGGTGGTCGACTTTAGCGGGCGGCCGTTTTTAGAATTTGCAGCACCCGAGGGAATTGCCTCGATGGGAGCGTTTTCTTTTACCCTCGTGGAAGAGTTTATGCGCGCATTCGCAAACAACGCGGCGTGCAATCTGCATCTGAACATTTTGTATGGACGTGACGGACACCACATGGCAGAGGCGGCCTTCAAGAGTCTTGCCAGAGCGGTGGATTCGGCATGCCGGGTGGATCCCCGAGTGCAGGGCATTCCCAGTACAAAAGGACTACTCTAGCCTCCCATGATCGCGCTGATTGACTATGGATCCGGGAATTTGCGGAGCGTTTACAATGCGCTCTGCGTGCAAGGAGGAGAGGTGGAAATTCTTTCTTCGCCCGCTCATTTGGAGCGCGCAGACGCAGTGGTTCTGCCGGGCGTTGGTGCTTTTGGAGATTGTGTGAGCCAGATTCGCGAGCGTGGTTTTTGGGATCCCCTTATGGACTGGATTGCCAATGACCGACCGTTCTTGGGGATTTGTGTCGGGTATCAAGTGCTCTTTGAGGGAAGTGAAGAGGCGCCAGGGATTGCTGGGATGGGTTTTTTCAAAGGTCAGGTTCGAAAGTTCAAGACCCCTGGCTTGAAGGTGCCGCAAATCGGGTGGAACCGCTTGGACCTTTCGCAAGCCCATGCTCTTTGGGAGGGATTGCCCGCCGATCCTTATGTGTATTTCGTGCATTCCTTTTACCCCGAGGCGCTCGAGCCCAAGGAGGTGACAGCACGCTGCCATTATGGGGAGATCTTTGCAGCCGCTGCGGCGAGGGGGAGGGTGAGTGGCGTCCAGTTTCATCCTGAAAAAAGCCAATCCGTCGGACTGGGAATCCTCCGCAATTTCATGCGGCAAACGCCGTCCAGTATGTCTACTCTGGCGGCCGGGTAGATTGCCCCTGTCTTTTATCTTTTAACGAGTGAATTTATGCTTCTTTTTCCAGCAATTGATCTGATGGGCGGACAGGTGGTGCGATTGCGCCAAGGCAAGGCTGAGGACAAAACTGTGTACCCCGCCTCTCCTATGGCTTATGCCAAACGCTGGAGTCAGGAAGGCGGAGACTGGCTGCACATTGTCGATTTGGACGCCGCTTTTTCGGGTGTACACACGAACTTGGAAATTGTGCGGGACATTGCGAAAGCATTGCTTGTGCCGGTCCAATTGGGCGGCGGGATGCGTTCCGCGGAAGCAGTGAAAGCGGCCATTGAATCGGGAGTTTCGCGGGTGGTCATTGGCACGCGTGCGGCGGAGTCGCTTTCGTTTGTAAGCGATATGGTCGAAGAGTTCGGTGGCGACAAAATCGCGGTGGGGATCGATGCCAAGGATGGCCGTGTTTCGACCAAAGGCTGGACGGAGGTGTCCGAGGTCGATGCCTTGGATCTGGCCCGCAAGGTTGAAGATTGCGGAGTAAAGACCATCATTTATACGGATATTGCCACGGACGGAATGATGGCCGGCCCAAATTTCCGGGGATTGGAGCGTATGCTGGGCGTCATCCACTGCCAATTGATTGCGAGTGGCGGCGTTTCTAGTTTGGCGGATTTGCAGCGGTTGGCACAAAACTCTCGCATCCATGGCGCTATTGTTGGAAAGGCGCTTTATGACAATGCGATTCGTTTGCACGATGCCGTTTCAAACCGTGATCGTCAGTTTTAGTCCAGACGGAAGGTTCTTAACTTATGAAAGTCCTATACTTCGACTGTTTTTCAGGCATCAGCGGTGACATGACCGTGGGCGCTCTTTGTGATCTTGGCGTGAAACCGTCCACTCTTGAGTGGGAACTTTCCAAGTTGAATCTGGGTGATTTCCACATGCATTTTGAACGGGAGAAGCGTGCCGAAATTGAGGGCGTAAAGTTTGGAATCCATGAGGGCGCGACGCATTCCGAAACATGCGCTCATGACCATGACGACCACGACCACGGACACGACCACGGACACGACCACGGACACGACCACGGACACGACCACGGACACGACCATGGACACGACCACGGACACGACCACGGACACGACCACGGACACGACCACGGACACGACCATGGACACGACCATGGACACGACCATGGACACGACCATGGACACGACCATGGACACGACCATGGACACGGGCATGGTCGAGAGCACGGGCGAAGTCATGCGCAAATCCGTGAGCTTATCCAGAAAAGTGAACTGTCCGCCTTCGTCAAGGAGCGCGCACTAGCAATTTTCCAGCGGATAGCAGTTGCGGAAGCAAAAATCCATGGGACCACTCCTGAGGAAGTGCATTTTCATGAAGTAGGCGCCTTGGATTCCATAGCGGATATCGTATGCGCCTGCGTGGGCATCGAGGCTCTTGGCGTCGAAGCAGTCTATGCCTCAGAGTTGGAAGAAGGCAGGGGCTGGATTCAGTGCCAGCATGGACGGTTTCCCATTCCAGCTCCAGCCACCTTGGAGATTCTGGGGGGGATTCCTCTCCGTCAGGCGGATGAAACTCACGAACTCATCACTCCGACAGGTGCCGCGATTCTTGCGGAGTTTTCCAAGCATTTTGGTGCAATGCCGACTCTGCGCGCGCAGAAGATTGGTTATGGGGTTGGCTCGAGGCATCTGGCCTCACGCCCCAATGTTCTCCGTGCGGTGCTTGGCGAAATCTAAAAAGGCCGTGTTTTAAGAGGTATGTCTCCCGCAGACACCGGCGACGGGTACGAGCACGACAAGGTGGTGCAGATTGAGACGAATTTGGACGACCTGAGTCCAGAGTTGGTCGGGCATGTGACGGGGCTTCTTTTGGAAGCAGGCGCTCTGGATGTGTGGGTGACGCCCGTGCAGATGAAAAAGCAGCGCCCTGGCATGCTTCTGGCCGTCCTAGCGGAGGAGTCCTCTGTAAAAAGACTCGCGGACCTCGTCTTCACGCATACAAGTGCCTTCGGGTTGCGGATGAGCGAGCTGACGCGCTGGAAGTTGAGGCGTGATTTCGTAGAGGTTCAGACCCGCTTTGGAGTGGTTTCCGTCAAACGCGGATATCGGGGAGACGCTCTTTTGCAGATTGCTCCTGAGTTTGAGTCCTGCAAGGCATTAGCTTTGGAGCATGGCTGCCCTTTGCAGTTGGTTTATGATGCCGCCCGAAAAGCGGCGCTGGAATTGGAGTCCCTTTAGGAGCGGAGCCCGCATAAGCCGCTTCAGAACGGCTTGCCGTGGCGCATTTTGGGCTTCGGGTTGTATTCCGCTCGCTCAGGTTTGTAACCTTTCGTTAATCAAGACTCGGATTGCGTCTGGGGAGTAGCCTTGTTCGCGGAGTGTCTGAAGCGAAATGGCGTCGTTTCTTTTTGCCAAGCGTTTTCCTGTGGAGTCCGTGAGGAGCGGCGTGTGGTAGAACGCGGGTACATCGTAGCCCAGGGCGCGAAAAAGAAGGATCTGCCTGAAGGTGCTCGCTACCAAATCCTCCCCTCTGACGACCTCCGTGATTTCCATTAATGCATCATCAACGGCGCAAGCTAGTTGGTAGGATGGAACTCCGTCCTTGCGCCAGACAAGAAAGTCTCCGAAGTCCTTTCCGGCAACGGCGCATTGCTTGCCCAGGCGGCCATCCTTAAACTCAATGTGTTCTGGGGGACTGATGCGGAAGCGCCAGTTCAAAAGAGGATTGTGCTCAAAGACGACCGCTGCGACGGGTCTGCAACTGCCGGAATAAAAAGGTTCATCATCAATGGCATGGGGGGCGCTTAAAGCGGACGCGACATCACGCCGTGAACACATGCAAGGGTAGATGAGGGCCGCCTTCCGCAGGACGTCGAGGGCGGTGAGGTATAGAAAGCGGCGTTCACTTTGTGAGTAGGGAGAAAAGGCTCCGCCCACGTCGGGGCCTTCCTGCCAAGACAATCCAAGCCAGCGTAGATCCTGGATTGCGGCCTCGTGAAAATGAGGTTTGCACCGGGTGAAGTCCAGGTCGTCGTTTCTGTAAATTAGTGTGCCTGAATGCCTTTTTGCAATTTCAGCGGCCCTCAAAAATGTGGCCGCATGGCCGGCGTGGAGAAGACCAGTGGGCGATGGAGCCAATCGTCCGCGATAAGATTTGTGCATGAACGCAGGGGAAAACAAGGCTGTTACGGCAGGGAACTACGATGTTCTGAGTGATCTCCTTAGAAAATAAATTTATATGCAGACTTTTTCCAATTTCGAAACCGAGCGTCGGCGTATTTTGCTTGTTGATGATCACCCTTTTATGCGGATGGGGTTGGCGCAGTACATCAATGCCCAGCCCGATATGATGGTGTGCGCCGAGGCTGCTGACCCCAGGGAAGCCATGCACATGGTTGAACACAATAAGCCTGATCTGGTTCTTTCCGATCTAAATCTTCCTGGGAAAGGGGGGCTTGAGCTCATTAAAGACATCCGAGCCATGTACGCAAAACTGCCGATTCTGGTGCTCTCCATGCATGACGAACCGCACTACGCGCCTCGCGTGCTTCGCGCTGGGGCCCGGGGGTACCTTATGAAAAGCGAGCCGGTGGCGCGATTGGCGAATGGGATTCGAGATGTATTCAAGGGCAGGGTTGTGGTCAGTGAACGTATGAGCTCCTTGATTCTCGAGATTTTCGCCGGAAAAAACGGCGCAGATAATTCCCTTCCCGAAGCGCGCCTCTCAGACCGCGAACTTGAAATCCTAGCCCTCGTGGGCAGTGCCCAGAGCACCAGAAGTATCGGCGAGCGGTTGAGCATTAGCATGAAAACCGTCGAGGCACACCGCTCCAATATCAAACAGAAACTCGGCATCGCTTCTTCTCAGGAATTGGTGCGCTACGCCATCTGTTGGGCGCAGGAGGGTGGCTATCACGGAGAGACAGGCAATCTTGCCTGCAGTGCCTGAGATTTCGCAGAACTTTCCCGGGGCGGGGGAAGGGGATTCGTCAGGATTGAGACGGCTCGGGTTCTGCCGCTGGTGGCTGATTTGTAATCCGTAAAAGACTGCGTTCCCATGCGTAGCGGCGCAAAAGCACCTTGAGGGTAGCCGTCAGAGGCACCGCGAGAATGGTTCCTAGAATGCCCCCAAGTAAAAGGCTCCACATGAACAGTGACGCGATGACCGTCATCGGATGCAGTCCCACGCGTTTCTCCACGACCATGGGCGTGATGTAAAAACTGTCGATTTTTTGCACCAGTATAAAAATGCCGGTTACAACGACCGGAAACAACCACGCGGGTTCGTGCGGGACGAATGAACCGACTCCGCCTTGGACGGATGCAATAATGACCGCGGGGATCCAACAGATGAGAATACCGAGGTAAGGAATCAGTCCAAGGACGCACAAAACCAGTCCGATCAGAAGACCGAAGTCCAGGCCCACAATCATGAGCCCAATGGCAGTGGAGACGCCATTGATCACGCTGACAAGAAGTTGACCTCGGAAAAATGCGATCACGTAGCCGTTGATCTCTGTGAGAGTCGAAACAAGTTCCGTTTTAAATTCAGAGTTTTTGAGCGGCAAGTAGTCCTGCCAGGATTCGGCGATGTGCCGTGCGTCGATCAAGAAATAAAAGAGGTAGACGGGGATGATGATCAGCGAGATGAGGAAACCTACAACGCTGACGACTCCGCCCACACTGGATCGCACCATGTGCAAAGAGTTGTTCGCGAGGGTGACAAGCGCTGTTTTGAGCCAGTCCCCCCGCAGGATCTGGTTGACATCGAGGAGTTCCTCCAGGGAGCTGATGGTCTTGGGAATTGGCTTGGCAGCGAAGTCTCCCGTGGTCGCAGGCTTAGGAGAGGGGGGGGGCGACTCCTTGTTTGGAGATGCTGCGGCCTCCTCTTCTGCAGGGTCCGTGAGAGCGGGCAGCACATCCACTCCGTAGCGCTGGCGTACTGACAGCGCGAAAGTCTTTATGTAATTGCGCGTTGTCTGGGTGTATTGATCCGCCTTGTTGTAGAGATTGACTGTCTGGCGGGAAATGACGGGAATCAGCCAGAAAGACCCCCATAGGAGAAGGGCAAAGACAACGGCGAAAACGCTCAGAACGGATGCCTTCCTTGGAATGCGCCACTCCGCCAGTTTTGAAACTACCGGTTCCATCAGGTAGGCAAGCACTCCGGCTACCGCGAATGGAATCAAAATGGGCTGCAGAAATCCAAGCACCAGCATGGCGAGCCAGATGAGACCAACGCTGATTGAGCCGATGCCAACAACCGCAAGAGCCGTCAAGGCGCTCCAGATTGTCTTGCGCTGCCAAGGTGTGGGAAATTGCGTTGATTTCATGGCGTATACTCAGAAGCAGCCAGAGTCTGCCACAGAACGTTCTTCTTTCCAAGCGGCGAACTTCGAATCCGTGCGCGCGGAATAGACGGAACAGCTCCATGTAAACCTTCGCGAGCTTCGGCCGTGCGATGGGGTTTGCCGATGGCTTGCATTATTTGCGAAACCCCGAGCATGCTTTCACCTGTCCCTCTGATACTCCAATATCGAGATTTCTTAAAACCATGTGATCTTGGCTTGGAGCGCTCCTTTTACGCGAAACTTAGCAGTCCTTTATGAAATCAGCAGTCACAGTATCCTTGGTGCCAGAAGCAGTCGGCGGTCCGTTTGTGTTTTGGGACGGGTTGGAGGACGCTTTTGCCCAGGCCTCGTCGTTCGGATTCGATGGTATCGAAATTTTCCCTCCCGAACCCAGTGCCCTGGACGTCAAGGCGGTGGGCGCTCTTGTTCAGCGCCATGATCTCCCGGTGGCGGCCGTTGGCACTGGTGCTGGATGGGTCAAACACCGTCTCCATTTATGCCATCCCGAGGTGGAGATTCGCCGGATGGCACGCGAATTTATCGTAGCGGTGGTGCGGCAGGCTGGTGCGCTTGGTGCACCAGCCATTTTGGGCTCCATGCAGGGGCGGGTCGAGCCCGGGGTCGAGAGGGAGCAAGCTCTAGAATGGCTCACGGAGGGCCTTTCAGACGCCGCAAACGCGGCCGTTGCCGCTGGCGTTGTATTTCTTTATGAGCCGTTAAATCGGTACGAAACCAATCTTTTCAACAGACAACTAGACGCCGCCCAGTTTTTGGCGGAGCGCAGCCTGGCCGGCGAGGTGAGAATTCTGGCCGATCTTTTCCACATGAACATTGAAGAGGAAGATCTGTCCGCGACACTCGTGGGCTTGGGGGCTTCCCTCGGGCATTTGCACTTTGCGGATTCCAACCGGCGCGCGCTTGGCTATGGCCACACTTCGGCGCTGCCAATTGTCGAGTCCTTAAAGAAAATCAATTACTCCGGATACCTCTCCGCAGAGGTATTTCCCTTTCCTGACTCCAAGTCGGCGGCCCAGCGTACCATCGAGAGTTTCAGAGCACTGACCGCCTGAGGGCACCCATCTCCTTCTTTATTATGCTAAAACACCAACTGCTTCATCCCAAAATCACTGAGGTGTTAGCCCGGGCCGGCCACCATGCGAAGATACTCATCGCCGATGGTAATTATCCGGCTTCCAGCAAAAAAGGGCCGAATGCTGAGGTGGTCAGTCTCGCGCTTTCACCAGGGGTGGTGAACTGCACCCAAGTCCTGCGGGCTATTCTGAGCGCTGTTGTCGTGGACGCGGTGCACACCATGGGGATCCCAGCCGATGACTCTTACGCGCAGAGTGGCGAACCGCCTGTGTGGGCTCAGTACCGTGCAGAACTTGCGGAAGCGCAGCTCTCTCTCTCATTGGAGCCCATTCAGAAGTGGGAGTTTTATGATGCTGTGAACTCCCCGGACCATGTGCTCACGATCCAAACGGCGGACCAATCTTTGTGGGCGAACATCATTCTAGTGATAGGCTGTCGGACCGCCTGATGCCGGGCTCGTTGCCGGGCCCACAGTGCACGCGTAAACGTCTTCTTCAAAAGAGGCTTCTCCGCCGCCGCCAGAAACTTACCGGAGCTCTCTGATTCCCTCTGGCGCTGGCAGGGTGAACCCTTGGGCCTCGCGGCCATGTGGAAATACCACAACCTGTGCGTAGATGAAGTTTTCCTCTTCAAAAGAGGGAACCACGCGCATTGTCCCTTCGCAGCTTAAGCCGGCTAGACAAACGGTCGAAAACCGACGGTTCAAGGGGTTGGTTGCCGCGCAGACAACAGCGCTATCGGGATGCGCAAAATGTTCGTTCCTGATTTCGAACGATGCCGTGCCAAATCTAACAGGAAAGGATTTGCTCCAACGATCCGTCACTGCATTGCATCCGGGTCTACCGATGAGGACAATGTGATGAGTGCGCAAGTTCTCTTCGGTGATATCGGCGTCGGAAAAAATCGGAACGCTTATGTTGTGCTCACGGCGCCGGAGCGACTGTTGTAGGAGGCGCGCCGCTTCCTGATTCGCGGTTTTCTCGTCGGCTGTTCCGTAGACGATCAGGGTGCGCTCGAGTTCAGTGTCAAATGTCAGAATGGTAAACGGATTGTGTGTGGCAGCACATGAGGCGGTTCCGTATTTGTCCAAAACGACCCGTATTGGACGTCCCTGAGTCTGTATTTCGAGTGTTTCGTAGTTTTTCTCGAGGACAAGCAAGCGCGTCGCTTCTTCGCCGTCTTCGGTTTCCAGAGTCACGGGTAGGAGGGGGGCGCCTCCTGCCTTATCCCTCTCCAGCTTCACTGCCGTGGTCCACCCCTGCGTGCTCCTGCGCAGGGTTGCGCCAAGCAGGCGCACTTGAGTTAATCCCGTTTCCTTCAGCCAGCCCTTGCAAAAATTCCGAACATGACGCCCTGTTTCTTTTTCGATAAATGTCATGAATTCTTCGGTACTCACACGTTGGCCTGCATACCGAGTTCCGAATTGATCCATCAGGTGGTCGAAAACTTCCTTGCCCAGCAAACCCCGCAGGCTGTGGAGCAATAAGACACCCTTTCCTTGGATGATCTTGTACCAGTTTTCGTCCGCTACGCTTTCTTGGAAGTTGTCTAGCGCCTTGTCCGTTCCCGCTAGGGAGCCGAGTGTGTATAAAGAGCGGTAATAATTGAGTTCCAAACCAATTTCTTCCTCGTGTTCTGGATCAAACGTCTTAGACCCCGCCTTTTTTTTGAGTGCATTTTCGAGGGCGACAATTTTTTCAAAATGAGCGAAGGCTATGGGCAGCCACATGTCGGATTCCGCTGCGGGCAGAAGGGTGCCGTGCCAGGCCGCCTGTGTCTCAAGGTCTGGTTCTTTAGGCTGACTCGCTGGAAGCTCTTTATGGGATGGGTTTCTGGGATCCTCCAAATCCACAGCCTGCACTGGATTTTTGCCCCCAGAATCGGGGCGCCAATCAGCTCTAATCTTCGTCCAAGGATGGCTCACAAGGGGGCGGATTTCAGGAAAACGCATCCTCTCCGCGAGCGATGGGTTTCGCACGCCTCCTACTGGCGGCCCGAAGGACGCGATAATATCAAATCTGCGTGCAAGGTCCGTTGTTGTATAAACCGCATCCACACTGAATGCAGATACTAGGGCGGGGGTGGTTAGCACTTCCTGTGCAAAGGATTCGTTAATGCGGCCTTTGTGCCGGTGGTACATCTGGACCCAGAGAGCGTCTCGTTTGCTGGGTTCAAAAACCGCCACGGGCGAGGGCCTTCCCTTGATTCCAGGAATGGTTTCGAGCCGCACAGCCATGTCTTTTGCGTTGTTACAGCTCCAATAAAATCCTTCCGTGCCCCCAATCCATTCATTGCGACTACTGCGGTGGAGAATGTGTTCCTTCGTGCCCAGGGTCAGCAGGGCGATTTCATTGCGGTTGATGTCCGCAAGAATCCACTCAGTGCTACAAAGCCCGTTCCCGTTTTCCGATAAAATTTCCGAGGCTTTTTCTATGCTGTCTCCATACTGAGATGCTCTGCGGATTCGCGCGGCGAGAGGGTAGCCAGAAGCGGTGACAGAGGTTTGTTGAATGGTCGTTTCACTCAAGACAATCCCGGCTTCATTCACCACAAAATCCATCCCGCTGTGTATGCCTCCGGGAGTGGTCTGCATCACGAAGCGGTATCCGTTCTCTGGTTTTACCTCCAGCCAGACATTATAAAAACCCGCAGGATAGAGGTCGTACATGGTGATGTGGCCCACGACGATCTTTCCGTCTGCAGTCGCAGCACCGGTTGCCGCAAACGCGCTGCAACGGGTGGGATGTGCGCGCTTTGGTGGTTTGGCGGCGTTCCGTAAAAGGCTGCCTTCCGGAGCGCGAATGCCCTCTGTCCCTGTGGGGGTTGCTTTCATTCCATCCCTGAGGAGATCAAGCTCGTTTGCCGCATTTATCGCCGCAATATCTGTAACATCCAGCCGACGCCCATCCACCCGCGCGCCAGCCTCAGAGGCTCCGTCGGCAATGCCCTGCATTTCTGCAAGGAGTTCTTCAGGGTAGCCTCTCAACATAAGAACGCCCGTGAGTTGACGTGTGTAATTCCACGAATCCGTCGGCGACTTAAATCCATTAAAGCTAGAGAGGCATCGCACATATCCTGCGATTTCCGGCGCGAGCAAACGGCCGTGCTGAACGCCTCTCTCATACGGTGAACCTTCAATGTGCACGACTGTCCAGCCCTTCTGCGTGTAACGGTATCCGTTCCCAAACCTCTGTACGCTCAAAGGATCAGGGATGTAATCGTGGCTGGAGCCGGACTCAGCCGCGGCAGGGGAACAAATTCCAAGCACGAGAATCAGCCTTCCGAAAAAGACGATGGCGGTTTTTATCCTCGAGCAAACCTTAAGCGCAGGTGAGGTTTGCCGAAATCGCTTACAGGCCAAAAAAAATGGAACGTCACTCATACTTTGGAAACCGATTTATTGAGGTTCGCATTTTACGGCGAGATCCGTCGAGCTCTTGGGTTGAAGAGCGGAGCGTAACGCTTGGGCGATTGTTGATATATCATAAATCTCCGGAAAGCGAGCCAGGGCAGGGCTTTTGTTTTTTAAAACGGGCGGAGTAAACCCTGATTGACATCGTCGGAGTGGTTTCTCGCCGACTTCTAGAAATCCATTGTGGCTCGAATTGCGTAGTCAGGAGGGAGACATTGTGGCCGGCACATGTCGCTGTTCGTAGCGCATCGTAGCGCATCGTAGCGCATCGTGACGGATTGCCTCAGGAGTGGAAGCATTGTGGATGCAGAGACGTGCCAGGGAATTCTGCGATGCAAAGTGCTGCAGCAGAAAAAATTCACCTGCATGTATGGCTGTGCAGCTTTTTTCGGACCACTTTCTCCCAGGGTGAATGGTGGTCATTACAGGAAGGACTAAGTTGAGGGGAATATACTTATGAAACTATACGACAAAGCATTGTATTACATTCTCGGGACAGGACTTTTAGCTCCCGATATGCACGGCGCACGGGCCGTCCTTTCCCAAGATACGTGCACTTGTGCTGCTCCGGCTCTTTCCAGGTCAGTAATGAGCCCCTTGGGGGGCCTTTATGTCGAAGGACGGATCAATGCGCGCAAACGAACGTGGCTGCAGTTTGAACTTGGGCCGGCTCTCCCTCCAAAAGTCATGTGGTCAGGCGTCGCAAAAGCAACGCTCTCGGTTTTCGTCAATCGCGTTTTGACGCCCGGTACAATGCAGGTTTTTGCGGTTAAACAACCTTGGAAAGAGTCGCTCCTGAGTGATTCGATCGCGCCCGCACTGCTCCAGAATCCGGAAACTGGTGCGGCTTATGCCAGTGCCAAAGTCACTGATTCTCTGAAGTGGGTGAATTTCGATGTTACTGAACTCGTCCGCGACTGGGTTGATGGAAGCGTTTCCAATAACGGGATAGCCCTCATCGCGGCGGATAATTCGCTGGCGGTTATCCTCCAGGCCAAGGAAATGCTGGAGGGTTCTCACGCGGTATTGGAGATTTTGAGCAGCGTTGAGGGGAGTCCTGGGCTGACTGGGCCTCCGGGACCACAGGGACCACAGGGACCACAGGGACCTCTTGGCAAGACTGGACAGACTGGACAGACTGGCCGTGAAGGCCTTCCGGGTCCCGCAGGTTTGCAGGGACCACAGGGCCCTGCGGGTGAAATCGGACCGCAGGGGGGCGAGGGAAGGCAAGGTCCTGCTGGCGCCTCAGCCGTCAGAGTGAATCCGCGCGGCGATATCGCGATGGGGGCTTTCACGCAGGGAGAAAAACCTTAGGGATCGGTAGAAACTTATGAGGGCGCTGATGTTACAATGAGCGTAAAAGCTGCTCAAGGGTGGGGGGTATCTAGTGTAAACCAGAGGCGCAGAAAGTAAGGTTGCAAGCCTTTTGGCAGGCCGCTTATTTTCTCGGTTTTCTCGGTTGACCCGCCGTCGAAGTTGATTCGTAATAGGACCACAGAGGTGAGGTGGCTGAGTGGTCGAAAGCAGCGCTTTGCTAAAGCGCCGTACCCTTTAAAGGTACCGAGGGTTCGAATCCCTCCCTCACCGCTCTTTAGCCCTTATAATCAACGATTAAGGGATGTTTTTACTGGAAATAAGGGGATCGCCTATTTTCTGGAATTTAGGCGAATTTGAGTCAAAAACGTGGGTTTTAGGGTGTTTTTCGGGGTGTTTTTGTCGACTCTTGTCTAGTCGCACTTGCGCAGCAGTTTGCAAAAGACGCGTTCTGATTATAAGCGGGTTACGCAAAGCTGGAGTTTGTAACAAAACAGGTTGCGGAGGTGCCTCTGCAGAGCGAGCCTGTTCGGCTTGACGTTGAGCGCTTCAGCCGCGCCTGTCGTGTGCGCGTTTACCGTGGCGGTCAGCGCCTGCTTGTTGATGCCTAACAGCGTGGCCTCTGCCATGAATGGGGCGAGGAGCGGTTGGTGCTTAAGCGCCATGTCTGAGAGTTGCTGCCATACAGGACCGAGATCGTCGGGGATCGGAGGGAGGCGACGATGTTTGCGGGGCGGACGGGATGCTGCGAGCTTGAGGTACTGTTCGAGTTGTCCTTCAGTGATGCGTTTGACGCCGGCAACCCGGCAGCAGCCGAGTTGTTTGCTGCGGATCAGTCCGGATACTGTGTAGACAGAGATGCCGAGGTATTCTGCCACCTGCTCGGGTGTGTAGAGTTTCTGGGTCATAGCAGCGGAGTCTCGGCTGGGGCGCTTGTAGCGTGGATGAGGTAGGTGCGGATGCCGCGGCGATGCGGGCCGTGGCGGACACAGAGCTGGTAGCGGTGCTCGAAATGTTCGGAGGCCTCCGTGATTTTGCCCAGGTACATACCTGTGGCTTTGGGGCTCGATAGCAGTTCGGACGCGGACCGGGCGAAGGACAGGCTGGCGGAATTGGTGAGTGTTCGGTGGAGGTCGGTAGCAGTTCCCTGCCATAGTGTTTCCGGGGGCTGGATGAGAGTCTCGTCGTCGATGGCTTGGTGAATCATCTCAATGAGAAGGACCTCGGGATGGAGGGTTTCGAGTTTTCGAACAATTACGGGGTTGTGGTAACTGGCGACACCTGTGCGGGCGGCGCGCATGAATTCTGGGATTTCCCAGGCTTCGAGGGCGGCGATGAGGTGGGGGAGCTCGGCCTGGACCGTGGTCTGGTAGGCTTCGCGTTCTTCGTCTGTGTCACTGGGCATGGGGGACTGGGCGGAGAGGGTTCGCAGGACGATCATTTTATCGAGCAGGTCGTTTGTAATGTCCGGAAGGATGAGCATGTCCTTGTCCTCATCGTTGCAGATGATAAAGAGGCGGCCGTACGGAGTTAAGGTCATGGGGGTGAGTTTTTTGGGATGAATGCTCACGTTGCCCGAGAACAGATAGGATTTGATGTTTGCACTGAATGTGCGGCGGGTCTCGGGGCGCGTGGAGCCGGCGTGGTCGTCGATTTTCCAGACCTCTCCGTTGAGGAGCTCGCCTGTGAAACCTTCGGAGGACGCACAGAAGGCTTTGTAAACATCGACGATGCGGTTGCCTAGAATGGGGGCGATGATTTGTTCGAACAGAAATGTTTTGCCACTGGCGACGGGTCCGCAGAGGGCCATTGCTTGTTGGGGGCGTACGTTTCGTTTTGTGGGTGACACATTGGTGGGTGTTTCGGTGGCGTTGGGTTCGGCGAGGCACCGCAAGAGTGTGGCGTGCGCAACCTTCAGATGGGCGAGAAGCGTGAGCCGCTGGAGGTCGCCGGACTCGGGGGTGACAAGGAGGCGTTTGAGGAGTTCGGCGATGATTGGCCATCCTGTTTCGGAGGGCGCGGGTGAAGCCGGCACAGCCGGATTCAATTCCCCTCCGGGGGGCGGAGGCTGCGAAGAGTGCGCTTTGACGGGTTGTGCAGCGGAGGAACAAAACAGGGCTTGGCCATTGCTGTGATGGAGGCCGAGCCGGTAGCCTGGCAGTGGTCCGTCGTAATCGACGGCATTGGAGTGTCGCAGGTTGTAGAAAAACTGGTCGAGGTTGCGTTGGGCGTCGAAGGCGCATTCCGCCTTGAGCACGGAGACAACGTCTTCGCGGCTCAAGCGCACGATGGTGCCGTCAGGATATTGTTGGAGAAAGTTGAGGTGTTTTTTTCGGAAGTAAAACGACGATAACGTTTGAGGGCTGTCGCGGGAATTGAGTGTGTATTGGGTTTGGTCCGAGGCTGGATCGGGAGGTGGAGTGGGTGGTGTGTTGTCGAAGCGGAAAATGCGCTCGCTCATAGTATACCCCCTGTAGGGGAGAAGAGTTGCCTGAGTGCGTCGCCATGGGTGGCAGTGAACGAGGTGGCATCGTTCAGGTCTTTGACTGGGTTGCCGTCGGTTTTGGTGAGACCAGACAGATCGAAGCCGTCGACATCGCAGTTTTGTTTTGTGAGGAGATTGGCCCATTGCGTCGCAGCTTTTTTTCCCGCCGCATCGACATGCGGAACAATACGAACATGGCGTCCGGCAAACAGTTCTGCCGCTTCGGGGTCGAGTTGCTTGATGCTCGCGCCCAGCATGGCCACCGGAGTCCATGGGGAAGGCGTGCGGTGGGTGAAAGCACAGAAGTAATTTGCGGCGACGAAATCGCCCGAGCCTTCAACGAGCAGGATGGGACCGGTGCCTTGGGTGAGTCCCAAGGGCCAACTTTTGTGGGAGCCTTTGAGGGTGTGTGTCTTGCGTTCTGCAAGGCTGCCCCATTGCGGGTAGAGCGCGCCGTCCATGCGGCGGGCTTCTGCAATAAGCCGGGTGTCATCCAGCACGATCCATGAGTGGAAGCCTGCGACTTTGGCGAACGCGAGCAGTCCGGCTTTGCTCATGAGCAATGTGGTTTCAACCGGGACAGCACGGAGTTGTGAGACGGTGGCGCATTCTTCGAAGGAGCCCTTGTGGAGGTCGTGGGGTAGTTCGATCGGCATGGGTTTGAGGATCACTGGGGCCGGATTGGGAATGAGAGGCCTGTGGTAAGCGGGACTGAAAGCGTTGGCGCCCCCACAAGGGGGGCTAAAGCTGGCTAGGCCACCGATTCCAGCGAGGTGTTCGTAGGCGCGGATGGCGGCTTTGGTGTCGAGGCCGAGGAATGTTTCGAGGAGCGAGAGTTCGTCGCCGCCGGTGGCGCATTTGCCGCGGCAAATCCAGACCCAGCCTTCATTTTTTGGGTCCATGCCGAAGGAGGCACCGTTGCGCTCGTGATGCAGGGGGCATTTGTGGTTGCCGGCTTTGGGGGCCTGGTCAAAGAGGCCGAGGCGGACGAGGAGTTCGGGGAGTGGGAGACGTTGCTTGCAGGTTGCGATGGAGTTCATTTTTTGAGGACGAAGACGCCGATGGGGCGTTTGTGGCTTTCGGACCGGGTGGATTGGATGTAGCGCACGCACTCGAATTCGGAGCGGTGCAGAATGGCGCCCATGATGCGGGGGTCGCCGTCTTGGGGTGGGGCCAAGTGGGATCGGATGCAGTCTACAGTGACCCAGCCCTGGGCTGCGGCGATCTGGCGGGCCAGGGAGCGTGCGCGCTCCAGCCATTTCGCGCGGGGCGTGGCAGCGCCACGGTGTTTGACCCCAAGTTGCAGGCTGAGCTCCCAGAGCGGGAGAATGTCGTTGTGGAAGTCGTTCATAAGGAAAGTTGAGTGAAAACGACTCCGGGGGTGGTCGGAGGTGTCACAGACACGTAGCGGCACAGTCACGTAGCGGCATACCCTTCGGGTGTTTTCTGCCGCCGGGTGGCCTGGAAGCAGAAACCCACTAGTGGGCTAGAATGGGATGTCGTCGTCGTCGACAGTTTGCGGGGGCGCGGAACGTGTGGGGCCACCAGTGGCGTTGCGTTTGAATGGGGGCCTGGAGCCGTTGGAAGCAGAGGTGTGTTTTGCGAGAACGTCGTGCGTGATGGCTTGAGGCGTGGCCACCAGTGGCGTAGGCGCCTGGGTGGGGGTGGTTTTTTCCACCTTGGGTGCGATCCAAAACATCACGTCTTTGTACCCGCGTTTGTTGGTGCCGATGCGAACCCTGCAGGCGCGGTGTACGAACAATTCAGCGGCGGGGTCAGGGAGGGCGCCGGCGTGGTCTGGAATGTGGCCGCAGGAGAGCAGCGCATCATAGTTGCGGTCGTCGTTGCCCTTGCCGTTGGAGAGCCAGATTTTGGTGTAGATGCGTTTGTCGTTTTCGTGCCCGGCGATTTCCAGTTTCAGGTCGAGGTAGGGGATGCCTGTGAGGGTTTGGGTTTCATCGGCGGTGAGGATTTTGGCGATGTGGACGCCGTCCGGGATTTCGGCACGCGTGGAAAATGAGGCTTCTCCGATGTTGTCGGCGATGGGTTTAGAACGAGTGATCATATGAGGTGCGCCCCGTGGGGTTAGTTGTTAGGGGCTGCAAGTGCGGGGCGTGCGGAGGCGTTTTCCGTGACGTGTTTTTCGATGGCGTCGAAGAAGCGTTCGGGATTTTTGAGGATGAGTTTGGCGTAGGCGGGGTCGAGGTCCCGGTAGGTTTGGGGCTGTGAGATTTTGCCGCGGCGCATGAGGAAGTCGTTGATTTCCAGATGGTCGGATTCGAAGAAAAGCTGGTCAAGTTGATCGAAAACAGACGCTTCGCACACTTCGTGTGTTTCTGCCTCCGGCGCGGACACAGCCTGAACAGGCACAGCCTGAATCTCGATGGCTTCCTCAGCGGTCATGACTCCGGTGAGGCAGGCTGGGTAGAGAGCGCGCACTGCTTCCGTGACGGCGCGTGCTTTAAGCATGGCGCGCGGGTGTTTGGCCCAGACTTGGTTGCCAAGAAGCCCTGCGCGTTTGGCTTGGGCGATGTCCCAGGTGACTGCGAGGGTGCCCCCGGCGGGGTGCGTCGCTTCAACGGTCACCGCTTCGTCCGTGTACTGCGTGTAACGGATCGTGCCTCCGGAGTGCTGGAAGCGGGAGAGCATGGACTCGGACTTGAGGACGAGTTTGCCGTTGATGACGTGGTAGTCGTGGACGGCTCGGCCGATGTGTTCGCCCTGGCTGAGCGCAAGGAGCATGACGAGTTTGGCTTGCTCGGGGTTTTTGAAGCCGCCGAAGCCGGCAGCAACGGTCCAAGAGGCGGCTCGGTCAATACCCTCACACTCGTTGTTGGTTAAAGTAAGTTGCATAAATTGTCTGAAGTCGTGTTTTTGGATTTGAGGAATTACGGGGAAGGTGAAGGCGTTTTGACACTGCGATCCAGCGGTGAGGTTCTCTGTGGTTTGGAGGATTTCTGATAACACCGCTGTCGGGGTATGAATCGGGTTTGAATTGGGGACGGATGTGAGGGTTCGGGTTCATATTGGATGGGATCGGCTAGGCGCATTTCTTAATCGAGCGGCGGTTTGTGGATGGAGTGTGGCCCACCCGGAAAAGGGGATGATGGTACCTTAAAAACCTCGATGGGACCTGTTTTGCGGAGGGGTTCTATCACTTAAAGTGCAGGCTGGGTTCAGTTTGGGGAAAAGATGGAACCATGGAGTAGAACTCGAACATTAGTCTGGGGGGCGGACTTGGAGGCGTATAGTTCTGCCAATACAAATGGGTATATCTTCTCCATGGTTCCATCTTCTTAAAATATGTACTGATCTTGAACGAGTTAAGTGATGGGACTTTGCAAAAGTGAGGTTCCACGGGTTCCATCGGTTCCATCAGGGTTCCATCAGGTTTACCTCAGGGTTCATCACCGTTGGTGTGGCTGAGGGGGGCCGGAAAAAGTGCAAAAAAAGTCTGAGGCTCACGGCGATTTCGCGCAGTATCGCGCGCGAGGGGCGCCTGATCCTTGGTTCGAGGCTCGGTGAGGTGCGCTTGGATTTGTTCGCCGTTGTCCATGTGTTGAAAAGAAATTGTTTTGGACATACCGGCTATGGGTTGTGCTGTAGGGGCAAAAAGAAACCCTCCCTAGCCGGAGGCTAGGGAGGGCGGGGAGAGAAGGGGGGCAGGGTCAGCGTTTGGCGAGTTTGGCTTTTTCGGCGGCCTCGTCATTGAGGCGGTCGATGGTTTCTCGGATGGTGTCGTGTGCGTCGGCGAGGGAGCATTCGCGGAGTTGGATGTCGCGGTTGATTTTGATGCGGCATATGATTTTGCGGGCGCCGTCGGGGTCGGTCATGGAGGCGACGGCTTCAGCGTTGGCGAGAGCGGATTTGATGTTGTGATAGCCGTAGGTGGTAGTCCAGGACACGGTAGCGTTCTGGGCGAGAGCGTCTTCGATGGTGAAATACAGGGAGCCGTCGTACATGGTCACCGAAAGTTCCTCGGTGAGGATGTATTTTCGGACGCGCATTTCGGGGTTGAGTTTGTGGACGTTGATGGCGGCGTGATTGAGCGCCAGGGTGTCGGGGGGCTCGGCGACGATTCGGATGAGGCCTTGGCCGTAGGGGATGGTAGCGGCGGGGGCGTCGGGCGAGAGCGTGATTTGGTGCATGATCATAGGGTTAGAAGGGCGCGGGGCCTGTGTGCGGGTCTGTGTGGGGAGTGGTTGGGGGGATGGAGTGTGAGGGGCAGTCTGCGTTTGGGCAGGAGGAGGAGGAGCCGTCGAAAACGAGGCGGCTTGAATCTTCGTCCCAGGAGGCGTCGGTTTGGGTTTCCATGAATTCGCCGCACTCGGGGCAGATTGGCGGTTCGTCCATATCGGCCGCGGGGTCTTCGAGCATGTAGTCGCGCATAAAAAAGGAAGCGCGGGGTGGTGCGCTGGTTTAGTGCTAGGCCATTGCTGAGGAGGGGGTTGCGGGACGGAAGTTGCCTTTGGTCACAAACGATTCCCATTGATTGCGGATGCGGTCGACGACGTAGGGTTGAGCGTCCCGGTGCGTTTGGCCCTTGTGGAGCAGGCCGCGGGAGATCATGAAGGCGTTGACGTCCTGCTCGTTGAATGGGGCGAGGATTTCGGAGAGCGGACCGTCGGCGATGGGGGATTTAGAGTTCGCGTAACGCGGTGTGTATGGGACTGGCGGTTTGGGTTCCGGGGCCTCTGGTGCTTCGGCGTAGTCGTTGGTGTCGTCGTCTTTGTGTTGGGGTTGTTTGGCAACGTGGGCAGGGATGACTGGTTCGGGGACGTTGAGTTCTGCCATGCGCTTTGTGATTTCAGAGGCGAGTGCCTCGCTGGAATCGAGAGTGGGTGAGGGTTTGGATTTACGGGTGCGGCGTGTGGATAATCCACCTGTGGTGGCTGTGTCGTTGATGCGGTCGATGTTGTATTCGTGCGGTTCTGGTACGGTCGCGGGTTCATCTGTGACGGGTTCCAGTTCGTTTGGGAGCTGGTGAGCCCCGTTACCGTGGCGAGCGACAACATCGGCGATTGGCTCGCGCGTGGGCGCGGGTGTGAATGAAGGGGTGATCTCAACGGCCTCGTCCTCGGTGATGATGCCTGAGAGGCAGGCTGGGTAGACTGCGCGGACGGCTTCGGCGATGGCGCGCGCGGTGAGCATGGCGGCGGGGTGTTTCTGCCAGGTGGGATTGCTGGTGAGGCCGGCTTTGCGTGCCCGCTCAAGGGTCCAGGTGACGGTGAGGGCGCCGCCCTTGGGATGGGAAGCGGTGACGCTGACACAGACGTCACTGTGCTCGATGTATTTGATGATCCCCCCCGCCCTCTGGAAACGGGCGAGCATACACTCGCTGCGGAGTGACAAACGGCCGTTGATGACGTGGTATTCGTGGATGATGCGGCCCAGGGGGATGCCCTCGGCGAGGGCGAGAAGCATGGCGACGGTGGCCTGCTCTGGAGTTTTGAAACCGCCCATGCCGGATTTGGCGACGATGGCGGCGATGCGTTCGAGACTGCTGACTTGTTCGTTGCTGATGATGTCCTGCGTGTTCATACCTCGGGTTCCTTTAATGGGCTTTTTATGTTGTAACCGACTCGGGGAGAAACATCTCCCTTCACTATTGCTACGGATTTCGAGTGGGGAAGGTTTGAAGTGTTTTGGCATATAAAACACTCATGGAGATGGCTTTACACGTCCGGTGAAAGCGTGGGCGCTGATGCATGACGCGGCGCAAACAAGCCAGGACAAGCAGCGGCGGACCTTCCCTTCTAGTGGATTTTCGCAGGTGCTAATACGGGTTTACCCTTAGAGTGCGTACGCTTTGGGCGGAGCCCAAAGCTTCCCAAGGGCTTGCCCTCCATCTCTACCGGCGGAGCCGGATCCAAAGCCATGGCGAAGCCAATATGTGTTCTTGGCTTCCCCCCGAACCGTGCCTATCAAACCAAAGTCCTCAGCGCTCACGAGTACACTACAGACAGGGGCACTTGTGAGCTGTCTTCAGTGTTTTTGAATCCGTCAGAGGGTGGCATGCTTGGCTGCGAGCTTGCGAGCGTTGTGAGATCCGCTTGCGGCTTGCGTGCTTGGTCTTGCGGCGGAACGAGGGGAACGCGCCGATGCCGGCTTGTCTGGCTCGGGGCTAGTGAGCGGAGTGGAGCCGCATCGTGGTACCGCTTGCGGCTGGCGTGCTTGGGTGGCGGCGGAGTGAGGGGCACGCACCCACAACTGGCGTGCTGCACGCGTGGGGGCAAGAGCACGGAACGGAGCCGCCTCGTGCTGCCGCTTGCGGGTGTTGTGCTTGGTTGCGAGCTTGCGAGCGTCCAGGGGCCGCTTGCGGGTGATGTGCTTGGTTGCGAGGGTGGCATAGCCACCATTAATCCCCCCTGTGGGGGGCGAGCTTGTCGTGCACTGAGGCTCCCGGGAAGCGTGGCGGCGAGCTTCCCGGGGGCCGAAGCTCGCGTGCTTGGGTGTTTAGGATGGCAGATGGACTACAGATGGCTCGGATTCGGGTCGGGTTGGTCGAGGCTTTGCGAGATCAACCCGCCCGAATACGAGCCATCATTGGCGAGCCACCACCGGCATCAGATGCGATTAGGAGAGATGCTTAAGTGTCAGTGAACACTCAAAGTGCACCACCAATGTTCGAAATCGGTTAGGTTCAAAGTGCACCACCTTGAGGGCGCGGCTGTTTCCTGATTGATGCTCGGTTAGGGCATTTTCGGGGATGGCCAACCTCCTCTCCGTGCCTCAACAGACT